>JANMXG010000040.1:0-15144 GCA_031394235.1 Betaproteobacteria bacterium
GCCTTGGCGATGCAGGCGCCGGGGTCGGTGTCCATCAGGTTCTCGTGGCCGTCCTTGGGCGCGGTGAACGGGTGGTGCACCGCGTTCCAGCGGCCGGCCGCCTCGTCATGCTCGAACATCGGGAAGTCGACCACCCACATCGGCGCCCAGACATCGTTGAACAAGCCGTGCTCGCGGCCAAACTCGCTGTGGCCGATCTTGACCCGCAGCGCGCCCAGCGCGTCGTTGACCACTTTGGTCTTGTCGGCGCCAAAAAAGATCAGGTCGCCGTTGCAGGCGCCGGTGCGGGCGATGATCTCGGCCACCGCAGCGTCGTGCAGGTTCTTGACGATCGGTGACTGCAGGCCGTCGCGGCCCTTGCGAGCGTCATTGACCTTGATCCAGGCCAGGCCACGCGCGCCGTAGATCTTGACAAACTCGGTGTAGGCGTCGATCTCGCCCCGGCTCATTTCGGCGCCGCCCGGGATGCGCAAGGCCGCCACCCGGCCGCCCTTGCTGGTGGCGGGCCCGCTGAAGACCTTGAAGTCGACATCGCGCATCACGTCGGTCAGCTCGGTGAATTCGAGCTTGACCCGCAGGTCGGGCTTGTCCGAGCCGTAGCGGTGCATCGCCTCGGCGTAGGTCATCTCGACGTAGACCGGCAGTTCCACCCCCATCGTCTTGCGGAAGACGGTGCGGATCATCGCCTCGGTGATGGCGCGGATCTCCTCTTCGCCCAGGAACGAGGTCTCGATATCGATCTGGGTGAACTCGGGCTGCCGGTCGGCACGCAGGTCTTCGTCGCGGAAGCACTTGACGATCTGGTAGTAGCGGTCGAACCCCGCCACCATCAGCAACTGCTTGAACAACTGGGGCGATTGCGGCAACGCGAAGAACGCACCGTCGTGCACCCGGCTGGGCACCAGGTAATCGCGTGCGCCCTCGGGCGTGCTCTTGGTCAGCATCGGGGTTTCGATGTCGATGAAGCCCTGCTCGTCCAGGAACTTGCGCACCTCGATCGCCACGCGGTAGCGCAGGATCAGGTTTTTCTGCATCGCCGGACGGCGCAGGTCGAGCACCCGGTGCGTCAGGCGCGTGGTCTCGCTCAGGTTGTCGTCGTCCATCTGAAACGCCGGTGTCACGCTGGGGTTGAGCACCTCCAGCTCCAGCGCCAGCACCTCGATCTTGCCCGACACCAGGTTGGCGTTGTCGGTGCCGGCCGGGCGCGCACGCACCTTGCCCACCACCTTCAGGCAGAACTCGCCGCGCACGTCTTCGGCCACGGCAAACATCTCGGCGCGGTCGGGGTCGCAGACGATCTGCACCAAGCCTTCGCGGTCGCGCAGGTCAATGAAGATCACCCCGCCGTGGTCGCGCCGGCGGTGGGCCCAGCCCATCAAGGTAACGGTCTGGCCCATCAGTGCTTCACTGACCAGGCCGCAGTAGGTGGTTCTCATGGCATTGCTCCAGACTTGTTGGGTTTGCGGTGCCGCGGCGGTGGCGCGCGGCGCACTCACACGGTGGCGAGGTGCGGGCTGTGTTGCAAGCCCTCAGGACCGGGCGCTGTGGCCAGCAGCGCCAGGCCCCGTCAATTTCGGCTGGCAGCCGGTCTTGCCACCAGCGGTGCCGGCGGGGCCGGCGGCGGCGGCACCACCACGCCCATCGAGATGATGTATTTCAGGGCCTGGTCCACGCTCATATGCAGCGGCCGGACCTGCGAGCGCGGCATGATCAGGAAAAAGCCCGAAGTCGGGTTGGGCGTGGTCGGCACGTACAGGCTGACATGGTCGCCGTCCAGGTGCGCGGCCACCTCGGCGCCGGGCTTGCCGGTGACAAAGGCGATGGTCCAGGAGCCTGCGTGCGGGTACTGCACCAGCACCGCCTCTCGGAACGCATTGCCGCTGCTCGAAAACAGCGTGTCCGAGACCTGCTTGACCGAGCTGTAGATGGCGTTGACGATCGGGATGCGCGACATCAGGCGGTCCCACTGCCGCATCCACCACTGGCCAAAGATGTTGGTGACGAACACACCGCTGAGCAGCACCACCGCCACCATCACCAGCACGCTCAGCCCCGGGATGTGGCGCAGCGACTCGATGGAGGCATCGGCACCGGCCGGCAACACGGCCTGGGTGATCGTCAGCAGCCACGAGAAAATGCCGTCCATCAGCCCGAGCAGCCACAGCAGCACCCAGATGGTGATCGCCAGCGGCAGCCAGACCAGCAGGCCCGCAATGATGTACTTTCTCACGTGATGTGCTCTGTGTGCTGGCGGTCAGTGGCCCGCGCTGGAGCCGCCTGCGCCTTGCGATGCCGGGGCCGACGCAGGGCTGCCGCTGCGGCCACCGTCGGTCGCGGGTGATGGAGCTGCCGAAGGCGCAGGGGTGGTTGCCGGTGCCGATGCAGCTGCGCCCGCCGTACCGGCTGCCGGAGTTGCAGCCGCGTCGGCCGGTTTGGCCTTGTCGCCGCCCTCACCACCCTCAGCCACAGCAGCGTTGGCCGCCGGTGCAGGGCCACCCTTGAAGTCCGTCGCGTACCACCCCGTGCCCTTGAGCTGGAAGCCGGCCGCTGTGAGTTGCTTGGTGAAGGTTTCGGCGCCGCAGGCTGGGCAGGTGTGCAGCAGCGGGTCGGACATCTTTTGCAAGACGTCCTTCGCATGGCCGCAAGCTGAGCAGCGGTAGGCATAGATCGGCATGGCGAAACCCTTGGCGCAAAACCTTAAATTATAGGCGAGCGCACCGCTTGCAGCGGTTCAGAGGTCTGCCGTTCAGGTAGCCACAACGTGGTGGTGTGAGCCGTGCTGGTTCTGGACAGCCTGCGGCCCGAGCGAGCCGATCACCATGCCGAGCAGCGCCATCACCAGACCGGCCAGTTGCGCCGGAAAGGCCTCGCCCACCGGCGTGAGCATGAGCAGGAGCCAGGTCAGGACGCCCAGCACGATCGAAAACACCGCGCCTTGGGTGGTCGCCCGCCGCCAGTACAACCCGGCCACCAGCGGCACAAAGGCGCCAACCAGCGTGATCTGGTAGGCGCCCGAGACCATGTCGTAGATCGGCGTGCCCTGCGACGCCACGGCATAGGCACAGACGCAGACCGAGAACACCAGCACCGCAACGCGCATGGTGCGCAGCTCCTGCTGGTCGCTGATACGGGGGGTGAACTGGCGCCAGATGTTTTCGACAAAAGTGACCGAGGGCGCCAGCAAGGTGGCCGAGGCGGTGCTCTTGAGCGCTGAGAGCAAGGCACCAAAAAAGATCACCTGCATCACAAACGGCATCCGGGTCATCACCAGTGTCGGGATGACCTTTTGCGGATCGTCTTTGATCAGCGCGGCGGCCGACTCGGGCATGATGATTAGCGCGCTGACCACCAGAAACATCGGCACAAACGCAAACAGGATGTAGCAGACGCCGCCGATCACCGGGCCCTTGGTCGCCGCACCGACGTTCTTGGCCGACATCACCCGCTGGAACACGTCTTGCTGCGGGATCGAGCCCAGCATCATCGTCATCGCAGCGGCCAGAAAGAAGCTGATCTGCTTGAAGCTGGGCTCAGGCAGGAACTTGAACAGGTCTTTTTGTGTGGCCAGCGCCAGCACCTTGTCGGCACCGCCCGCCAGGTTGGCGGCAAACACAGCGATGGTCGCCAGGCCCACCACCAGGATGATCATCTGGATGAAGTCGGTCACCGCCACCGACCACATGCCGCCGAACAAGGTGTAGGCCAGGATCGATGCGGTGCCCAGCACCATGCCCATCGGCACGCTGATCGCGCCGTCCGACAGCAGGTTGAAGACCAGCCCGAGCGCAGTGACCTGGGCCGAGACCCAGCCCAGGTAGCTCAGGATGATGATCAGCGAGCACACCACCTCGACCGTGCGGCCATAGCGCTCGCGGTAGTAGTCGCTGATGGTCAGCAAGGTCATCTTGTAGAGCTTGGCGGCAAAAAACAGCCCGACCAGGATCAGGCAGGTGCCCGCGCCAAACGGGTCTTCGACCACGCCGTTCAGCCCGCCCTGCACAAACTTGGCCGGGATGCCCAGCACCGTCTCGGAGCCGAACCAGGTGGCAAAAGTGGTGGTGACGATCATCACCAGCGGCAGATGCCGGCCGGCGATAGCGAAGTCGGCGGTGTTCTTGACCCGCCGGGCGGCCCACAGGCCGATGGCGATCGTGACCAGCAAATAGAAGATGACCAGGGTCAGCAGCATGGTGAGCGGGCGCTGGGCGCAGGCTTGGGGTTCAAGGCAATGGCGGCACGGCGCCAGTCTCTCAGACTGTCAATGGCCCGGCCAGCGCAGCATTATTTGAGTGACCAGCATGCCGCCGACAAAACCCACCGCCGCGTACAACAAGGCCTGCAGCAGCCGGTTGGTGCGGCGCTGCTCGGCCAGCAAGGCCAACGTGGCCGCGTCCGGCTGACGGCCCCGCAACAAGGCCTGGTGCACCAGCCGCGGCAACTCGGGCAGCAGTTGGGCGTAGCGCGGAGATTCGTTCTTGAGCCGCTCGACCAGGCCGGTCCAGCCCACCTGGCGGACCATCCAGGTCTCCAGAAACGGCTTGGCGGTGGCCCAGAGGTCGAGCTCAGGGTCGAGTTGGCGGCCCAGACCCTCGATATTGAGCAAGGTTTTTTGCAGCAAAACGAGCTGCGGCTGGATCTCGACATTGAAGCGGCGCGAGGTCTGGAACAGCCGCATCAGCACCTGGCCGAGCGAGATGTCCTTGAGCGGCCGGTCGAAGTGCGGCTCGCAGACCGCACGGATCGCGCCCTCCAATGCATCCACCCGGGTGTCGGCCGGCACCCAGCCGCTCTCCACATGCAGTTCGGCCACGCGCTTGTAGTCACGCCGAAAAAACGCCAAGAAGTTCTGCGCCAGGTACTCTTTGTCCCAGTCGGTCAGCGTGCCGACGATGCCGAAGTCCAGCGCGATGTAACGGCCAAAACAGCGCGGCGCCAGGCTGACCTGGATATTGCCAGGGTGCATGTCGGCATGAAAAAAACCGTCGCGAAACACCTGGGTGAAAAAAATCGTCACGCCGTCGCGTGCCAGCTTGGGGATGTCCACCCCGGCAGCGCGCAGGCGCTGGATCTGGCTGATCGGCACGCCGGTCATGCGCTCCATCACGAGCACCGTGGGGGTGCAGAAATCCCACACCATTTCGGGCACCAACACCAGATCCAGGCCTTGCATGTTGCGCCGCAGGTGGGCCGCATTGGCCGCCTCGCGCACCAGGTCCAGCTCGTCGTGCAGGTAGACGTCGAACTCGGCCACCACCTCGCGGGGTTTCAGGCGTTTGCCGTCGGCCCAGGCCCACTCGACCACCCGCGCCAGACTGTGCAGCAGGTTCAGGTCGTGGTCGATGACCTCCAGCATGCCCGGCCGCAGCACCTTGACCGCCACCTCGCGACCGCTCTTGAGGGTGGCAAAGTGCACCTGCGCGATTGACGCACTGGCCACCGGCACGGTATCGAACTCGGCAAAGATGTCGGTCAGGCGCTTGCCGAACGCTTTTTCGACCATCAACACCGCCTGCGCGCCCGGAAACGGCGGCACCCGGTCCTGCAGCAGCGCCAGCTCATCGGCCACGTCCAGCGGCAGCAGGTCGCGCCGGGTGGAGAGCACCTGGCCGAATTTCACAAAGATCGGCCCGAGCCGCTCCAGCGCCATGCGCAAGCGGGCGCCTCGCGGTGCGTCCAGCCGGGCACGGCGGCCGACGGTGGCCACCCGCACCAGCACCCGCACCCAGCCCTGGCGAAAACCCGACAGCGCCACTTCGTCCAGGCCGAAGCGCAGGACTGTGACGCCGATGAAGATCAGCCGGAAGAATTGGCCCATCGCTGGTGCGCCTCAGCGCGTGGGCGCACGCCCGACCACGCTCGACGCACCCTGCATCGCGCCACGCAGCGCCCGCGCCAGGCCCGAGCCGAGACGGTGCACCTCGTGCGCCACGGTCGGACCGAACAGGCGGTCAAGGTCGTCGGCCACATCCCAGCGCAGGTTCTTGAGCAGCCAGTCGACATCGGCCGCCAGCTGCGCGTCACCCTCGATGACCAGCGCGGGCATTTCGCCGGTCAACACCTTGAAGGCCAGTGCGGCCGGGTTGCCGGCGTCCAGCCGCACCCGCAGGTCGGCATCGGCCGGCTCGCGGCACCATTCGACCAAGCCAGCCGGCGTGATGACAAAGGCCAGCGGCGGCGGCGCGGGCAGCAGGCGCGGCAATTGCAGGAGATCGAGCCGCAGCACACGGCCGACGTGCGGCAGCAGCCGTGCGGTGGCCTGGGGCTCGGCCGCCAGCACATGGTTGACGACCAGCACCAGCCGGTCCATCAGCGCGGGCGCCAGCAAGGCATTGAGGTTTTGCAGCATCACAGAGATTGTAGGCAGCGCCGGTCACGCGCTGCGCTGACGGCCGCCCGAAGGGGCCGGAAAACTGAACGAGAATGCCGCACGGCGCTGGGGCCGGGTCGGGTCCTGGGGGATCGGTCAGGACTGGCATCGCCGAACAACCCCGTTGTCACACCTGCCAGTCATGCTTGCGGCCGGACAGCCCACCGCTTCACCTTGATGTTCGAATCTCGAAGCCATCGCAACTTCAACAGCGCGCCACAGTCGGTCTCGGCCCTGATCGCCACGGTGCTCGAGCCGGCGATCACCGTGTCCGTCTATGTGGCCGCGCTGTGGTGGCAGCGCGAGCCGATGGGCCGTGCCGACCTGACGCTGTGTTTTCTGGTGGTGGCGCTGACCTGGCCGGGCATCAACCGGTTTCGGGACCGGCTCAGCTCGGCCGCGGTCGGTATCATGGGCTCGTGGATCACGTTGTTGGCGATCCTGGCCGGCTTTGGCTACGGCACCCGCAGCCTGGACCTGTTCGACCGCGAGGTGATCATGGCCTGGGCGCTTGTCACGCCGGTTTTGCAATTGGCCGCTGTGCGGCTGGGCTTCATGGTGCTGCGTCGCGAGGCCGCCGACAGCCGGACCTGGCGCGGCGCCGTGGTCATCGGTGCAGGTGCGCTGGGCGTGAAGGTGGCCAAGGCGATCGCCTCTCGGCCGGTGCAGGGCCTGATTTTTACCGGCTACTTTGATGACCGCACCGATGCCCGGGTGCATGCCGACAGCGCCGGCCACCGACTGGGCACCTTGCGCGACGCGGGGCACTACATCCGCCAACATGGCGTGAAAGAGGTCTTCATCACACTGCCGCTGGGTTCGCAGCCGCGCATCATCGAGTTGCTGGAAAACCTGCAGGGCACCACCGCATCGATCTATTTTGTGCCCGATGTGTTCGGCATCAGCATCATCCAGGGCCGGCTGCAGGATTTCAACGGCGTGCCAGTGGTGGGCATTTGCGAGACACCTTTCACCGGCACCAACCGGCTGATCAAGCGGGCCAGCGACCTGGTGCTGGCCAGCCTGATCCTGCTGCTGATCGCGCCGGTGCTGGCCGCGGTGGCCCTCGGCGTGCGCATGAGCTCACCCGGGCCGATCATCTTCAAGCAAAAGCGCAACGGGCTGGACAGCGAAGAAATCGTGGTCTACAAGTTCCGCTCGATGACCACCACCGACAACGGCGCGGTGGTCAGGCAAGCAACCAAAGGCGACACGCGCATCACCCCGTTTGGCGCTTTCATCCGCAAGACCTCACTGGACGAATTGCCGCAGTTCATCAACGTGCTGCAGGGCAGCATGAGCATCGTCGGGCCTCGACCGCATGCCGTGGCGCACAACGAGATGTACCGCCAGTTGATCAAGGCGTACATGGTGCGCCACAAGGTCAAGCCGGGCATCACCGGCTGGGCCCAGGTCAACGGCCACCGCGGCGAGACCGAAACGATCGAGAAAATGCAGGCGCGCGTGGAATACGACCTCGAATATCTGCGCAATTGGTCACTGGGTCTGGACTTGGTGATCATCCTGCGCACGGTCAAATCAATGTGGACCGATGCCAAGGCCTTTTGAGACCACTGTGCCTGCCCCACCCCATGTACTGTTCCGAATGCGCCGCGCATGCCGGCCTGCCTGAGAAAGCCCACCCATGAAGTCCTGTACCCGCCCGGCCCTGCGCCTGACTCTGTTCAGCCTGGCCGCCTGGATGACCGGCACCGCGTTTGCCGAGACCAGCCCGTACTACCTGGGTGTCGTGCAATCGCTGGGCCATGAATCCAACCTGTACCGGATCGGCGACAACCAGACCCTGCCAGCCGGCACCAGTAAGTCCGACAACCTGTCGGCCGCATCGCTGATCGGCGGCATTGACCAGAACATCGGCCGCCAGCGGGTCTACGGCAGCCTGAACGTCAAGGCCAACCGCTACAGCAACAACAAGACCCTGAACAACCAGTCCTACGGGCTGAACCTGGCGGCGGACTGGTCGACGATCGAGCGCTGGTCGGGCACGGTCAGCGTCGCTGCCGACCAGAGCCTGGCGCAGTTCAACAACCGAACGGGCAACGGCGGCAGTGTCGAGACCAAGAAAAACATCATCAACACCGCCCAGGCCGACGCCCGGGTGCGGCTGGGCCTGGCAACGCAGTACACGATGGAGACCACCATCGGCTACCGCCGGGTCGATTATTCGGCGGTCGAATACCAGCGCAGCGAGTACCAGCAAACCAGTGGATCGCTGGGGGTGCGCTACCGGCCCCGGGCGGCGCTGGACCTGGGCGTGGCGCTGCGCCTGACCCAGGCCACCTACCCCCGGTACGCCTTTGACCAGACCACCCAGGCCTGGCAGTCCGACACCCTCAGCCGCCAGGACATCGACCTCACGGCGGTGTGGGTGCCCAACGCCATCAGCACGGTCAACGCCCGCATCAGCCCCACACGCACCCGCTACGACCGCAACTCCGTCAGCGATTTTTCGGGCATCACCGGGTCGGTCGACTGGGCTTGGCAGGCCACTGGCAAGACACGGGTCTTCAGCACGGTGTGGCGCGACACCGGCCAAAGCTCGTACGCCACCAGCCTGGGCTTTGGCCAGCCGGGTGTGGTCGACTACAGCCAGATCAGTACGTCGGTCAGGGTCAGGGCTGAGCATGACCTGACCGGCAAGATCGTGGCGACGGCGTCGCTGACCTATGCCCACCGCACCCTGACCGACACGGTCACGGTCACCAACTTCAACGCCAGCCAGCAGACCGAAGGCAAGGACAACACCGCCATGCTGGCGCTGGGCGGCAAATGGCTGGTCACGCGCAGCGCCCAGCTCGGCTGCGACCTGCGCAGCGAGCAGCGCAGCACCAGCAACCCCCAGATCTCGGTGCCGCTGCACAGCAATGGCGTCAGTTGCTACGGCCAGATCGTGCTGCAGTGAGGTTGCAGACCATGCCCACCATCTTGCTCACTGGCGCTGCCGGCTACATCGCCTCGCACACCTGGCTGGCGCTGCAGGCGGCCGGATTTCAGGTGGTGGGGGTGGATGATTACTCCAACAGCTCGCCCGAGGTGCTGAACCGCCTGCAACGGCTGGGCGGTCAGGTGCCCATCTTCGAGCGCGCCAGCGTGACCGATGCCGACGCGATGGCCGGCATCTTTGCCCGTCACAGTGTCGCCGCGGTAGTGCACTTTGCCGCATTCAAGGCGGTGGGCGAATCGGCGGCACAGCCGCTGGCCTACTACCGCAACAACATCGGCGGGCTGGTAACCGTTGCCGAAGCGATGCAAGCAGCGGGCTGCAAGCGCTTGGTCTTCAGCAGCAGCGCCACGGTCTATGGCGACCCGCAGCGCCTGCCGATCACCGAGGACGCACCCCTGTCGGCCACCAACCCCTACGGCCAGACCAAGCTGATGGGCGAGACCATCCTGCGCGACCTGGGTGCGGCCGACCCCGCCTGGCAGACAGCCTGCCTGCGCTACTTCAACCCAGTGGGCGCGCACGAGAGCGGCCTGATCGGCGAAGACCCGCGCGGCACGCCCAACAACCTGATGCCCTTTGTGGCGCAGGTGGCCGTGGGCCGGCGTGCGCAGCTCAGCGTTTATGGCAACGACTACGCCACGCCCGACGGCACCGGCGTGCGTGACTACATCCATGTGCTGGACCTGGCCGAAGGCCATGTCGCCGCGCTGCGCCGGCTGCTGGACAGCCCCGGCTCGCTCACCGTCAACCTGGGCACCGGCCGTGGCTACAGCGTGCTGGAGCTGGTCGCGGCCTACGCTGCCGCCAGTGGCCGCCCAGTGCCCTACCAGATCGTCGCGCGCCGGCCCGGCGACGTGGCGGCCTGTTATGCGGACCCGGCGCTGGCCAGCCAGCTGCTGGGCTGGCAAGCCCGGCACGACCTGGACCGCATGTGCACCGACAGCTGGCGCTGGCAGATCAACAATCCCAAAGGTTTCGACGCATGACGCTTCAAGTTCAACCCGTGATCATGGCCGGCGGGTCCGGCACCCGGCTGTGGCCGCTGTCGCGTGCCGGCTACCCCAAGCAGTTTCTGGTGCTGTCGGGCGATCCAGGCAACAAGCACAGCCTGTTCCAGCAGGCGGCCGCACGCCTGCAGGGCCTGGCCACCGACGACATCGGGGTTGCCGCCCCCACCATCGTCGGCAATGAGGAGCACCGCTTCCTGGTGCTGGACCAGCTGCGGGAGCTCAAGATCGAGCCCGCCGCGGCGCTGCTGGAGCCGGTGGGTCGCAACACCGCACCGGCCGTGACGCTGGCCGCGCTGGCGGCGCTGGACGGCGGCGGCGACCCGGTGCTGGTGATCAACTCGTCGGACCAGACCGTGACCGATGAAGCCGCCTTCACCACTGCGCTGCGCCGCGCGGTGCGGGTGGCGGGCACCGGGGCCATCGCGATCCTGGGCATCACGCCCGACCGGCCGGAAACCGGCTACGGTTACATCCGGGTCCAAGCCGGGTCCGACGCCAGCACGGGCCCCGGCCCGACCGGTGCACCGCCGGTGGCGCAGTTCATCGAAAAACCCGACCTCGCCACGGCCCAGCGCTACCTGGCTGACGGCGGCTACTTCTGGAACGCCGGCATGTTTGTGCTGAAGGCGTCGGTCTGGATGGCCGCACTCGACCGGTTCCGCCCTGATATTGCCGACGCCTGCCGCGCCGCCTGGGCGGCACGCAGCACCGACGCCAAGTTCGTGCGGCCGGGCAAGGCTGAATTTACTGCGGTGCCAAGCGAATCGGTGGACTACGCGGTGATGGAGAAATGCCCCGGCAGCGACTTCGACATCCGCATGGTGGCGCTGGACGCCGGCTGGAACGACCTGGGCGCCTGGGAGGCGGTCTGGCAGGTGGCACACAAGGATGCGCACGGCAATGCCAGCGTGGGCGACGTGATCGTCAAGGACTCCACCAACACCCTGGTGCATGCCACCAGCCGGCTGGTCAGCACCGTGGGCCTGGACAACGTGGTGGTGATCGAGACGCCGGATGCGGTACTGGTGGCCAGCCGAGAGCGCAGCCAGGACGTCAAGCTGATCGTCAACCAGCTCAACGCCCAGAAGCGCGGTGAACAAACCCTGCACCGCAAGGTGCACCGGCCCTGGGGCTGGTACGACAGCATCGACAACGGCCCGCGCCACCAGGTCAAGCGCATCATGGTCAAGCCGGGCGCGTCGCTCAGCCTGCAGATGCACCACCACCGCGCCGAGCACTGGATCGTGGTCAGCGGCACGGCCGAGGTGACCAATGGCGACAAGGTGATTCTGCTGACCGAAAACCAGAGCACTTACATCCCGCTGGGCCAGACCCACCGGCTCGCCAACCCCGGCAAGACGCCGCTTGAGATCATCGAGGTGCAGTCGGGCAGCTACCTGGGCGAGGACGACATCGTGCGGTTTGAAGATACCTATGGAAGAAGCTGAGTCATGACGATTCTTGTCACCGGCGGCGCCGGCTTCATCGGCAGCAACTTTGTGCTCGACTGGTTTTCGACCAGCGACGAACCCGTCGTCAACCTGGACGCGCTGACCTACGCCGGCAACCTGGCCAACCTGGCCAGCCTGGCTGGCGACGCGCGCCACACCTTCGTCAAGGGCGACATCGGCGACCGGGCGCTGCTGGACAGTTTGCTGGCCACGCACCAGCCGCGCGCCGTGCTGCACTTTGCCGCCGAAAGCCATGTCGACCGCAGCATCCACGGCCCTGGCGCGTTCATGAAAACCAACATCGACGGCACGTTCACGCTGCTCGAAGCCAGCCGCGGTTATTGGTCCGGCTTGGCGGCAAGTGACCGGGCAGCGTTCCGCTTCCACCATGTCAGCACCGACGAGGTCTACGGCAGCTTGGGCGCAGACGCGCCCGCCTTCACCGAGACCCACGCTTACGCGCCCAACAGCCCGTACTCGGCCAGCAAGGCCGCCAGCGACCACCTGGTGCGCGCCTGGCACCACACCTACGGCCTGCCGGTGGTCACTACCAACTGCAGCAACAACTACGGGCCGTACCACTTTCCCGAGAAACTGATCCCGCTGATGATCGTCAACGCGCTGGCCGGCAAGCCGCTGCCGGTGTACGGTGACGGCCAGCAGATCCGCGACTGGCTGTATGTGACTGACCACTGCAGCGGCATCCGCGCCGTGCTGGCCGGCGGCCGGCTGGGTGAGACCTACAACATCGGCGGCTGGAACGAAAAAGCCAACATCGACATCGTCAAGACCGTGTGCGCCCTGCTCGACGGGTTGCGGCCCGACCCTGCGGGGCCGTACGCCCGGCTGATCAGCTATGTGACCGACCGGCCCGGCCACGACCGCCGCTACGCGATCGACGCCCAGAAGATCGAACGCGAACTGGGCTGGCGCCCGGCCGAGACCTTCGAGACCGGCATCCGCAAGACGGTGATGTGGTACCTGGCCCACAGCGACTGGGTGGCCGACGTGCAGAGCGGCGCCTACCGGGCCTGGGTCGACAAGCAGTACGGCTGATGTCCGGCCGCCAACACGGCGCCCAACACGGCGACAAACACGACCACAAAAACGGCCACCCAGCCGACCCCTGCCGCACCAGCAGCAGCCCAATTTCCGCAAGGACTCCCCATGCAACGCAAAGGCATCATCCTGGCCGGCGGCTCCGGCAGCCGTCTGCACCCCGCCACCCTGGCCATCAGCAAGCAGCTGCTGCCGGTCTATGACAAGCCGATGGTGTACTACCCGCTCAGCACGTTGATGCTGGCCGGCATCCGCGACATCTTGCTGATCAGCACGCCGCAAGACACGCCGCGCTTCGAGTCGCTGTTGGGCGACGGCAGCCGCTGGGGCCTGAACATCCGCTACTGCGTGCAGCCCAGCCCGGACGGCCTGGCGCAGGCCTTCATCCTGGGCCGCCAGTTTGTGGACGGCCACCCCAGCGCGCTGGTGCTGGGTGACAACATCTTCTACGGCCACGACTTTGCCACCCTGCTGCAGCGTGCCGACGCCCGCAGCACCGGCGCGTCGGTGTTTGCCTACCACGTGACCGACCCCGAGCGCTACGGCGTGGTTGAGTTCGACGCCCACAAACACGCGCTCAGCATCGAAGAAAAACCCGTGGCGCCGAAGAGCAACTACGCCGTCACCGGCTTGTACTTTTACGACCACCAGGTCTGCGACATCGCCGCCAGCATCCAGCCGAGCGCACGTGGCGAACTGGAGATCACCACCGTCAACGCCACCTACCTGCAACAAGGCCAGCTGGACGTCGAGATCATGGGCCGGGGCTATGCCTGGCTGGACACCGGCACCCACGACAGCCTGTTGGAAGCCGGCCAGTTCATTGCCACGCTCGAGCGGCGCCAGGGCCTGAAGGTGGCCTGCCCGGAGGAGATTGCCTACCGCAGCGGCTGGATCACCGCCGACCAGCTGGCGCAACAGGCCCAGCCGATGCTGAAGAACGGCTACGGCCAGTACCTGCTGCAGGTGCTGCGCGAAAAGGCATTTTGACCCCTTGCCCGACGGGCGCGCGCACGGTGGCGCGTTCTCCTACCGCGGCGCAGCGGCCGGACTGATGGCGCACAGCCGGCGCCTGATTTGAAATAAGGTGTTGCTGCGCCCGGCATCGCCCCAAGTTCAACCATGAGCCCCCTGCCCACTTTGTCGCTGCCGCTCGCCGATGCTGCAAATGCATCTTCATCTGCACCTGCACCTGCACCTGCACCTGCACCTGCCAATGCCCCAAGTGGCGGCAAGACCTTTGATGTCGACTGCACGCTGACCTACTGGGTCACCGGCCCCACCGACTTCTTGTTCCAGATCCATGCGCTGAACGGCCCTGACCAGCGGGTGCTGTCCGAATCGCTGGTGCTGACACCGCCGCAACCGGTGCACATCTTTGCCGACCCGGTGCTGAGCCAGCGCTTTGTGCGGGTGCAGATGCTGGATGGGCCGTTTGAGTTGCACTACCAGGCACAGGTGCAGCGCACGCCCTGGCCGGTGGATCTGGCTGCCACAGAGTTGCCGATTGCGCAAATCCCCGACGACTTGCTGCACTACCTGATGCCCACGCGCTACTGCGAATCAGACCTGCTGTCGCAAGACGCCCAAACCCTGTTCGGCAACCTGCCGCACGGCCATGCGCGGGTGGCGGCAATCTGCGACTGGATCCACAACAATGTCGACTACGAGATCGGCACGACCACCAGCACCACCACCGCACGCGACGTGTTTGTGCACCGCCGCGGGGTGTGCCGGGATTTTGCGCACCTGGGCGTCACGTTCTGTCGCGCGTTGAACATCCCGGCACGGCTGGTGGTGGGCTATGCCAATTTCGACGAGCCGCCGCCCGACTTCCATGCGGTGTTCGAGGCCTACCTCGGCGGCTGCTGGGTGCTGTTTGATGCGACCCGGATGTCACCGCTGGACGACCTGGTGCGCATCGCCAGCGGGCGTGATGCCAAGGACGTGGCGTTTGCCATGATTTACGGCCCGGCAACGATGACCCGCATGAACCCCTGCGTGCGCCCGGCGGGCTGAGACCTGGCGCGCCCGCTCACACGCCGTAGTACTGCCGGTACCAGGCCACAAAACGCGCCACACCCTCGGTGATCGGCGTGCCGGGTGAAAACCCGGTCCAGTCGGTCAGGTGTTGCACGTCGGCGTAGGTGGCCTGCACATCGCCCGGCTGCATCGGCAAAAACGTCTTGACCGCCGTGCAGCCCACCGCCTGCTCGACCGCGGCGATGAAGTCCATCAGCTGCGCCGGCCCCTGGTTGCCGATATTGAACACCCGGTACGGCGCCCAGGAGC
>JANMXG010000041.1:0-2626 GCA_031394235.1 Betaproteobacteria bacterium
GAGACCTCGCGCGCCCGGTACGGCCCGATGGCGCGGCTGAGCTTTTGCGACAGGCCCCAACCCGGCGCCACGCCGATGCGGGCGTGGGTGTCGGCAAAACGGGCCAGGGTCGAGGCCAGCAGCACGTCGCAGGCCAGCGCCAGCTCGAAGCCACCCGTCACCGCCACGCCATTGATGGCGCCGATCACCGGGCCGGGAAAGCGGCCGAACGCCGCCACCGGGTCGCCGACCGAGCGGTCGCGCAGGCTGGTCGCGTCGCCTGGGGCGTCAGTCCCCCCCAGGCTGCCCTGTCCCGAGCCGATCTCCTTCAGGTCCAGACCGGCACAAAACGCCCGGCCGGCGCCGGTCAGCACCAGCACGCGCACCGCGGGGTTGGCGGCCAACGCATCCACCTCGGCCGCCAGCGCGGCCATCAGCGCCTTGCTCAGCGCGTTCATGGCCTGCGGCCGGTTGAGCGTCAACACGGCGTAGCCGGCGGGGTGGATCTCGGTGATCATCAGGTCGGTGGTCATGGCGGTGGCGGGATCCCGGAGACCGGAATCGTGCCACGACCGCCGGCCCGGCGGCTGTCGCGGGTGCGGCAGCGCGGGCTCAGCCCATCAGTTCGACCCGGTTGCGACCGGCGCGCTTGGCCTGGTAAAGCGCGCCATCGGCGCTGTTGACCAGCGCAGCCGACCCGGCACCGGCCAGCGGCACCATCGCAGCCACGCCGATGCTGACGCTCAGCGGGTAGCCGCCCTCGACCAGGCTGCGGGTGTCGGTGGCGTGCACTGCCCGGCGGATCACCTCGGCGATTTCCAGCGCGCCGGTCGACCCGGTACCCGGCAGCACGACGGCAAACTCCTCGCCGCCGTAGCGCGCCGCCATGTCACCGGCGCGCCGCACGTTGTCGCGGATCACCCGGCCCACCCGGGCCAGGAAGGCATCGCCCACCGGGTGGCCGTAGCGGTCGTTGAGCGGCTTGAAGCGGTCCACGTCGATCATCAGCAGGCCCAGCGGCGTGGCTTCGCGCAGTGCGCGGTACCACTCCTTGTGCAGCGTGGCGTCAAACTGGCGGCGGTTGGGCAGGCCGGTCAGCGCGTCGGTCGACGCCAGCGCGGACAGATCAGCGTTGACCTGGCCCAGCGCGTCCTCGGCCCGTTTGCGCCGGTCGGCGTCACGCAGCGTGACCAGGTAGTCGCCCAGGCCATTGCCCGGCGGCAGCGGCGCCACACGCGCCTCCACCCACAAGGTCTGACCGTCGCTGCGCAGTGCCCGAAACAGGTCGGGGCCGGCACCCCGCCGCGCCGAATTGGTGAAGTGCCGGGCAATGAAGGCGGCGCGGTCCTCGTGCGCCAGCAACTCGACCAGGGTGTGGCCGTGCAGCTGGGCGGGCGCCAGGCCCAGCATCGGGGTGGTGGCGGGCGAGGCGTAGCGGATCGCCAGGTCAGCGTCCACCGCCACGATCAGGTCGATCGAATGCTCGGCCAGCAGGCGGAAACGGATGTCGGCGGCCTCGGCCCCGGCACGGCGCTCGGGCAGCGGCTGCGGGCCGGCGTTGGTCTGGGGATCGGCGCCCACGCCATGGCCATGCAAGGTGGCGCCGCTGGGCCGGCGCTCGGGTGCCCGGTCTCGCTCATTGAGCACCAGGCGGCGGCCGTCTGACAGCGTCATCGACGCCACCCGGCTGCCTTGACGTGGCACCGGCTGGACCGAACTGGCGCCGGGCGTGGCCAGTGGCTGGATGCGGCCGTCGGTGCCGGCCAAAGCGACGGTCATGCCAAAGCCGTCCAGCAAGGTGGCCAGCGCGTGGAGGTCGTGCTCGGTCAAGCCCTGTGTCAAGCGCTCACCCGCTGGAAATTGAGTTGTTGCTGCGTGACCATGGCGCCTTTGCGGGCTTGCACAGAAGGGTAATTCAAGCCGTTTCAGGCTGGTTTTGAGCCATTTTGAGGCGGGTCTGGCGCGTCGGTGGCGGGATCGCGCACCAGCCGGTCATGCCGGGCCAGCGCCGGAAACAAGCCCAGCCAGGCCAGCACCACCAAACCGGTGCCCACGCCGCCCCAGGTTACCGATGCTACAGGCCCGAACAGCGCCGCTGTGGGCCGGGATTCGAATTCTCCGAGTTGGTTGGACGCACCGACGAACACCGAGTTGACCGTGCTGACACCGCCGCGCATCGCGTCCGGCGTGGCCAGTTGCACCATCGACTGCCGGATCACCACGCTGACCATGTCGGCCGCGCCCGATGCCGCCAGCACCACCCGCGACAGCCACAGCTGGATGGGCAGGCCAATCAACACCATCGTCGCGCCATACACCGCCACCGCGCCACCGGCGTAGACAAAACCGCCCAGCGCCGGCCCGGCAATGATGGCGCCCTGCAACGCGGTGGACGACCGCGCCAGTGCCTGGGGCAGGCGCTCGGCCGGCGCCAGTTGGGGCAGCAAGGCTTGCGAGGCCGGCCTCTGGAAGGCCCGCAAGGCACCCAGCGCGGGCGACACCGCCGGCAGCGCGTCGCGGCCCATCCAGCCGGCGGCCGAGGCCAGCGCCAGACCGAGTGCTGCGGCCACCTGCAGCGCCAGGACAACCGCCAGCATCCGCCGCCGGTCGTGGCGGTCAACCTGATGACCGGCGGGCAGGGCCAGCA
>JANMXG010000042.1:0-16231 GCA_031394235.1 Betaproteobacteria bacterium
GCCGTTGCCGCGGCCGATCGATCCGGCGGTGATGGCCACGTTGTGGAACGACCGCGAAAAAGCCGGCGTGCAGCGCATGCTGGCCGCCACCGCGGTGGGCAGCCCTGACACGGTGCGCCTGCAACTCGACGCGATCATTGAGCGCACCGTGGCCGATGAGTTGATCGTGGCCGGTGCCGTGCACGACCATGCAGCGCGGCTGAAGTCCTACCAGTTGTAGGCCGAGCTGGCGCGCACCCGGTAAGGGCGCCAATTCAGGCCAGCGCCGGGCCGCTCCCAAGCGGCCTGAGGACCCCCTCGGGGGGTGGCTTCGGTAAGCCGAAGCCGGGGGCTCAATTCAGCCGGCCAATTCCTGCCGTAGCTTGGCGAACCACTGGGTCTGCCACTGCGGCTTGGCGAACAGGTAGCCCTGGTACTCGTCCACACCCATCGCCCGCAGCAGCGCAAACTGGGCCTCGGTTTCCACACCCTCGGCCACCAGGCCCAGGCCCAGGCTGCCGCAAAGTTGCACCACGCCTTCCAACACCACCCGGGATTTGGGCGAGTGCGCCAGGTCCATCACAAAGCTGCGGTCGATCTTGACCTTGTGGAACGGCAGGTTGCGCAGGTGGCTGAGCGACGAGTAACCGGTGCCAAAGTCGTCCAGCGACAATTGGAAACCATGCCGGCGCAACCGCACCAGCAGCTTCTCGACATGGCCGATGTCGGTGACCAAGGCCGACTCGGTCAGCTCCAACTCGAGCTGCGACGGATCGGTGCGGTTGTGCTCGCAGGCATGCAGCACCGTGCGTTCCAGGTCGGGCCGCAGCAACTGGCGCGGGCTCAGGTTGACCGAGACGATGGCATCGCTGCCCAGCGCACGCACCTCGTTGGCGATGCGGGCGGCAGCATGCAGCGCCTGGCGGCCCATCAACGGGATCATGCCGGTCTGCTCGGCGATCGGGATGAACTCGGCCGGTGACACCACGCCGAACTCCTCGGTCGTCCAGCGCATCAGCAGCTCGGCGCCGGTGCTGCGGCCGGCGGCATTGACCTTGGGCTGGACGACGAAGTGAAAGGCGTTGCGCTCGGCGTCGCTGCGCACCAGGCTTTGCAACCGGCTGCGACGCTCGACACCCTCGTCCAGCTTGGGCGCGTAGATCACCAGGCAGTTGCGGCCCTGGGCCTTGGCGGCGTACATCGCGGCATCGGCACGGCGCAGCAGCAGCGTGGCGTCGGTGCCGTCGGCGGGGTGGGTGACCGCGCCAATGCTAGGCGTCACCGACAGCCGGTGGCCGTCGATCATGAAGGACTGGCCCAGCGTGGCAATGACCAGCTGCGCGCTCTCGCGCAGCTGGTAATCGTCGCCACCGTCGGTCAACGTGACGACAAACTCGTCGCCGCCCCAGCGGCCAATGAAGGCCTGCGGCAAAGCGCAGCGCAGCCGTTCGGCAGCCTGCTGCAGCAGTTGGTCGCCGGCGCGGTGACCAAACGAGTCGTTGACGCCCTTGAACCCGTCCAGGTCGATGAACAGCAGCGAAAAGGCCGGCGCGTCGGCCCGCCCTACCCGCCCGGCCAGGTGCTGGTTGATCGCCGCCCGGTTGGCCAGGCCGGTGAGACTGTCGATCAGCGCCAGCCGCGCCAACGCCTGCTCGGCGCGCCGCCGCTCACTGATGTCGCGCAACGCCACCAGGTGCTGCTGCGCGCCGTTGGCGCTGGCCTCGATCCGGGTGATCGACACCTCCAGAGTCCGGTCGCCCTGGGCGTCGCGCGCATTCGCCTCGCCGCGCCAGGGCATCGGCTGCGCCAGGTCGGGCTCAAAGCGCAGCAGATCCTGCAGATGTCGGCCCACCACGCCGCCGCATGCCAGCCCCAGCAGCGCCTCCAAGGCGGCGTTGGCCTGGACAACGGCCCAGTCCGTGTCCACCACCACCAGCGCATCCAGCGTGCTGGCAAAGGCGTGGGCCAAGAGCTGGCGCAGGTGCTCGGCCTCGTGCTGGTCGGACACATCACGGATCGTGCCGGTGATCTGCAATGCCCGGCCGTCGACATCCCGCTGCAGCGCCCGGCCGCGGATGCGCAGCCAACGCCATTCACCCACCAGGTGCAGGCGGAACTCGACGTCGATTTGCGCCTGCGCGCCACTGTCGGCCCGCGCCAATGCGGTGTTGACCGCTGGCACGTCTTCGGGGTGGATGCGGGCGAGCAGTTCGGCCATCGTGCCGCCCTCGAGCGGAGTGGCCAGGCCGCCCACGATCAGGCCGGTGACCTGCACCCGCTGCGTCGGCTTGTCCCATACCCAGATACCCTCGCCCGTGGCCCACAACGCCAGGTTCAAGCGGCTCTCGGATTCGCGGGCCGATTGCAGCGCGTCCCAGAGCGCGCGACTTTTGTCGTTGAGCAGCGTCTCAGCGGATTTGCGGGCCGCTCGCTCGCGTTCAAAGCGCCGCTGCAACGTGGCTGTGGCAGCGCGCATGTCGGCCAGCGCGGCATCCAACGCGGCGCCTTGCTGCGTCACGCTGGCGGCCACAGCCGCAGGGACGTAAGGCGTGTTCAAGGGGCTTTCAGACGCAGATCAGGCAGCAACAGTCTTATCCAGCGTGAACAGCACGCCCGGGCCTTCGGGCCCGTCGTAGGGTGCATGGCCGATGCGGCAAGGCTCGTTGTAGTGCACCGCGGCTTGCTCCAGCAGGCCAAGCGCCAGTTGTTCCAGCGCACGAGGCGACTGGTAGAGCAGCCGCAGCACCTGCGCGTCCCGCGACAGCACGGTAAAGCTGGGCAGCGCGGCCTGGTCGTAGAGCTTGCGCACCTCGACGTGGATCTCGTTGTGCACCGAGGCCACAAAATCGAACAGGTTGGCTTGCCGGTCAAACATACTGCTGTGGGCGTGTGCAAAGCGGTGCAGCAAATGACCGCCAAAGGCCTTGACCAGGTCAGGCGCGGGCACACCGCTGCGCTGCGACAAGGCGCCCACCATCGACACCATCTCCTGGTACGGGTAGTAACCGACGGCGGTGTAGGCCCCGCCGTTTGGCGGCGCCACATCGGTGATGACGGCGTCAGCCATCTCGGGCGAGAACTTGTCCTCGACCAGTTCGATGAATTCGGTGAACACCAGACCCAACATGCTTGCCTCCAGCAGCCGATGCAGATGGCATCAAGGGTAGGCCGCCCTGGCCTGGCACCATCGTCCGAAAAGCGGCCGCTTTGGCCGCAGTTCAGACCTTGACAGCCACCGTCGCGCCAGGGTGTGGGTCAGCCCAGCGCGCGGCGGGCGTTGCCAAACATCCGGGTCCAGGGGCTGGCGGCTGACAGATTGCCCGATGTCCAGCTCATCTGCAGGTTGCGCTGCACCCGCTCGGGGTGCGGCATCAGCGCGGTGAAGCGCCCATCCGGCGTGGTCACCGCGGTCAGGCCATTCGGGCTGCCGTTGGGGTTGAAGGGGTAGGCCTCGGTCGCCTCGCCCTGGTGGTCAACAAAGCGCATCGCGCGGTGCACGGCATCGGGCTGGCCGCGCTGCGAGAAGTCGGCAAAACCCTCACCGTGGGCCACCGCAATCGGCAGCCGGCTGCCGGCCATGCCGGTGAAAAACAACGACGGGCTGTCCAGCACCTCGACCAGGCTCAACCGGGCCTCGAACTGCTGGCTCTGGTTGCGGGTGAAGCGCGGCCAGGCCTGGCTGCCGGGGACGATGACTGAGAGCGCCGCCATCATCTGGCAGCCGTTGCAGACACCCAGCGCCAGGGTATCGGCGCGGGCAAAAAACGCCGCAAACTGATCGGTCAGCGCCGGGTTGAACAGGATCGACCGGGCCCAGCCCTCGCCCGCACCCAGCGTGTCGCCGTAGCTGAAACCGCCGCAGGCCACCAGGCCCTGGAAGTCGGCCAAATTTGCGCCGCCTGTCAGCAACCCGGCCTGCAGGTCGCTCATGTGTACATCGAAGGTGTCGAAGCCGGCGTTGTGCATCGCCACGCTCATCTCGGTGTGGGAGTTGACCCCCTGCTCCCGCAGGATCGCGATCTTGGGCCGGGACAGGTTCAAGTACGGTGCCGCGATGTTCTCGCTGGCATCAAAACTCAGGTGCTGGTGCAGGCCCGGGTCGCCCAGCGCGCCGGCTGCCGCATGTTCGGCGTCGGCGCAGGCCGGGTTGTCGCGCAGACGGGCAATGCGCCAGCTGACCTCGTCCCAGGCTTGCTGCAAATCCCGAAGCGGGGCGCTGAACTGCAGCTTGGCATCGCGCCAGACGTCGACCGCGCCAGTCTCGTTGGGCTTGCCCACCACATGGCTGTGGCGCGACAGGCCGTGGTTGCGCAGCACCGCGAGCACGGCGTCGCGCTCGGTGCGCGGCACCTGGATCAGCGCGCCGAGTTCCTCGTTGAACAGCGCCTTGAGCATCAGCTCATTGCGCCGCTCGCCCACCTGGCCGGCCCAGTTCTTGGAGTCACCCGTATCCGCCCGGCTGTCACTGATGCCGTCGCCCTCGGTCACCAGCAAATCCACATTCAGGCTCAGGCCGCGCTGGCCGGCAAACGCCATCTCGCAGGCCGCCGCCCACAGGCCGCCATCACTGCGGTCGTGGTAGGCCAGCAATTTGCTTTCGGCGCGCAACTGGTTGATGGCAGCGACAAGGGCTTTGAGCTGGGCCGGGTCGTCCAGGTCAGGCGTTGTGTCGCCAAACTGGCCGATCACCTGCGCCAGCATGGAGCCGGCCATGCGCATGCGGCCAGCGCCCAGGTCGATCAGGATCAGCGTGCTGTCCGCGCCATCGGCCGGCGATTTGAGTTGCGGCGTCAGCGTGCCACGCACATCGTCCAGCGTAACAAAAGGCGGTGACGATCAGGCTGACCGGCGCGGTGACTTGCCGGGCATGGCCACCGTCGTCGGTCCAGCGGGTGCGCATCGACAGGCTGTCCTTGCCCACCGGGATGCCGATACCGAGCGCTGGGCACAAGTCCATGCCCACGGCTTTCACTGTCTCGTACAAAGCGGCGTCTTCACCCGGCTCGCCGCAGGCCGCCATCCAGTTGGCAGACAGCTTGACCCGGGACAGCGTGATCGGCGCGGCCAGCAGGTTGGTGATCGCTTCGCCCACGGCCATGCGGCCGGAGGCGGGTGCGTCCAGCGCCGCCAGCGGGGTGCGCTCGCCCAGGCTCATGGCCTCGCCACGGAAACCGCTGTGGTCGGCCAGCGTCACCGCGCAATCGGCCACCGGCACTTGCCAGGGGCCGACCATCGGATCCCGGTGGCTCAAGCCACCCACGGTGCGGTCGCCAATCGTGATCAAGAAGCGCTTGCTGGCCACTGTCGGGTGGCGCAGCACATCAAACGCCACCTGCGCCAGCTTGACGCCGGTCAGCTCCAGCGGCGGCGCGCTGCGCGCCACCCGCAGCACATCGCGGTGCACCCGGGGTGGTTTACCCAGCAGCACGGTCATCGGCATATCGATCACCCGCTCGCCGCCCGGGCCGTCCTCGACGATCAGCTCGGCCGCATCGGTGGCCACGCCCACCACCGCAAACGGGCAGCGTTCGCGCCGGCACATTTGCTCGAAGATCGGCAGCAGGTCGGGGTTGATCGCCAGGGTGTAGCGCTCCTGGCTCTCGTTGCACCAGACCTCCTTGGGTGCCAGGCCGGTCTCCTCCAGCGGCACCTGGCGCAGATCAAAGACCGCGCCTTTGCCGGCGCCGTCCACCAACTCGGGGAAGGCATTGCTGATGCCGCCCGCGCCCACATCGTGGATCGCCAGCACCGGGTTGGCATCGCCCAGCGAGAAGCAGTGGTTGATCACCTCTTGCGCCCGGCGCTGGATCTCGGGGTTGCCGCGCTGCACCGAATCAAAATCGAGTGCTGCGGTGTTGCTGCCCGCCGCCATCGAGCTGGCCGCGCCGCCGCCCATGCCGATGCGCATGCCCGGCCCGCCCAGTTGCACCAGCAGCGTGCCGGCGCCAAACGGCAGCTTGTGGGTCTGGCCGGCTGAAATCGACCCCAGCCCGCCGGCGATCATGATCGGCTTGTGGTAGCCGCGCTGCACACCGGCGACCGACTGCTCGAAGACGCGAAAGTAGCCCGCCAGATTCGGCCGTCCAAACTCGTTGTTGAAGGCCGCGCCGCCCAGTGGGCCGTCGAGCATGATCTGCAGCGCGCTGGCGATGTGGCCGGGCTTGCCGACCGGGTGCTGCTCCCAGGGCTCATCGGTGCCCGGCAGGTGCAGGTTGGACACCGAGAACCCGGTCAGGCCGGCCTTGGGCTGCGAACCGCGCCCGGTAGCGCCCTCGTCGCGGATCTCGCCGCCGGCGCCGGTGGACGCCCCCGGAAACGGCGAAATCGCGGTCGGGTGGTTGTGGGTCTCGACCTTCATCAGCACATGCGCGACCTCGTCGCGCGGGCCGTACTTCGGGGCATTGGTGAAACCTTCGGGCGCCCAGCGCCGCACCGGCCCGCCCTCCATCACCGCCGCGTTGTCGCTGTAGGCGACGATGCTGTGCTGCGGCGCCAGCTTTTCGGTGTTGCGGATCATGCCGAACATCGACAACGGCTGGGCCTGGCCGTCGATCGTGAAATCGGCGTTGAAGATCTTGTGCCGGCAGTGCTCGCTGTTGGCCTGGGCAAACATCATCAGCTCGACATCGCTGGGGTTGCGGCCCAGCGTGGTGAAGGCCGCCACCAGGTAGACGATCTCGACGGCTGAGTGCGCCAGGCCAAACTCGGTGTTGGCCTGCACCAGTGCAGCCCTGCCGCTGCCCGCGCCCTGGCCCAGCACGTCCACATGCACCAGCGGTTCGGCGGCGCGGGCATCAAACAGGCGGTGGGCGGCGGCGCGCTCAAAGGCCACGCTTTCGGTCATGCGGTCGTGCAGCAGTGCGGCGCAGTCTTGCAACTCGGGCTCGCTCAGCGGCTTGCCGGCACCCCCCAACAGTCCGGATTTCAGCTGCAACCGGTACTCGGTGACCCGCTCGATGCGGTGCAGCACCAGGCCGCAGTTGCGGGCAATGTCGGTGGCCTTGCTGGCCCAGGGCGACACCGTGCCCAGTCGCGGCATCACCAGCACCAGCGTGCCGTCGTCGCTGCCGGTGTAAGCATCGCCATAGCGCAGCAAAGCGGCCAGCTTGTCGGTATCCGGCGTATCACCGGTATCCGCCAGCACCCAGTGCACATGGCGCGCCACCACGCCGGTGATGCGGGCACTGACCGACTGCAGCTGCAGCAGCAACGCCTGGGCACGAAACGCCGGGAGCGCGCTGCCGCCCTCAAAACACAGCAGGTTCTTGGGTAATTTTGAGGCAGATGACGGCATGGCGGGCGCGAGGCTGGGCGGGTGGCTGTGGCGTGGATGCTTGACAAAACACAGCCCGCTTGGCGCCCGGCACGCAGGATCACACGCTGTGATGCCGCTGACCTCGCGCCAGAGGGCCATGCCCGTGTAAACCCGGCATTCTAGGGTGAGGTGGGATAATTTCAGGCATGGCCATCACCCTCAAGACCCAACCCGCCGAAATCGCCGGCATGCGCATTGCCGGCCGCCTCGCGTCGGAAGTGTTGGACATGCTGACGCCGCATGTGTTGCCCGGCGTCACCACGGAGCAGCTCGACAAGCTGGCGCACGACCACATCGTCAACGTCCAGCATGGCATCCCCGCGCCGCTGAACTACCAGCCGGCGGGCTATGTGCCCTACCCGAAGTCGATCTGCACCTCGCTGAACCACCAGGTTTGCCACGGCATTCCGAACGACAAACCGCTCAAGAGCGGCGACATCGTCAACATCGACGTCACCGTGATCAAGGACGGCTGGCACGGCGACACCAGCCGCATGTTCATCGTCGGCGAAGGCTCGATTGCCGCCAAGCGGCTGTGCGCGCTGACCTACGACGCGATGTGGAAGGGCATAGCCAAGGTCAAGCCCGGCGCCCGGCTGGGTGATATCGGCCACTCGATCCAGGTCTTTACCGAGAACCAGGGTTTCTCGATCGTGCGTGAATTTTGCGGCCACGGCATCGGGTCCAAGTTCCACGAAGACCCGCAGGTGCTGCACTACGGCCGGCCCGGTACGCTTGAAGAACTGGTGCCCGGCATGATCTTCACGATCGAGCCGATGGTCAACGCCGGCCGGCGTGAGATCCGCGAGCTCGGCGACGGCTGGACCATCGTCACCAAGGACCGTTCACTGTCGGCCCAGTGGGAGCACACCATCCTGGTCACCGAGACCGGTTATGAGGTGCTGACGCTGTCAGCCGGCTCGCCGCCGCCGCCTGCATTCATCACCGCAGCCACCGCAGCTGCCTGAGCCGCCGGGCCCCGCTGGCATGGCTGCTGAGACTTTGCCAGGCACAGCGCCCGGGTGGGACATCGCCGCGTTGCGTGCCGGGTTCCGCGACGGCAAAAAAGCGCTGATCGCGCATTTCCTGGCCAGCCGTGCCACCGCACCAGCGGCCACGCGGCTGATAAAAGCCCTGACCCGCCATGTCGACGCCACACTGGCTACGTTGTGGGCGCACAGCCACCTCCCGGCGTCGGCCGCGCTGGTGGCGGTGGGCGGCTACGGCCGCGGCGAGTTGCAACCGCACAGCGACATCGACGTGCTGCTGCTGCTGCCCGAAAACGCCAATACCGACGCCGGCAGCCCGCTCAAGGCCGCCATCGAAGCCTTTGTCACCGCCTGCTGGGACATCGGGCTGGAGGTCGGCTCGGCGGTGCGCAGGGTGGCCGAGTGTGTCGAAGAGGCGCGTGCCGATGTCACGGTGCAAACCTCGCTGCTTGAAGCAAGGCCCGTCTGTGGTGCCCGCAAGCTGTTCACGGCGTTCCAGCGCGACACCGCAGCGCTGATGGACGCCAAGGCGTTTTTGCGCGCCAAGATGCTGGAGATGCAGCAACGCCACACCAAGTACGAGGACACCCCCTACGCGCTGGAGCCCAACTGCAAGGAAAGCCCGGGCGGCCTGCGTGATTTGCAGGTGGTGATCTGGGTGGCGCGTGCCGCGGGGTTGGGCCGCAGCTGGGCCGAGCTGGCGGCCAATGGCCTGATCACGCCGTTCGAGGTCAAGCAACTGCAGCGCAACCAGGGCACGCTGACGCTGATCCGTGCCCGGCTGCATGCGATTGCCGGGCGCCGCGAGGACCGGCTGGTGTTCGATTTGCAAACCGCCGTGGCCGACAGTTTTGGCTACCAGAGCAGCCGCAGCGCGCGCTCGTCCGAGGTGCTGATGCACCACTATTACTGGGCGGCCAAGGCGGTGACGCAGCTCAACCAGATCCTGATGCTCAACATCGAGGAGCGCATCAACGCCAGCGAAGCGGCACCCATGCGCGAGATCAATGCGCGCTTCCTGGACCGCGCCGGCATGCTGGAAATCGCCCGCGACGACCTCTACACCGACAACCCGCACGCCATCCTGGAGACTTTTCTGGTCTTCCAGCAGACCCCCGGCATCCAGGGCTTGTCGGCGCGCACCCTGCGGGCGCTCTACAACGCCCGCGAGGTGATGGACACCGGCTTCCGGCACGATCCGATCAACCGCGAGTTGTTCATGGACATCCTGCGCCAGCCGCAGGGCATCACCCACGCCTTCCGGCTGCTCAACCAGACGTCGGTGCTGGGCCGCTACCTGTGGGTGTTCCGCCGCATCGTCGGGCGCATGCAGCACGATTTGTTCCACGTCTACACGGTAGACCAACACATCCTGATGGTGCTGCGCAATATGCGGCGGTTTTTCATCCCCGAACATGCGCATGAGTACCCGTTTTGCTCGCAGTTGGCCAGCGAGTGGGACAAGCCCTGGCTGCTGTACGTGGCCGCGCTGTTCCACGACGTGGCCAAGGGTCGGGGCGGCGACCATTCCGACCTGGGCGCGGTCGAGGTGCGGCGCTTCTGCCGCGACCACGGCATCGACAAGGACGACAGCGCGCTGGCCGAATTCCTGGTCAAGTACCACCTCAAGATGAGCACCGTGGCGCAGAAGGAGGACTTGTCCGACCCCGACGTGATCCGCGCCTTTGCCGACCTGGTGGGCGATGTGCGGCGGCTGACGGCGCTCTACCTGCTGACCGTTGCCGACATCCGGGGCACCAGCCCCAAGGTTTGGAACGCCTGGAAAGCCAAGCTGATCGAAGACCTGTACCGCGGCACCCTGCGTGCGCTGGGCGGCGCAAAGCCTAATCTGGACGCCGACCTGGAGGCCCGCAAACAAGAGGCGCGCCAGACCATGGCGCTGCACAGTGCCCTGCCCGGCACCGAACTGCCGCTCTGGAAAACGCTGGAGCTGAGCTACTTTGCGCGCCACGATGCCAGTGAGATCGCCTGGCACGCCCGCTCGCTGTGGCGCTACATCGATCCGCCCAGCCCGGTGGTGCAAGCCCGGCCCAGCCCGGTGGGCGACGGCCTGCAGGTGTTGGTGTACGCGCCCGACCGGCCCGATGTGTTTGTGCGCATCTGCGGCTACTTCGACGGTGCGGGGTTCTCGATCCAGGACGCCAAGGTGCACACCAGCCGCACCGGTTTTGCACTCGATACCTTCCAGGTCACGCACCCGCAGTGTGACGCGGGCAACCTGGCCTGCTACCGCGACCTGATCTCGCTGATCGAGACCCAACTGCGGCTGGCGCTGGAGAGCAACGCCCCGCTGCCCGAGCCCAGCCGCGGCCGCGTGTCACGGCGCGTCAAATCTTTCCCGATCACGCCGCGGGTGTCGCTGCGGCCTGACGAGCGGGCCCAGCGCTGGCTGCTGTCGGTGTCCACCAGCGACCGCACCGGCCTGCTCTACGGCATCGCCCGGGTGCTGGCGCGGCACAGCATCAACCTGCAACTGGCCAAGGTCACCACGTTGGGCGAGCGGGTTGAGGACACCTTTCTGATCGACGGCCCAGCGCTGCAGCAGACCCGGGCGCAATTGCAGATCGAGTCCGAACTGCTCGACGCCGCGGCGCCGGTGCGCTGACCGGGGCGCACCCGATGCCGCTGCGCAGCACCACCGCCGCCGAGCTGGCCGCCGACCTGGCGGGCTTCGACACCCTGATCGACGCCCGGTCACCGGCCGAGTTTGCGCTCGACCACCTGCCCGGCGCCGTCAACTGGCCGGTGCTCGACGACGCACAGCGCATCACGGTGGGCACGCTTTATGTGCAGACCTCGGCGCTGGAGGCGCGCAAGGTGGGCGCGGCGATGGCAGCACGCAACATCGCCGACCACCTGGACCGCTGGATCGCCGACAAACCGCGCGACTGGCAGCCGCTGGTCTACTGCTGGCGTGGCGGCCAGCGCTCGGGCACGCTGGCCTGGTTTCTGGACCAGATCGGCTTTCGCAGCGCCCGGTTGGCCGGCGGCTACAAGGGCTTTCGGGCGGTGATCCGGCAAGACCTGGCGGACTGGCCAGCGCGCTTTGACTTCCATGTGCTGGCCGGCCGCACCGGCAGCGGCAAGACCCGGCTGCTGCAGGCGCTGGCCGCCGAGGGCGCGCAGGTGCTGGACCTGGAGGCGATTGCCTGCCACCGTGGCTCGATCCTGGGCGGCCTGCCCGGCCAGCCACAACCGTCGCAAAAGCTGTTCGACTCCCGCTTGTGGCAGGCCATGCGCCAGTTGCAACCCGGGCAGCCGGTGTACGTCGAGAGTGAATCCAAGAAGATCGGCCGGCTGCAGGTGCCCGACGCGCTGATTGCGCGCATGCACCGGCACAGCAAGGTGCTGCGGGTCGAGATGGGAGACGCAGCCCGGGTAGAGCTGCTGCTGCAGGACTACGGCTTTTTTGCCCAGGATGCCGAGCGCTTCTGCGCACTGCTGGACGGCCTGGTCGAGTTGCGCGGCCGCGACACGGTGGGCCGCTGGCAGGCGCTGGCACGTGCCGGCCAGTGGGCAGATGTGTTTGGCCAGTTGATGACCGAGCACTACGACCCGCTGTACCTGCGGTCGATCGACCGCAACTACGCGGGCTACGCCAACGCGCCACAGGTGGTGCTGGCCGACGGCGGCCCGGCCAGCATGGCGGCGGCGGCTCGCCAGCTTGTCTCAAGTCAAGGACGGGTGGCGCCATCTGCAGCATGATCACGCCGGCGCCCCCACCTTGAACCCCCATGCCGGACAGCCATGCCCTGATTGAATCGCGCCGCTTCGGTGTGCGCGCCATCCCGCTGTTGCGGCCGCTGGGCTGGCTGGCACGCGGCTGGCGGGACCTGATGCGCTGCCCGTTGCCGGGCCTGCTGCACGGCCTGGCGGCCGCGCTGGTGGGCGGCGTGCTGATCGGGCTGGCGTACGACCGTTTTTGGCTGCTGTCCGGCGCCTTCACCGGTTTTTTGCTGGTGGCACCGCTGCTGGCCACCGGCCTGTACGCCGTCAGCCGGGCGCTCGAGCGGGGTGAGCGTGCCGATTTGGCGGTGGCCCTGGCCGCCTGGAGGCCCGACGGCCGGCTGATGGTGTTTGGCCTGCTGCTGGCATTTGCCGGCACCGGCTGGGTGCTGACCTCGGCCTCGCTGATCACCGGCTTTGCCCCGTTCCCGGTGCGCAGCCCGCTGGACTTTCTGCGGGTGGTGGTACTGAGCGAAAACTCCCATTTGTTCGAGATCTGGCTGGCGATGGGTGCCTTGCTGGCCGCGCCGGTGTTTGCCAGCAGCGTGGTTGCGATCCCGCTGCTGCTGGACCGGCCGGTCGGTGTGCTGGCTGCTGTGTTGACCAGCTGGCGGGTGGTGCAGGCCAACCCTTTGCCGATGGCGCTGTGGGCCGCCTTGTTGATGGGCCTGACGGTGCTGGGCATGCTGAGCTGCCTGCTCGGTCTGGTGGTGATCGCACCCTGGCTGGCGCATGCCAGCTGGCATGCGTACCGCGATCTGGTGTCTGCCGTCGGCCTGGACGAGCCAACCTGAACCGGCTGCCCGGACCCGCCGAGACCCCCCGATGTTTGGCTACACCGAAGAACAGATCGCCTGGTTCGGCCTCACCTTCGGGGTGGGCGCGTTCATGCTGTACATGGTGTTCATCATTTTCCAGCTGGCACGCGAATCCATGGCCGGCCGGCTCGGCACCTTCGTGCTGTTCCTGGCGCTGGGCTTTGGCCTGCTCGGCTTTGCCGCCAAGGGCGTGATCAAGTACTTCCTGGTCGGCGTGGTCGAGTAGGCCCTGGCGCGGCTGCGCCGCCAGCAGCCCGTCGGCGCCTGCTGCAGCCTGTCGCACCGCGCTGGCAGGTTTTCCGCGCCAGCGATATGGTGTACTACATCAGCAACACACTGGCCATCCGCCAAGGCCCGACGATGCAGACCTGGGACCCGCACCTGCCTATCTACCAGCAACTGGCCGACCGCCTGGCCGCTCAGTTGCTGGATGGCGAGCTGACCGAGGGCGAGGCCATGCCCTCGGTGCGCGCCCTGGCAAGCCAGTACCTGCTCAACCCGCTGACGGTGAACCGGGCGCTGCAGGCGCTGGGCGACGACGGCCTGCTGGAAACCCGCCGCGGCCTGGGCTTTTATGTCCGGCCAGGCGCGCTGGCGCAGCTCAAGGATTCGGAGCGGCGCCGCTTTTTGGGCCAGGAGTGGCCGCTGCTGCGTGCCCGCCTTCGCCGGCTGGGTCTGTCGGCCATCGATTTAAACTGGGAGTGACCTGTGGAACCCTTGATCCAGGCCCGCGGCCTGACCCTGCGCTACGGCAGCAAGACAGCCTTGGCCGACCTGAACTTTGACGTGCCCAAAGGCCGGGTGATCGGCCTGCTGGGCCACAACGGCGCCGGCAAGACCTCGTTGATGAAGGCGCTGGTGGGCCTGCACGGCGTGTCGGGCGAGCTCGCCGTGTTGGGCCTGCAACCCCGCCGCCAGCGGGTGGAGTTGCTGCAGTCGCTGGCCTACATCCCCGATGTGGCGGTACTGCCGCGCTGGGCCCGGGTGTCGCAGCTGATCGAGCTGATGAACGGCCTGCACCCACGCTTCTCGGCCGAGCGGGCGCGGACGCTGCTTCGGCGCACCAGCGTGGGCCTGGGCGACCAGGTCAAGAATTTGTCCAAAGGCATGGTGGTGCAGGTGCACCTGGCGCTGGTGGCGGCCATCGATGCCCGGCTGATGATTCTGGACGAACCCACGCTGGGGCTGGACGTGATCTCGCGCAAGGCCTTCTACGAGATGCTGCTCGATGAGTGGTGCGACGGTGAGCGCAGCGTGCTGATCTCGACCCACCAGGTCGAGGAGATCGAGACCCTGCTGTCGGATGTGCTGATGCTCAATGAAGGCAAGCTGGTGCTGGCCATCAGCCTGGCCGATATCGACCGCCGCTTCGTGGCGCTGGGCCACGACGCCGCAGCGGCAGATGCGATGGCCGCCGCCCACCCCCTGCTGCGCTACCGGGTGCAGGGTGGCAGTGCAGCCTTGTTCGATGGCGCGCCACCGCCCGAGGTGGCCGCGCTGGGCCAGCGTCTGCGGCCCAGCCTGGTCGACCTGTTCGTGGCGCTGACACGCCGCCCCGAGATCAACCGCACCCAAGGCCTGTGAGGACCCGCCAACATGAACAAGTTCATCACCTTGGTGCAGCGCGAATGGCTGCAACACCGCACCGGCTGGATGGTACTGATGGGTCTGCCGCTGGTGCTGATGCTGGGCCTGGCCTTGCTTGACGGCCGCGGCCTGCAGATTCAGGTGGATGGCGACGGCCAATCGCTGCCGCCGATGGCGCAGTTGCCGGTGGTGCTGCAAACGCTGGTCTGGACAGCGGCCACCGCGGCCATTACCTTTGTGCTGGCCTGCCTGTCGGTGCTGGCCCAGTTGCCCGGGCTGGCGCGGCGCGACGTGCAAGACCGCTCAATCGAGTTCTGGCGCTCGTTGCCGACCAGCGATGTGGACAGCGTGGGTGCCACCGTCTTCACCCACCTGCTGCTGCTGCCTTGCCTGGCCGTGGGCGTGGCGCTGCTGGGCGCGCAGCTGGTGGCGCTGCTGGCTGTTGGCAGCACGCAGGGGCCGCTGGCCTGGCTGCAGCAGCCGTGGTGGCTGGTGCTGTCGGTGGTCGCCGCGGGGTTTGCCCGTCTGATGCTGGGCTTCACGCTGGCGGTGTTGTGGCTATCGCCGGTGCTGCTGCTGACGATGGCCGCCTCGGCCTGGCTGAAGCGCTGGGCGGTGCCGGTGGTGGTGGTGGCGTCCGTAGCTGGCGTGCAATTGGTCGACCGCTATTTGCCCTTGCCGATGGTCAAACCGGCCCTGACGCGCATCAGCACCGAGGCCCTGAGCGCCCTGCTGTCGCCCCATGCAATGCAAGGGGTTCACTTTGAGGACCCGACCGAAATAGCCCAAGCGCTGCCCGGATTGCCCGGCTGGCTGATGGCCGATGCCGGCCGGGTACTGGCCAATGCCGTGTCACCGGCCTTTGTGCTTGCTCTGGGTGTGGGCATGCTGGGATTTGTGCTGATGGTGCTGCGCCGCCGGCGCGGCGTTTGAGCCAGAGCGCAGCGGTGAGCGGGGCAATCCTGGTGGATGTTGTCTGCGGCCAGCCTGATCGGACCGGCACCGCAGCCGGCAACCTGCCGGCCTGGAAAGTGATGTCTGGTGACAGTCTGCGCGAATCGACCCAGACCTGGCGGGGTCGGTACGACACCACCAACACCCGCCCGAGTGCCGGCGCGAATTAGACGCGCAAGGCTGGAACGGGCTTCGCCGAATGCAACTCGGCGCGTACCTGCAACGGCTGGGCATGGGCGTGTTCACCTGGCGCCACCACGGCCTCCATCAGCCGCTCGCGCAAAGCGGCCTGCAGCCGGGTCGCGTCCCGCCAGGTCCATCGCTTGAAGGCCAGCGCAGTGCCGTTGGCTGTCGTCACCCGCATCTCGGCCTGCAGCCGGCCCGCCGCTTGCAGCAAAACGGCCTTGATCGCGCCCGGCGGAAGTTGGGGCTGCTCAGCGGCAGCAGTGAACAATGGGTTGCGTCGCGACACCGGCAGCGTTGGTGAGCTGAAAGATTCAGCCCGCGGTCTTGCCGCTGTTGGGTAAGCGTCCAGCCATGGCATCTTGATCTTCCGCGGCCGGCATAGGAGGTTCGTGTCCACACAACTGTGAACTGACCCCGGAAGGTTGGACCCAACCTCGGAGAGTCACTTGGAGAACCTGCTTTCCAGGGCACGGACCGTCACGGCGGCCCACGTGGCGTGCGCCAGCAGGTGCTGGACTAGGAATGAATCGAACATCGGGACCCTTGATGACGTCGGCGTGTCGAACACGCCAAGCCGCTCCTCGAAAAGAGGAGTCGGGGAAAGTGCCGCCGAAGCGGCAACGTCAAATCAAGGGGTCACTGGCGAATTGGCAAAT
>JANMXG010000043.1:0-2327 GCA_031394235.1 Betaproteobacteria bacterium
GCTGAGGGCGCGCTGGGCAAGGTGGCCGACTCGCTGCAGTGCATGCGTGAGCTGGCGGTGCAGTCGTCCAATTCCACCAACTCCAACAGCGACAAGGATTCGCTCGACAAGGAGTTCGGTGAGCTGGCCAAGGAGGTGCAGCGTGTGTTGGGCGCCACCACTTTCAATGGCAAGCATGTGCTGGGGTCCGAGGCCGGCCCGATGAGTTTTCAGGTGGGTGCCAACACCACCATCAACGACATCATCGACATCACCACCGGTGACCTGACGGTCGACGCAACGATCACAGTGGTGGCCGGCACCGACAACACGGGTGCTGCCCGTGCGCTGATCGACTCGACAGCCCCGATCGGCGCGATCCACGGGGTGATCGACAACATCGACATCGCGCTGAACACGGTCAACTCTCAGCGCGCCGCGATGGGTGCGTCACAGTCGCGCTTCGATTCGGTGATCTCCAACCTGCAGGTCTCGGTTGAAAACCAGACCGCTGCAAGGTCACGCATCATGGACGCCGACTTTGCGTCAGAAACCGCCGCTTTGAGCCGGGCGCAGATTCTGCAACAGGCCGGCAATGCGATGGTGGCCCAGGCCAACGCGTTGCCGCAGCAGGTGCTCAAGCTGCTGCAAGGTTGACAGCGCGCTGGCCCCAGTGTTGCGCGCTACGCAGGTACCCCGCCCCACAGTCTGCACAGCACCACGGCCCGGTCCCTCCGGGCCGCAGTCGTTTTTGGCGGCAACCTCAAGTTCGCCCGCCAGCGACCGAATAACCGGTTGCGAAGGAGCATTCATCCATGGCCACATCTGTTGCCGGCACAGGCAGCATCAGTTCCGCGGGCATTGGCAGCGGGCTGGACGTCACCAGCATCGTCGGCAGCCTGATGGCGGTGGAGCGGCGACCGCTCGCCCAGCTGCAAGCCAAGGCCGACAGCCTGGGCACCCGGCTGTCGACCGTGGGCAAGATGCAGGGCTATTTCTCGGCCTTGCAGACCAAAGCCAACGCGTTGACCTCGAACACGCTGTGGAGCGGCACGATCGCCACCTCGTCCGATACCGCGGCGGTCAAGGTCAGCACCAGCACCGGCGCGGTGGCCGGCAGCTATGCCGTGGCCGTAGCCCACCTCGCTGCGGGGCAGACCGTCACCAGTACGGCACTGGCCAGCAGCAGCGCGACCTTGAATGAAGGCAGCCTGACGATCGAGTTGGGGAGCTACCAGGCCGGTGCGCCGGCAGCCGGCTTTGATGCCAAGGCGGGCGCCAGCGCCGTCACCCTCAGCATCGGCAGCGGTGACACCAGCCTGGCATCGCTGCGCGACAAGATCAATGCCTCGGGCGCCGGCGTCAGCGCCTCGATCATCTCGGATGCTTCTGGCGCACGGCTCAGCCTGCGGTCCAAGGACACCGGCGTCGAAAACGCCTTCCGCATCAGCGTTACCGAAACCGTGGACGACGGCAATGCCGCCACCGGGTTGTCGGCGCTCGCCTATGACGCCACAGCCGCCAGTTCTCCGATGGCCCGCACCACCTCGGCGGTCAACGCCGCACTGACGGTCAACGGCATCCCGCTGAGTTCAGCCAGCAACACCCTGAACAATGTGGCCGATGGCTTGACGCTCAGCTTGGTCAAGCCGACCACCACCGACATCGATATTTCGGTGACCGCCGACACCGCATCCGTCAAGACGGCCGTGACCGACTTCGTCGCAGCCTTCAACACGCTGGCCGGCTTCATCAAAGCCCAGACAGCCTACAACGCCGACAGCAAAGTTGCGGGTGCATTGCAGGGCGACCAGGCTACGCTGGCGATTCAAAGCCAGTTGCGGGCGGTGCTGAACGAAGGCAGTTCGGCCTCGTCGAGCTGGTCGCGGCTGTCGGATGTCGGACTGTCGCTCAAGTCCGATGGCACGCTCGACACCAACGCCACCAAGCTCGACAACACGTTGGGCAACCTGTCCGAGCTCAAGAAGCTGCTGGCCACCGACGGCAGCAACTCAGCCGACTCGGGCTTTGTACGGCGCTTCAAGCGCCTGGCCGATGCCGCGCTGGGCAGCGACGGTGTGTTTCAGAGCCGTACCGACAGCATCAATGCCAGCGTCACCCGCAATACCAAATCGCAAGATGCGATGCAAAAACGCCTGACCACCACCGAGGCCAGGCTGCGCGCCCAGTATTCGGCCCTGGACACCAAGATGGCCAGCCTGAACAACCTGAGCAGCTACATGACCCAGCAGATCACCCAGTACAACAAGTCGCCGGGCTGAGGCCCGCGCCTGGGCGGCCGGCGCACCCTGCACCAGCGGCCCGCCTGCGATCGGGCTGTGCGTCAT
>JANMXG010000044.1:0-14324 GCA_031394235.1 Betaproteobacteria bacterium
CGCAGCCGGTGCGGCTTGGCGCCTTCTTCACCCAGGCGCTTCTTCTTGTCGGCCTCGTACTCCTGGTAGTTGCCGTCGAAGAAGACCCACTGGCTGTCGCCCTCGGCGGCCAGGATGTGGGTGGCGATGCGGTCCAGGAACCAGCGGTCGTGGCTGATCACCATCACCGAGCCGGCAAACTCCAGCAAGGCGTCTTCGAGCGCGCGCAGGGTTTCAACGTCCAGATCGTTGGAGGGCTCGTCGAGCATCAGCACGTTGCCGCCTTGCGACAAGGTCTTGGCCAGGTGCAGCCGGCCGCGTTCACCGCCTGAGAGGCTGCCCACCAGCTTTTGCTGGTCGTTGCCCTTGAAGTTGAAGCGGCCCAGGTAGGCCCGGCTCGGCATCACGAACTTGCCGACGACGATGTTGTCCAAGCCGCCCGAGACGTCTTGCCACACCGTTTTCTCGGCGGCCAGGCTCTCGCGGCTCTGGTCGACAAAAGCCAGCTGCGCGGTCTTGCCCGTCATCACCTCGCCGGTGTCGGGCTTTTCCTTGCCCTGGATCAACCGGAACAGCGTGGACTTGCCGGCGCCGTTGGGGCCGATGATGCCGACGATGGCGCCGGCCGGCACCCGGAAGCTGACGTTGTCCATCAACAGACGGTCGCCAAAGCTCTTGGAGACGTTCTTGAACTCGATCACCTCGTTGCCCAGGCGCTCGGCCACCGGGATGAAGATCTCGTTGGTCTCGTTGCGCTTCTGGTAGTCAACGTCGCTGAGTTCCTCGAACCGGGCCAGCCGTGCCTTGCTCTTGGCCTGGCGGCCCTTGGCATTGCTGCGCACCCACTTCAGCTCTTCCTTCATCGCCTTCATGCGCGAGTCTTCGCTCTTTTGCTCAGACTCCAGGCGGCGCTCCTTCTGGTCGAGCCAGTCGGAGTAGTTGCCCTTCCAGGGGATGCCCTGGCCGCGGTCGAGCTCCAGAATCCACTCGGCGGCGTTGTCCAGAAAGTAGCGGTCGTGGGTGATGGCCACCACGGTGCCCGAGTAGCGCTTCAAGAACTGTTCGAGCCAGTCCACCGACTCGGCGTCCAGGTGGTTGGTCGGCTCGTCGAGCAACAGCATGTCGGGCTTGGACAGCAGCAGCCGGCACAGCGCAACGCGGCGTTTTTCACCGCCGGACAGCACCCCGATCACCGCGTCCCAGGGCGGCAGGCGCAGCGCGTCGGCGGCCAGCTCCAGCTGCAGGTCGGTGTTTTCACTGCCGGCGGCGGCGATGATCGATTCAAGTTCGGCCTGCTCAGCGGCCAGTTTGTCGAAGTCGGCGTTCTCGTCGGCGTATTCGCTGTACACCTCGTCGAGCCGCTTCTTGGCGGCCAGCACGCCGCCGATGCCTTCTTCGACCACCTGGCGCACGGTCTGCTCGGCCGGCAGCACCGGCTCCTGCGGCAGATATCCGACCTTCAGGCCGGGCATCGGGGTGGCTTCGCCCTCGTACTCCTTGTCCACGCCGGCCATGATCTTGAGCAAGGTACTCTTGCCCGAGCCGTTGATGCCCAGCATGCCGATCTTGGCGCCGGGGAAAAAGGACAGCGTGATGCCCTTCAGGATCTGCCGCTTGGGCGGCACGATCTTGCCGACGCGGTTCATGGTAAAGACGTACTGAGCCATGGTGTGGGGGTCTGCCGGGGTGGTCTGGAGGGTGGACTTGGGTAACACAGCGCCACCTGCGGGTGGCGTCAGCCGGCGATAGGCCGAAAGCAAGACGATTATCCCGCACAGGCGCGGTTGACTGCGGCCGGCGTCGAGGCAGGTGCTTCGCTGCGGCAATGGCCGCGCCGGTACCCGCGTCGGTGTCTGCACTGATGCCCGCGCCGGTGCCTGTTCGGCTTTCTAGGGATCGACTTGGTTGCCGCTTGCTTTGACACTGGCACCGCGAGACCTTCGCGTTGCTGCACACCGCAGTGGCCGGGCCGGTTTTGCGCTGCACCGGAGCACCGCGCATGCCTTTGATTGCGCTTGTTTTTGCTGTGCTGGTCTGGGTTGCCGCCCCAGCACGCGCCCAGGCGCAGGGCTTTGAGTGCGCGCGGCTGCAGCCCGCCGTCGGGCGCGTGCCGGCCTACGGCCTGGTCGATGGCCCCGCACGTTGCGAGGGATTTTTTGCACGCAACGTCTCGCAGCCTTTCATTGAGCTGGTGTCGCTCACAAGAGGCCCGGCCGTGGCCGGCAACGATGCTGCGGCAACGGTGTTCGAGTTGCGGGCTGATGCACGTATGCCCCTGCGCGTGCTGGTGCAGCCGCTTCGGTCAGGGCCGTTTTACCGGGTCGATGCACCGTTGGCAGTGGGCCAGCTGCTGCGTTGGGATGCGGCGCCGATGCTGGCGGCCACTGGTTTGCGTGGGGCCGACCTGGGGTTTTTGGCGCTGGCACCGCCGCGCCTCGCCAACCCTTCGGCGTTGACGGCGGTCGCCCCGCTGGCGCTCTTGGCGCAGGCGCACGAGGCCCGTCAGGCGCTGGCGGTGGTGCGGGTGTCGGTGCCGGTGTCATCGATCGCCTGGCGCGCCTACCGTGCAGGTGCTGATGCAGGCCCGCCTGCCGCCTGGACCGACCTGCCCAACGCGCAACGCTACGCATGGCAGCGCACCGCCATCACCATCGATCTGCCTCAAGACGGCAAGGGCCTGCGGGTCGATGTGCAGGCCGTGGCGGCCGACGACGGCCGCGCCTTGCCGTTGTTGCGCTTTGCCATCATTGGCCCTGCCGATGCCGCCGCTGACTGACGCCCTGCGCCAGCAGCGCGCCGCGCTCAGCGCCCAGCTTGCCAACAGCTTGGCCGCTGGCGATACACCGCTGGCCGACTTGCGCGACCTGCGCGACCGCTTGGCGATGCTCGACAGCGCGCTGGCTGCGCTTGCCGCAAACGCCCCCCGACGTTGGTTGGCGCTGCTGTGGCCGATAGCGGCTGTGGCCGCCGTGCTCAGCACCGCCGCTGCCGTCTCGGTGCCGGTGGTGCCGTTGTCGCTGGACCTGCAGTCCACCGCAGTCACGCTGGTGGTGGCCGAGGCCAGCACGCTGTCGCCGGTGGTGGTGGCCGGCGAACTGCGCATCGAGGGGTTTTCGACACTCGAGTCGGCTGACGACAGTCTGGTGCGCGCCGCCAAGGCCGACTCCGCCGACCGGATCGCCGTGCGCGCCGACGAGTTGCGCCTGCGCAGCCTGCAACTGCCCGCGGGCACACGGCTGACGCTGCGTGCCCGCGCCGGCGTCCTTGAACTGCAAGTCGAGAGCGAGCGGCCACCGGTGGTGGCCGACATCGAACTGCGCGGCCGCACCGCGCTGCTGCTCAACGACGCCGCCGTGGCGCTGGAGCGCAGGTTTGACCATGGCGAATGGTTGCGCCTGGTGTCTGGCGACACAGCCCACCCCACCCAGCCACCGCCGCCGCTGCTGCTGACGCTGGCCCGATCCGGCGAATCGGTGCTGCGGTTGGCCGACTTGCGCCCGCAGGCGCTGCAATTTACCGAGCGACGCGCCAGCGCAGGTGCCGGCGCCGTGGCAGCGGTCGGGTCCAGCATCGAGGCGGGGCGGGTGATGTTGCCGGCCACCGGCGAGACCTTGCAGCTGTCGGCCGGCGATGGGCTGGCACTTGACGGCCTGGTCGTCGAGCGTTTTGACGTGGTCGCCGGCGCCACGCTGGCGCTCAAGCTCACCGGTTCGGCACGCCGGCTCGACTGGCGCACCGGTGAGTTCGGCCGCTCGCTCAAGCCCAGCTTGCTTGAGTACGCCGCGCGCCACCACCTGGTCAAGCTGCTGTGGGGATCGGCAGCGGTGTTGTGGGGTGCATTGGCCTGGATACGCCAGCAAGTGGGGGGCTGGGTGCGGTGACAGGCCGTCACTGCAACAAGGTTTGGGCGCGGGCGCTGTGCATGCTGGCGGCCGGCTGGGTCGTCGTGATCGGCTTGATCGGCATGACAAGCGTGATCGGCGCGGCGGCGGCAACCCCAGCGACCAGTCCGACCGGCTTTCTGACCGGCCCCGAACTGGGCGAGCGCCTGCTGCCTGACGTGGTCCGTATCCGCTCGATCGATCTGCAAGAGCATGGCTTCGGCCTGGTCGTCGGCGCCACGGCGCGCCATGTTTTTGTCGCCACCGCTCGCCACGTGGTGGACGCGCGTGTGCCCGCCGACCCGCCGCCGCGCGGTGCCGCGGTCGGCCGCATCGAGCTCATCTTTTGCGCCGGCGACGGCGACGGCAGCGCGCCGGTCGTGCGCGCGGCCGAGCGGGTCGACGGTTTTGATGCCGGCGTGCAAGACTTGGCGCTGCTGCGGGTGCTGCGGCCCGCCGGCTACCAACTGGTGGCACCAGCGCTGGCAGCCGAAGCGCGCATGGCCGTGCGCCAGGAGGCCTGGTTGCTGGGCCAGCAGCAGCAATGCGGCGTGGCCGCACGCAGTGGCGCGATCGCCAGCGTGCGCGACAGCCGCGACAACCTGCGCGTCGAGTTTGCCGGGGTGCGCGGCGGCGCGTCAGGCGGCCCGGTGCTCAGCGGCTACGGCATTGTCGGCCTGGTCACCGACGCCGACGACCTGAGCTTTACCGTGCACAGCATCGACAGCCTGATGGCGCGGCTGCGCGCACAGTCGGGCGACTGGGGGCAATTGGTGGACGCGCGCAACATCCCGCCCACCGACCCGCGCGCGGCCGAGATCGACCTGGCCGAGACGCTGGACCACTACCTGTTTGGCGTCAACAACCTGCAGCAACTGCTGTTGCAGCGGACGATCCCCCAACCGCGATTTGTCGAGTTCAGCAAAGACTACAACGCGGCGGTCAACCGCTTTCGCGATGCGCGCAACCGCTACGACGGCACGCTGGCGCGCGATTGGCCGGCGCCGGTGCTGCCAATGTGGGCGGCACTGCGCGACCAGCTCTGGCAGGTGCACCAGACGTTCTGGCAGATGAACGCCGGTGACGCCCAGTTGATCTTTGACCAGAAGCAGGCACCCGCCGCGGTGCAAGACCGCATGCGATCCCTGGCGCCGGCATTGCTGCAATTGCAGGCCGGCATTGCGGAGTTTCTCAACGCCCTCGGGCAAAGGAGCAAGCCATGAACCCATCCACCCGCGTGCCAAATATTGTCTTGCGGGCACTGCCACGCCGCCGACAGCTGCTGCTCGCCGGCTTGGCGTCTGCGGCATCGGTGCCACTGGCCCCACTGGCCGGCTGTGGCGGCGGCACCGAACTGTTGTTTGTGCCGTTTTTCTCCTTTACTTTTGACGGCCGGGCCACCGGACAGGTGCCGGGACAGAAGGTCAGCTTCTTCCTCAACACCGCAGCGGGATCAAACTGCACCGAGAGTGGGCGTTTCGAGTTTGCGCGCGTGACGGTCAACGACGGCGTGAATGAAATCGGGTTTGATGTGGCGGGCACCTTCAAAGGCCGTGACCTGAGCCTGACGATCACCCGGCCGCCTGCGGTACTGGCCGCAGCCTACACCGGGCACTTCGACGACGACGCGACCCTGGTGCTGACCGCGGTGGGCGCGCCGGCCGGCAAATTCAGCGTTGTGAGCACCCGGCCAAGCGGTACGAAGTTATGCCCGGGCTGAAGCCTGCGCCAGACCCGCTGCTCAGTCGCCCGACAACGGCGCCAACAGGTTTTGCAGGTCATCCAGTGCAAACCGCGCCAGGGCGGCGCTGTTTTCTGGGCGGTCGTCCGGGCAGTTGTCGGGGCGGTTTTCGGCATTGGTGTCCGCTTCGGGGCCGCTGGCAGGGGCTGGGCTGGCGTCGCCGTGCAGTGGGGCGCCCAGCACCGCATCGGCCAGCGCGGCCTTGCGCGTTTGCAACGCCAGCAGCCGCTCCTCGATGCTGCCTGCGGCCACCAAGCGGTAGACGGTGACGGGCCGGGCCTGCCCGATGCGGTGGGCACGGGCGCTGGCCTGCTGCTCGACGGCGGGGTTCCACCAGGGGTCGAGGTGGATCACCGTGTCGGCGGCGGTCAGGTTCAAGCCGACACCGCCAGCCTTCAGGCTGACCAGGAAGATCGGCGCAGCACCCGCCTGGAACTGCGCCACCCGGACGCCGCGTTGGGCGGTGGGGGTGTCGCCGGTCAGCGTCAGCCAGGTCAGGCCAAGCGCCTGCAGCTCGGGCTCGACCAGGCGCAGCATGCGGGTGAACTGCGAAAACAGCAGGATTTGTCGGCCCTCGGCCACCAGTGTGGGCAGGGTTGCGCGCAGCCAGCCAATCTTGGCACTCAGCGCGCTGTCGGCTGCAACCTGCTCGGCAGGGCCGGGCGCGTCCAGCAAGCGCGGGTCGTTGCAGACCTGGCGCAGCCGCAGCAGCGCATCGAGGATGCTGACGGTGGCACCCGCAAACTTTTGCCGCGCCAGCACCCGGCGCACCTGCTCGTCGCAAGTCAGCCGCACGCTCTCGTACAAGGCCCGTTGCGCGCCGGTCAGCGCCACCCGGTGCAATTGCTCGGTCAGCGCCGGCAACTCGGTCGCGACAACATCCTTGCGGCGCCGCAGGATGAAAGGCGCCACCCGCTGCGCCAGCAGCCGGGCACGAACGGTCTCGCCGTTTTTCTCGATCGGCGTGCGCCAGTCGCGCTGGAAGCTGCGCGCATCGCCCAGATACCCTGGCAGCAAAAAATGGAACTGCGCCCACAGCTCGCCGAGGTGGTTTTCCATCGGCGTGCCGGTCAAGCTGAGCCGGTGCCGGGCATTGAGCCGGCGTGCCGCGGTGGCGGTGCGGCTGCCGGCGTTTTTGACCATCTGCGCCTCGTCCAGCACCACCAGGTGCCAGGGCTGGGCCTGCAACGCCATCGCGTCGCGCCACAGCAGTGGGTAGCTGGTCAGCACCAGGTCATGCTGGCCGATGCGGGCGATCTCAGCCGCGCGGCGCGGGCCTTGTAGCGTCAGCAGCTTGAGCGCTGGCGCCACCCGCGCGGCCTCGGCCTGCCAGTTGTAGATCAGCGAGGCCGGCGCCACCACCAACGCCGGGCGGTCCAGCCGGCCAGCCTGCTGTTCGACCAGCAGATGGGCCAGCGCCTGCGCGGTTTTGCCCAGGCCCATGTCGTCGGCCAGGATGCCGGCCAGACGGTACGCCCGCAGGTGCTGCAGCCAGGCCAGGCCGACCTGCTGGTAGGGCCGCAACGTGATACCCAGGCCGGGCGGCGGCTTGACCGCCGGTGGCGCGGCGCCGGCACCCAGGGCGTCCAGCCACTGCAGGCCGGCGTCGCCCTTCAAGGACCAGTCTTGCAGCGCCCAGCCCTGCAGCGACCGGTCACCAAAATCGCGGCGGGCGCTGGGGTGGCTGGCCATGGCGTCCTTCAGGCCGGCGCGCAGCAGCGCCAGGCGCTGCGCCTCCCATGATGACAGCACCAGCCCGGTCTCGCCCTTGCGGGGCGGCCGGGCCAGCAGGTCCAGCATGGCCCGCACGATGGCCTTGAGCGGTGCGGCCAGGGCGTCGATGCGGCGCCCGCCGGGGATGTGAAGGCGGATCAACGCGTCGCCGGGGATCGCGTCCAGCGCGGCGGCGTCGGTCCAGCGCCGGTCGCGCGCAATCAGCCGGGCCAGCAGCGGCACCAGGTCCAGTTTTTCAACGCCGTCGCGGGTTTGCAACTCTACCCCCAGGCTCAGCAGCCACGAGCCCATGCCGCGGGGCTGGGTCAAGGGCTGCAGGTCGATCTGCCAGCCGGTGACCGGTTGCGCTGCGTGGGCAAAACCGGGTTGCAGGGAGATGGACCAGCCCTCGGCTTGCAGGGCAGGCAGGGTGTCGGCCCAGAAGTCGGCGAAGTCGCTTTCGCGCACCAGGCTCCACAGCGCCTCGTCGGCCGGCAGCGGCGAGACCTCACCGCGCCACTGCAGCCCGGCGGCTGGCAGCGGGTGCAGGCCGGTGCTGCGCAAACGGTCCAGTGCGGCGGCATGCTGCGCGGTGCTGGGCGCGGGCGCTGGCAGGCCGGGCCAGTGCAGGCACGCCACCGTGACCTGCGGCCCACGGGCGCCAAACAACGGCGTGCGCGCCGGCGCCTGCACCGGGCCGCACGGCCGCAGGCCGAGCAGGCCGCAGCCCCGGTCCAGGGTTTGCAGCGTCAGGCAGGGTTGGGCGGCGGGCATGGCAGGCATCGAGCGCGATTGTCGACCGTGCCGCCCGGCGGGAATCATCGCTTCCGACGAGTGCAGCCCCGCCGCCGCCGCCCAACAATTGCAGGCGAATCAACTCTGGAGCAGGACCATGGCAGAAGCCTACATCGTCGCCGCCGCGCGCACCGCTGGTGGCAAACGCAACGGCAAACTCTCGGGCTGGCACCCGGCCGACCTGGCCGCCAGCGTGCTGGACGCGCTGATCGCCCGCAGCGGCTGCGACCCGGCGCTGGTCGAGGACGTGATCATGGGCTGTGTCGGTCAGGCCGGCGAGCAGGCCAGCAACGTCGCGCGCAATGCGGTGCTGGCCAGTTGCCTGCCCGAATCGGTGCCCGCGACGTCGGTGGACCGGCAGTGCGGCTCGTCGCAGCAGGCGCTGCACTTTGCCGCCCAGGCGGTGATGTCGGGCAGCATGGACATCGTCATCGCCGCCGGCGTCGAGAGCATGTCGCGGGTGCCGATGGGCCTGCCGACCACGCTGGCGCTCAAGGCCGAGATGGGCTTTTATGTCAGCCCGAAAATGCAGCAGCGCTATCCCGGCGTGCAGTTCAGCCAGTTCATCGGCGCCGAGATGGTGGCCAAGAAGTACGGCCTCAGCCGCGACCAGGTGGACGCCTTTGCGCTGCAAAGCCACCAGCGCGCCGCTGCCGCCAGCCGCAGCGGCGCGTTTGCCGCCGAGATCCTGCCGCTGGCGGTGCGCATGAACGACGGCACCGAGACCGGCGATCTGCACAGCGCGGATGAAGGCATCCGCTTCGACGCCTCGGCCGCCAGCATTGCCGGGGTCAAACTGCTGCAAGAGGGCGGTGTGTGCACGGCGGCCAACGCCAGCCAGATCTGCGACGGCGCGGCCGGGCTGATGGTGGTCAACGAGCGCGGCCTCATGGCCCTGGGTGTCAAGCCACTGGCCCGGGTGCACCACATGACGGTGATCGGCGGCGACCCCGTGATCATGCTGGAAGCCCCGATCCCCGCCACGAAGCGGGCGCTGCAAAAGGCCGGCATGTCGGTCAACGACATCGATCTGTTTGAGGTCAACGAGGCCTTTGCGTCGATTCCGGTGGCCTGGCTGCAATCAACTGGCGCCGACCCGGCCCGGCTCAATGTCAACGGCGGTGCGATTGCGCTGGGCCATCCGCTGGGCGGCAGTGGCGCCAAGCTGATGACCACGCTGCTGCACGGCCTGATCGCGCGCGGCGGGCGTTACGGCCTGCAGACGATGTGCGAGGGCGGTGGTCTGGCCAACGTCACCATCATCGAGCGACTGTAGACACCTGCAGCGGCGGCGGCGATGGCGACTGGCCTGACTGAGCCACCGTTGGACCCGGCGGCACTTGCGCTGGCGCAAAAACTGGCGGCGGCGCTGTCGCACAGCCTGTCCAGCGTAGCCAGCGCGGCCAGCTCGGCCAGCGCCGCCCAGGTGCTGGGATTGCGGCGCCTGTCCGGCGGCGCCAGCCAGGAGACCTGGGCGTTTGATCTGGTCAACGCGGCCAGCAGCCGGTCGCTGATCCTGCGGCGGGCACCGCCCGGCGCACGCCGGCGCGGTGCCGACGGCCCTGGCCTGGCTGCCGAGGCGGCGCTGATCACGCTGGCCGGCCAAGCCGGCGTGCCGGTGCCCGCCGTGCTGCAGGTGCTGCAAGCCGCACACGGCCTGGGCGAGGGTTTTGTCATGCAGCGCCTGACGGGCGAGACCCTGGGCCGGCGCATCGCTGCGGCGCACCGGCCGGCGCTGGCCCTGCAGTGCGGCGACGCGCTGGCCCGCATCCACGCCCTGCCGCTGACCGGCCTGCCGCCGCTGCGCAGCACCCAGCCGCGCGCCGAGGTTGAGCATTTGCGCGGCTGGCATGCCCGCCACGGCACGGTGCGGCCGGTGTTCCAGCTGGCGCTGCGTTGGCTGGCCGACCGCGCGCCCGCCGACGTGGCGCCAGTGCTGGTGCATGGCGACTTCCGCAACGGCAACCTGATGGTCAATCTGGCGGACGAGGTGGCGCCGCTGCGCGGTGTGCTGGACTGGGAGTTGGCCCATATGGGCGATGCGATGGCCGACCTGGGCTGGCTGTGTGCCAACCCTTGGCGTTTTGGCCAGTCGCAGCGGCGGGTGGGTGGCTTTGGAGGGACGGACGAACTGTTTGCCGGCTACCGCGCCGCCGGTGGCCGGGTGGACGAGGCCCGGGTGCAATGGTGGCAGGTGCTGGGCACGCTGCGCTGGGGCATCATTTGCGAGAGCATGGGCCAGGCCTGGCTGACTGGCGCCGAGCCGGTGATGGAAAAAGCAGCGATTGGTCGCCGCGCATCCGAGACCGAGATCGATTTGCTGGCGCTGATCGCGCCACGCGCAGGCCAGCCCCCCGACGCTGGCGCGGCCACCCACCCCACCACCACCTGAGCCGCCTGATGCAAGACAGCCCCAGCCCCACGCACCTGTTGGCCGCCGTGGCGCGCTTTTTGCGCGATGAGGCCGGGCCGGCGCTGGGCCGCACAGGCCAGGACGCGCTGGCCTACAACGCCCGGGTCGCCGCCAACATGCTCGACATCGTCGGCCGCCAGCTGCAAATTGCGCCCACGGCCGACGCCGATGAAGGCGCGCGGCTGCGTTCGCTGCTCGACGATCCGGCCTGCACCGACGATCTGGCCCGCCTCAACAAGCGTCTGGCCGAGCGCATCGCGCTGGGCGAAGGGGACAGCGAAAATCCGGCGCTTGTCGAGCATCTCTGGCGCACCACGCTGGCCAAACTGGCGGTGGACCAGCCGGGCTACGCCACTTACCGCCAAATGCTGGCAGCGGCCGACCCCGACACCCGCCCCTGATGGCGCTGCGCCCTGGCGCGCTGGCGCCCAGGGCGCCGCGCCGCGCCGCGCCATCTGCCCGCTGTGCGCTCAGCGGCCACCCAGCCAGCGCGGCAGCCAAGACACCGCATCGGCTCTCAGCGCTGCCTCCTCGTCGGCGGTCATGCGCAAACTGGCTTGGGCGCGCTGCTTGAGCTGGTCCAGCGGCAGGCGGCAGGCGTCGCAGCGGCCGACCAGCGCCGTGCCATCGTCGCTGACCGAGACGATCTGCTCGCCGCTCTGGTCAAACAACGCGCTGTTGACCTTGCCGCCGTGGCGGTACAGGGCGGCCCATTCATGCCCGGTGGCGGCGTCCCAGACGCGGATGCTGTTGTCGGCGCTGGCGGTGACGACCCGCTTGCCGTCCGGGCTGAAGTGGGCCGATTGCAGCGCCGCGCTGTGGCCACCCGACAACACCACACAGTGGCTCGTCTGCCGGGCCAACCGGTCCACGCAGTCCAGCGTCTGGCCTGCGACCAGACCCTTGAGGGTCCAGACCCGGGCGCTGCGGTCGGCACTGGCGCTGACCAGCGTGCTGCTGTCCGGGCTGAAGACCACACTGCGCAGGGCGCCCTGGTGCCCCGTCAGCGTGATCGGTTTGCCCTGCGGGTCAGCGCGGTTCCAGAGCTGGATGGTGTCGCCCAGCGTGGCCAGCCAGCGGCCGTCGGGGCTGAGCGCCACCGCACTGACGTCGGCCTTGGGCGGCAGGCGCAGCAAGGGCTGTCCAGCGGGTGAACCTGCCTTGCTGGCCAGCGCCGACAGGGGCCAGACGGTGATGTCCGCAGCGCGAACCACCGCCAGTTCAGCCCGGCTGGGGCTGAACATGCCGTAGCGGCTGTTGGCCAGCCAATCCGGCGTGATGTCCTGGCCCGAGCTGCGGTCGGTCAGCACCGGCTTGTAGATTTGGCCGAGGTCGTAGCCGCGGTCATGGAACAACAACAACTTGCCGTCGGCCGACAGGCTGGCTTCTTCCACGCCCCAGTGGATCACTGCGGTGTTGGCCTGTGCCACGGCCTTGGCGTCGCCCGCCCTGGCCCTCGGGGCCTGGGGAGGGATTGCCGGGCGTTGTGCGGCCGCTGGCGCGGGCAGCGGTTGGGTCGGGCTGGCTTTGGCGCCTTCAGCGGCCCAGCCCAGCGTGTCACAGGGCGCGTCGCGTTCGGTGGTTTCGCTGCAAGCCAGCGTCGCCAAGCCACCCGGCAGCAGGGCCTGTGCGGTCAGCCAGGGCGTGCCGGCCTTCAACACCTTGGGCGCGTTCAGGCGCCAGCCGCGCAGCGTGCCGTCCAGGCTGGCGGTGATCACCCGGCCGGGTGGCCCGAACAGCGCATGCACCACCGTGTTGTTGTGGCCGCGCAGCACCGCCACTGGCACGGTGCTGCGGCTGGACCAGACCCGGGCGGTGCCGTCCAGGCTGGCCGAAACCAGTTGCTCGCCGTCCTTGGACACACTGGCCTCGATCACCTCGTCGTCGTGGCGCCGTTCGTCGCGCACGGTGACATCGCTCCAGAAGAAGACCCGCTTGTCCGACACCGTCATCAGCCGGTTCTGCTCGTCCGACCGGTCGACAAAGCGGGCGATCGCCACCGGGCGGTCGTGCTGCAGCGCGCGGCGTGCGTCGGGGCTGGGGTTGAGCTGGCCAAGCGCCAGGTCCAGCGTCCAGACCACCGCGCTGCCATCGTCGGACGCGGTGGCCAGCAGATTGGGCTCGGTCGGGCTGAAGCTGATGTCGCGGATGGCGGCCTGGTGGTGCAGCGGGTTCTTGCCGGTTCGGCTGTCGCCGATCCAGGGCCGGTTGTTCAGGCCGCGCTGCCAGATCAGGGCATCTCCCTGCGTGTCGGCTGACGCCAGGTGGCGGCCGTCGGCTGTAAATCCCAGCGCCACAATGCTGCGCGGCGGGTCGCTGGCGCGCAGCAGCGGATGGCCGGTCGGCGTGTCGGTGCTGGTCAACTCCCAACGGGTCAGCTCACCCGCGCTGCAGCCGATCGCCAGCTGCGATGGCCCATCGGGCTGTCCGGCCACGCCGGCCGGGCCAGCGCTGTAGGCCAGGCTGGTGTAGCGGTTGTCCTGGCCGGGGCAGGACAGGTCGGCGCGCACCTTGCCGTCGGGCGCCAGCAGGTAGACCTTGCCCTGCACGGTGCCGACCAGCATCGGGTTGCCAGGCTGGCGGCCCACCAGCCAGGCTTTGCTGACGGTGCCCGGCGCGGTCAGCCTGGACACCTCGCTCAGGTCGCTGGCCTTGCGCAGCCAGACGGTGTTGCCCGCGCTCACCACCAGGTGGGCCAGGCCGGGGGTGTAGCGCGCTTCGCCGACCGGCGCCCCGAGATCGACGATCTGCTCGGCCTGCGCCACCTCCAGCGCCGCCATCGCCTGACGCAGGGCGTACTCGCCACGCTGGTTGTCGGGGTTTTGGGCCAGCGCCAACAGTGCCAGCCGGGCGCTGCGCGCCGGGTCCTGCTGCAGCGACAGGATGGACCGGGCTGCCAGTTCGCCCGAGCGCGCCTTGCGCTGCAGCGACAGCGCATTCACGGCCGCAGCCAGTGACGCCACGATCACCAGCACACCCGCGCCCACGGCGCCGCTGCGCCGCAGGCGGGATCGGCGGCGCTCGGCCTGCTCGGCCGCCGTGCTTTTGTCCAGAAAGCGCTGCACGGTCTGGAAGCGTGCTTCGGCCTCGTCTGCCGTGCCGCCGGTGCACAGCCGCACCCAGGCGGCATTGGGCCGGTGGCGCTGCTGCCAGTCGCGGGCGCGCTCCAGGTTGCGGCCGCGCCAGAGCTCGCCGTGGGCGTCTGCCTGGGACTGCGCGTCGGCCACCAGCCGCTGCAGTTCGGCAGCGGCCTCGGCCTCGTCGCGCACCCAGCCGCGCAGCTTGGGCCATTGGCGGATCAGGCTCTCGTGGGAGATGTCGATCACCGGGTTGCTCGACAGCGCCACCTCGGGCCCCGGCACCAGGAAGGCGGTGTCGGCGCGGCGGTAGCGCTCGACCACCTGGGTCACGTCGGCTGTGTCCTGGTCGCTGCTGCTGCCGCTGCCGCTGCCACTGCTGCCGCCGCCGCCACCGCAGATGGCGCAGAGTTGGTTGAAGTCAAGCGGGCGCCGCACCTCGGTGCCCCCGGCCACCCGCTCGGTCAACGCCCGGAAAACCCGCCCGACTGCGCCGCCGGCCTGGCCCAACGCGCCCAGCGAGACACATGCCTCGTCGGCATGGTTGGACAGTGCGTTGGCGGACCCGCCGGCCGCGTCGGTCTGCCTGGACAGCGCGCCGCCGGTGGCGTCGTAGTCCTCCAGGTCGATAGCCCGGCTGCCGCCGCAGGTCTCGGCCCAGCGCTGCCAGGTGCGCGACAGCGCATGCTGCATCACCGGCAGGTCGTCAAAATCGTCGCTGACAT
>JANMXG010000045.1:0-8618 GCA_031394235.1 Betaproteobacteria bacterium
CGCGGGAGCGCCAGGAAGCCGCCCTGCGACCCGAAATGAAGCCCGCTTGAGCAGTGGCAACTGTCGCCATGCTGTGCGGTCGCATCTTCGGTGGCCAGGAGCGTGGGCGGCAGAAATCTTGGCCCGGATTTCTGCCACTCACGCTCCTGGCCTCCGCCGCGCCTTGATGCAGATCGCCCCCCGGCTGCCCTGCAAAAGCGGAGCGGTGTCGATCACCACGCCCAGAGTTTTCGACTTCAATGTCCTGTTCACGAACATTTTTGGCCGGAACAGCAAGTCCGTACCCAGGCGCAGCGCCAAGCCCGCTGATCGTCATACCATCGCGGTTTGCCGCCCGGCCGGCGGCACGGTTGACCGGAGACTGCCGATGAACGCCACCCTGCCCGCCCACCTGCTCGCGATGGAGCGCCGTGCCGTGCCCGCCGAGATGATTGCTGCGCTCAAAACCCGCTTTGCCGAGCGCTGCAGCACCGCGCAGGCGGTGCGTGAGCAACACGGCCGGGACGAGTCGCCGTTCGAGGTGGCGCCGCCCGACGCGGTGGTGTTTGCCGAGAATACCGAAGAGGTTGCCGAGGTGCTGGTGCTGGCTGATAGATACGCCGTGCCGGTGATCGCGTTTGGCGTCGGTTCGTCGCTGGAGGGGCATTTGCTGGCGGTGCAGGGCGGTATCAGCATCGATGTCTCGCGCATGAACCGGGTGCTGCGCATCAACGACGAGGACCTGACCGTCACGGTGCAGCCCGGCGTCACCCGCAACCAGCTCAACAACGAGATCCGCCACACCGGCTTGTTCTTCCCGATCGACCCGGGCGCGGATGCGTCGCTGGGCGGCATGGCGGCCACCCGGGCCAGCGGCACAAACGCGGTGCGCTACGGCACGATGCGCGAGAACGTGCTGGCGCTGCAGGTGGTGACCGCCACCGGTGAGGTGATCCGCACCGGCACCCGGGCCAAGAAGTCCAGCGCCGGTTACGACCTGACCCGGCTGATGGTGGGCAGCGAGGGCACGCTGGGCATCATCACCGAGGTCACGGTCAAGCTCTACCCGCAGCCAGAGTCGGTGTCGGCGGCGATCTGTCACTTTCCCAGCATCGACGCGGCCGTCAAGACCACCATCCAGATCATCCAGCTGGGAGTGCCGATTGCGCGCTGCGAACTGCTGGACGCCAACGCCGTGCGGGCCGTCAACCTGCACGACAAGCTGTCGCTGCGCGAGGCACCGATGCTGCTGATGGAGTTCCACGGCAGCGCGGCCAGCGTGGCCGAACAGGCGCAGGTGGTGCAGGACGTGGCGCGTGAACACGGCGGCGAGAACTTTGAGTGGGCCACCACACCCGAGGAGCGCACCCGCCTCTGGACCGCCCGCCACCGGGCCTACTTTGCCGGCATGTCCTCGCACCCGGGCTGCCGCACCGTGACCACCGACACCTGCGTGCCGATCTCGCGCCTGGCCGAGTGCATCGACCTGGCGGTGCGCGAGGCCGATGAGGCCGGTCTGCCGTACTACATCGTCGGCCATGTGGGCGACGGCAATTTCCACATCGCCTACCTGATCGACCCCGCCAAGCCCGAGCAGCGTGAAACCGCCGAGCGGCTGAACGAGCAGCTGGTGCACCACGCCTTGAAGCTCGAAGGCACCTGCACCGGCGAGCATGGCATCGGCCTGCACAAGCAGGGCTTCCTGATCGACGAGACCGGGCTGGCCACGGTGCAGATGATGCGGGTGCTCAAGCGGGCGCTGGACCCGAAGAACATCCTGAATCCGGGCAAGATATTTGCGTTGTGAGGGCACGGTGACCGCGCTGTAAAGGCGCGGTGAAGGGTCGGTTGTGGCCGCTTGGACGCGCTGGGGCGGTCAGGCGGCAGCGGCCAGCGGCGCGGCGCGCTGTGTCAGCCACTGGCCCAGCGCATCCGCCTCCAGCGGTTTGGCCCAGAGGTAGCCCTGGCCCCGGTCGCAGTGCAGGCGGCGCATCAGCGCGGCTTGGCCCTCGGTCTCGATGCCCTCGGCCACGGTGTTCATGCCCAGGGTCTTCGCCACCCGGATCGTGGCTTCGATCAGCACACGGTGGTAGTCGCTGGTCTCGGCATGCATCACAAATGAGCGGTCGATCTTGACCGTGTCCACCGGCAACTGGTGCAGGCAGGCCAGCGACGAATAGCCTGTACCAAAGTCATCCAGCGCGATGCGAATGCCCATGGCCTTGAGCTCGCGCAGCTTGGCGCGGGCGTTGTCGTCTTGCGCGGCCAGGCTTTCGGTTACCTCCAGCTGCAGGTGCCCCGGCGCCAGCTGGCTGTCGATCAGGCAGCGTTGCACCTCGGCAATCAAGCCCGGCATGCGCAACTGCACGGGAGACAGGTTGACCGCCAGCGAGCTGGGCGCCAGTGGGCCGAAAGTCCGCTGCCAGGTGACGAACTGCTTGCAAGCGGCGCGCAACACAAAGGCGCCCAGCTCGACGATCAGGCCGGAATCTTCTGCCACCGGTATGAAGTCCACAGGGTTGACCAGACCGCGCGCCGGGTGGCGCCAGCGCACCAGGGCCTCGACCCCGCCGGGGCCGTTCTGCTGCAGCTCGACCACCGGCTGGTAGACCACAAACAACTCGTTGCGCTGCAACGCCAGACGCAGGTCGTTCTCGGTTTCGACGCTGCGCGCCACGCGCTCGTGCATCGTCGGGTCAAACAGCACGTAGCGGCCACGCCCGGCGCGTTTGGCCTCGTACATCGCGGTGTCGGCGTCGCGCATCACGGTGTTGGCGTCGTTGGACGGGTGCTCGGACGTGACGATGCCGATGCTGGCGCTGGAGTGCACCACCTGGCCACCGATGCGGTACGGCGCGGCCAGCACGTCGATCAGCCGGCGCGCCACGGCGCAGGCTTCGTCCCGGCCGCGCACGCCCTCCAGCACGACCACAAACTCATCACCGCCGATGCGGCCTGCGGTTTGCGCCGCGGGCTGCGCCCGTGTCGGCGCGCCAGCCGCGCCGGACCGGTGGCTGGCGCTGCGCGAGACCGCATCACCCTGGCGCAGCGCGCCGCGCAGGCGCTGGGCGATCTGGCGCAGCAATTCGTCGCCTGCAGCATGACCCAGCGTGTCGTTGACCTGCTTGAAGCGGTCAAAGTCCATGAACAGCACCGCGTACTCGAAGCCCGGCTGTGTGGCGGCACGGTCGACCGCGAGTTGCACCTGCTCGAACACTGCCGCCCGGTTGGGCAGCTGGGTCAGGCCGTCGGTGCGGGCGGCATGGCGCAGCATGGCCTGCATTTGCATCTGCTCGGTCATGTCGATATTGATGCCGGCCATGCGGCGCGGCGCGCCCGTGCCGTCGCGCTCGATCACCACGCCGCAGGACAGCACAGCAGCCCAGTCGCCATCCGGCCGGCGTACCCGCAACTCGCTGCGGCAGGGTACCGTCGTGTCGGCCAGGTGGGTGCGCAGCGCCTGGCGCCAGCCGGCGATGTCATCCGGGTGCACCAGCGCGCTCCAGTGCTCGATCGTCAGTTCGATGTCACCCGGCCGGTAGCCCAGCATCGCCAGCAAACGGTCATTGAACACCATGACGCCAGTCTGCATGTCCCACTGCCAGGTGCCCAGGCCCGCGGCGTCTACCGTGTGCGCCAGCACGGCCTGCTGGTTGCGGTGCGGGGTGGCATCGGTAAAACAGGCCACGGTGCCCACCGTACGGCCCAGCGCATCGCGCACCGGCTCGGCGTTGACCAGCAGCCAGCGCAAGCGTCCCTCGGCCGACACCACGCCCATCACGGCGCCCTGCACCGCACGCCCTTCAGCCAGAGCGCGCAGCGCAGGACGCTCGCTTGGCGGCATGAGGCGCAGGTCTTCGTGCACCGTGTGCCAACCTTCGGGATAGGGCTCGTCGCCCAGCAGCTGTGCGCGACTGAGCTGCAGCAGCAACTCAGCGGCCAGGTTGCAGTCACTCAGTTGGCCATCGGCGGTCCGCATCACCACGCCATTGGGCAGCGCGGCCAGCAACGTCTCTTGCCGCCGCTGCAGGGAGCACTGCTGGGTGACATCGGTCAGCGTGGCAACAAATCCGACCGGCTGGCCGGCATGGTCCAGCGCCGGCTGCCAATCGAGGGTCAGGTTTTGCACCTCGGTATCCGCAGCGGGCCGTTGCAGCGCCAGCTGCAAGCCGCGGCCCTGCGCGATGGTTTTGCGCAACGCCTCCAGCGCTGCGGCATCCGCACCCAGCAAGGCCAGCAGTGCCGGCAAAGGGCGGTCGACCAGGTCATCTGGCTCAACCCGACACAGGCGATGGAACGCCCGGTTGCACCAGATCACCCGACCGTGCGGATCGATCACGGCCAGGGCACCGGCCGCGTTTTCGGCCACCGTGGCCAGCCGCGTCAGCCTGTCAATCTGCTCGGCGGTGCGGCGCCGCAGGCTGCGGCCCGCACCCAGGGAGGGCAGGACTGGCGGATCGATCAAGGGGCGGGATGGTGGCAACGGAGGCTCCAAGCCACAGACACCCAACGTGCCGGCGGTATGCGGCTGTATCGGCTCAGACCCCGGGAACTTGAGCCGTTGCGCCCCTCATGCCCCCGGCTCGCCCACCGACCAGCGCTTGCTGATCTCGCCCTTCGAGTTGGTGCTCTCCAGATGCACACCAAAGCCCCAGAGTCGGGCCACATGCTTGAGCACCTCTTGCCCGCTGTCGTCGAGCGGCCGGTTGTTGTGCTGGAAATGACGCAACGTCAGGCTCCGATCACCTCGCAGGTTGACGTTCCAGACTTGGATATTGGGCTCACGCGCGCCCAGGTCGTACTGGTGCGACAGCGCCTCGCGCACCCGGCGGTAGCCGGCTTCGTCATGGATCGCGCTGACCTCCAGCTCGCTTTGCTTGTCGTCGTCGTTGATTGCAAACAGCCGGAAGTCGCGCATCAGCTTGGGGCTCAGGTACTGGCCGACAAAGCTCTCGTCCTTGAAGTTGCGCATCGCCGCGTCCAGCGTGGGCAGCCAGTCGGCGCCGGCGATGTCGGGAAACCACAGCCGGTCTTCATCGGTCGGGTGCTCGCAGATGCGCTTGATGTCGGTGTACATCGCAAAGCCCAGCGCATAGGGGTTGAAGCCCGAGTAGCCCTTGTCCGTCACCTGCGGCTGGTAGACGACGTTGGTGTGTGACTTGAGCCACTCGATCATCATGCCGTCGGTCAGATGGCCGTCGTCGTACATCTGGTTGAGCAGGTGGTGGTGCCAGAACGTGGCCCAGCCCTCGTTCATCACCTGGGTCTGGCGCTGCGGGTAAAAGTACTGCGCCACCTTGCGCACGATGCGCACAACCTCGCGCTGCCACGGCTCGAGCAGCGGTGCGTTTTTCTCGATGAAGTACAGCAGGTTTTCTTGAGGCTCATCCGGGAACCGCCGCGCCTCGGCCGGGCTGTCGGGCTTGTCGCTGCGTTTTGGCAGGGTGCGCCAGATGTCATTGATCTGGCGTTGGGCGTAGGCCTCGCGGTCCTTGCGCTCGGCCAATTCTTGCGCCAACGACTTGCGGGTGGGCCGGCGGTAGCGGTCTACGCCGTGGTTTTGCAGTGCGTGGCAGCTGTCGAGAAACTCTTCGACCACGTCCAAGCCGTGCAAGGACTCGCACTCGGCAACGTAGTTCTTGGCGTAGACCAGGTAGTCGATGATGGACGAGGCATCGGTCCACATCCGGAACAAATAGTTGCCCTTGAAGAAGCTGTTGTGGCCGTAAGCGGCATGGGCGATCACCAGCGCCTGCATCGGCAAGGTGTTTTCCTCCATCAGGTAGCTGATGCAGGGGTTGCTGTTGATCACGATCTCGTAGGCCAGACCCATGTGGCCGCGCTTGTAGTTCTTCTCGGTGCTGATGAACTCCTTGCCGTAGCTCCAGTGCCGGTAGTTGACCGGCATGCCGACGCTGGCGTAGGCGTCCATCATCTGCTCGGCGGTGATGATCTCGAGCTGATTGGGGTAGGTGTCGAGGCCAAAACGTTCAGCGGTCGCGCGGATCACCTCGTGGTACTGGTCGATCAGCTCGAAACTCCAGTCGCTGGGGGCGGGCAGGGCTTTTGCCGGGCGGGTCAGCTGGGGCAGTGGCTGGCGCAGGCGGGCGTGGCCAGCGCGGCGGTCGCCGATGGCGGGGATGGCGTCGGGCTGGTGCGAGCGGCGGCGCTCAGGCGCGGGTGCCGAGGTTTCGGTTGTCATACGTTGGCGCCCTCTTTCTTGAACAGGTCACGGAACACTGGGTAGATCATCGAGGCCTCGGTCGCCTTGCGCATCGCAAAGTGCTTGCAGGTCTCGGTGAGCTGGGCGTACTCGGTCCACAGGTTCTGCTCTTCTTCGGCGACTTGTACATAAGCGAAATAGCGGCACAGCGGCAGGATCTTGTCGGTCAACAGCTCGCGGCAGCGGCCCGAGTCGTGGTGCCAGTTGTCGCCGTCGCTGGCCTGCGCGCCGTAGATGTTCCACTCTGTCGGTGAGTAGCGTGCGCGGATCACCTCTTCCATCAGCACCAGGGCGCTGCTGACCACCGTGCCGCCGGTCTCGCGGGCGTGAAAAAAATTCTCCTCGTCCACCTCTTGCGCCTGGGTGTGGTGGCGGATGAAGACGATGTCGATCTTCTCGTAGTGCCGGGTCAGGAACAAATACAGCAGGATGAAGAACCGTTTGGACAAATCCTTGCGGCCCTCGTCCATCGAACCCGACACATCCATCAGGCAGAACATCACCGCCTTGGCGGTGGGCACCGGCACCTTGACCCGGCTGCGAAAGCGCAGGTCGATCGGGTCGAGGTAGGGGATGCGGCCCAGCCGGGCGCGCAAGGTCTCGATCTGCAACTCCAGCGGTTTGATGGCCCGCTCGGCCGTGGCGTCGCCTGCGGAGGCGGCCGCCTTGGTGATGGCCAGCTCAGCCTCCAACTCGGCCAGTTCGCGCCGTGAGCCGGATCCGATCGCGATGCGCCGGCCGATTGCGCCGCGCAGCGATCGCACCACATGCAGGTTGCTGGGGTTGCCGTCGCTGGTGAAGCCGGCACGGTGCTGCTTGTACTCGGGCAGCTCGGCGAGCTGGGTGCGGGTCAAGTGCGGCAGCGCCAGGTCTTCAAAAAAGACCTGCATGAACTCCTCCTTGCTTAGCGCAAAAGTGAAATCATCGTCGCCCTCGCCCTGATCGCTGGCCTGGCCCTTGCCGGTACCACCACCCTGGCCGCCCTGCGGCCGCTTGATGCGGTCACCGCGCACGTACTCCTGGTTGCCGGGGTGCACCATCTCGCGCTGGCCGCCCGAGCCGTGGTGGAACACCGGCTCGGACAAATCCTTCTTGGGGATGCGCACCTCCTCGCCGCGCTCCAGGTCCCGGATGCCCCGGCCGTCGATGGCACGGCGCACCGCATCCTTGATCTTGTCCTTGTAGCGCCGCATGAAGCGCTCGCGGTTGCCAACCGACTTGTTCTTGCCGGCCAGCCGTCGGTCGATGATTTGCTGAAACATGAAGCCTCACTCGTCAATGCTGCGCCAATCGACGCGGGTCGTGGGCCGGGCGGGCGCTGCCGCCCGCCCGGCAGACGCGACCTCAACTCGACTTGCGCACCCGCAAGTACCACTCGCACAGCAGTCGCACCTGCTTGCTGGTGTAGCCCTTGGCCACCATCCGGGTGACAAAGTCCTCGTGCTTCTTGGCCTCGTCGGCACTGGCCTTGGCATTGAAGCTGATCACCGGCAGCAACTCTTCGGTGTTGGAGAACATCTTCTTCTCGATCACCGTGCGCAGCTTTTCGTAGCTGGTCCAGACCGGGTTGTTGCCCTGGTTGTTGGCCCGCGCCCGCAGCACGAAGTTGACGATCTCGTTGCGGAAGTCCTTCGGGTTGGCAATGCCGGCGGGCTTCTCGATCTTCTCCAGCTCGGCGTTCAGCGCACCGCGGTCGAACACCTCGCCGGTGTCGGTGTCGCGGTACTCGTGGTCCTGAATCCAGTAGTCGGCGTAGGTGACGTAGCGGTCGAAGATGTTCTGGCCGTACTCTGAATAACTCTCAAGGTAGGCGGTCTGGATCTCCTTGCCGATGAACTCGGCATAACGCGGTGCCAGCTGCTCCTTGATGAAGCCGACGTACTTTTGCTCCAGCTCGGCCGAGAACTGTTCGCGGGCGATCTGCTGCTCCAGCACGTACATCAGGTGCACCGGGTTGGCCGCCACTTCCGCCGAGTCGAAGTTGAACACTTTGCTCAGGATCTTGTAGGCGAAACGGGTGGAGATGCCGCTCATGCCCTCGTCGACGCCGGCGTAGTCGCGGTACTCCTGGTAGCTCTTGGCGCGCGGGTCGGTGTCTTTGAGGTTGTCGCCGTCGTAGACCTGCATCTTGGAGTACAGCGACGAGTTCTCGGGCTCCTTCAGGCGGGTCAGGATCGCAAACTGGCTCATCATCTTCAACGTGCCGGGCGCACACTTGGACTCGGCCAGCGACGAGCTGCGCAGCAGCTTCTCGTAGATCTTGATCTCTTCGGAAACGCGCAGGCAGTACGGCACCTTGACGATGTAGATGCGGTCGAGGAAGGCCTCGTTGTTCTTGTTGTTGCGGAAGGTCTTCCACTCGCTCTCGTTGCTGTGCGCGAGCACGATGCCGTCGAACGGGATCGCGCCGAAGCCT
>JANMXG010000046.1:0-1872 GCA_031394235.1 Betaproteobacteria bacterium
CCAGCTCGGCCGAGATCAGCCAGCGGCCGGGCTTCTTGCTGAGGTGCGCGCCCGGGTGACGCCAGAACTTGATGCCGCGCGCGCCCAGGTACCAGTCCTCGTCGTCGCTCTTGCAACCCACATTGCCCAGCAGCCCGGCCAACATCGCCAGGTGGATCTGCTCGAAGGTGGCAGCGCTGCCGTTCAGCCGCCAGCCATGCTCGGCCACCACAGTGTGCAGCTGGCTGTGGATGTCGCGCCATTCACGCACCCGGCGCGGGTTGACAAAGCTGTCGCGCAGGCGCTGCTCTTGCTGGCGGTTGCTGAGCTTGTGGACGGCCGTCTGCACCGGCCCTGGCGAGCTCCCCCTTGCCCCACGGCCCGGCGGATGACCCGGGGTGTGGCCCGACGCGTGGGCCGGCGCGTGGGCCGCACCGGCTGCGCGGGGCCGGCTGTCCGCAGGGGCATCTGGCGCCTGACCGCTGCGCCCATGCACGCCCCGGCCCTCCTCGATCCAGTCCCACAGCTTCAAATAGCCCATGAACTCCGACTTCTCGTCGTCGAACTTCTTGTGCTGCTCGTCCGCCGCCTGGGCCACCTCCATCGGCCGGTCGCGCACATCCTGCACGCTCAGCGCGCTGGCGATGATCAGCACCTCGTTGAGGGCCTCGCGGTTGCGTGCTTCCAGGATCATGCGGCCCACCCGCGGGTCCAGCGGCAGGCGGCTCAGCTCCTGGCCGATGGCTGTCAACTCGTTGTCGTCGTCCACAGCACCCAGCTCGCCCAGCAGGTCGTAGCCGTCGGCAATCGCCTTGGGGCGCGGCGCCTCCAGGAACGGAAACTGCTCGACCGTGCCCAAGCGCAGGCTCTTCATGCGCAAGATCACGCCGGCCAGCGAGCTGCGCAGGATCTCGGGGTCGGTGAACTTGGGCCGGCTGGTGTAATCCTTCTCGTCGTAGAGCCGGATGCAGATGCCGTTGGCCACCCGGCCACAACGGCCGGCGCGCTGGTTGGCCGCTGCCTGGCTGATGGCCTCGACCTGGAGTTGCTCCACCTTGGTGCGGTAGCTGTAGCGCTTGACCCGGGCCAAGCCACTGTCGATGACGTAGCGGATGCCGGGCACGGTGAGCGAGGTCTCGGCCACGTTGGTGGCCAGCACGATGCGCCTGCCGTTGCCCGGCTCGAACACCGCCTCTTGCTCGGCCTGCGACAGGCGGGCAAACAGCGGCATGATCTGCGGCTGCGGGCCGCCGCGGTGTTGCTGCGCCAGGTGTTTGCGCAGGTGGTCGGCGGCATCGCGAATCTCGCGCTCGCCGGGCAGGAAGACCAGGATGTCGCCCGAGCCGTCGCGCCAAAGCTCGTCCACCGCATCAGCGATGGCTTCATCCAGGCCGTAGTCGCGTTTGTCTTCAAATGGGCGCCAGCGCTGTTCGACCGGGAAAAGGCGGCCGCTCACCTGGATCACCGGCGCCGGCCCGTTGCGCCCGGCAAAGTGCCTGGCAAAGCGGTCGGCGTCAATCGTGGCTGAGGTGACGACAACCTTCAGATCAGGCCGGCGCGGCAGCAACTGGCGCAGGTAGCCCAGCAAGAAGTCGATGTTGAGGCTGCGCTCATGCGCCTCGTCGATGATCAGCGTGTCGTACTGGCGCAGGTCGGGGTCGCCCTGGGTTTCGGCCAGCAAGATGCCGTCGGTCATCAGCTTGACGCTGGCGCCTGGCTGCAGCCGGTCCTGGAAGCGCACCTTGTAGCCCACCACCTCGCCCAGCGTGGACTTCAGCTGGTCGGCGTTGCGCTGGGCCACGCTGGTGGCGCCCTGCCGGCGCGGCTGGGTTTGGCCGATCTGGCCACGGCCGCCAGCGCCGATGCCACGCCCGAGTTCGAGTGCGATCTTGG
>JANMXG010000047.1:0-33750 GCA_031394235.1 Betaproteobacteria bacterium
TCCCACCATCGGGCGCTTGCCCGTGACTTGACAGACGCGTGCCATGACGCTTCTCCGAAAATCTTGACTGTTGCAGGCACGGCAACCAGCGCAGGGGGGCCACAAATCTGGGCGTACGTTTGGGCGTACATCCGGGCTTGAGCCGCCTTGAATAGCTGCCTGTTTGAGGCTTTTACGTGTGACCCTGTACCGCAATCCGCACGGCCTAAAGCGCTCTCGTTGTCTCAGCCCTGAAGCCTTTACAGTCAGGATAGATCGAACGGCCGCTTTCGGCCAAGACCATGATTATAGCCAGAAACGTATCTGGCCTGGCAGATCAGCTTTGCTGTTCCAGAAAGCGCTGCGCATCGAGCGCAGCCATGCAGCCGGTACCGGCCGAGGTGATGGCCTGGCGGTAGACATGGTCCTGCACGTCGCCGGCGGCAAACACCCCGGGCACGCTGGTCATGGTGGCAAAACCATTCAGCCCGGTACGGGTGACGATATAGCCGTCCTTCATCTCGAGCTGGCCCTTGAAGATGTCGGTGTTGGGCTGGTGGCCGATGGCGATGAAGCAGCCCTTGAGCGGGAGGTCAACGGTCGCGCCAGTGCTCACGTTCTTGAGCCGCACACCGGTGACGCCGCTGGCGTCACCCAGCACCTCGTCCAGGGTGTTGAACAGGTGCAGCACGATCTTGCCGGTGGCGACTTTCTCGTGCACCTTGTCGATCAGGATCGGCTCGGCGCGGAACTTGTCGCGCCGGTGCACCAGGTGAACCGTGCTGGCGATATTGGACAGATACAGCGCTTCTTCGACAGCGGTATTGCCGCCACCGATCACCGCCACCGTGTCGCCCTTGTAGAAAAACCCGTCGCAGGTGGCGCAGCCGCTGACGCCCCGGCCCATGAACGCCTCTTCAGACGGCAGCCCCAGGTACTTGGCGCTGGCGCCAGTGGCGATCACCAGTGCGTCGCAGGTGTAGTCGCCGCTGTCGCCCTGCATCTTGAACGGCCGTTGCATCAGGTCGACGGTGTGCACCTGGTCGAAGACGATCTGGGTGTTGAAGCGCTCGGCGTGCTTGAGAAACCGCTCCATCAGTTCGGGCCCCTGCACGCCCATCACGTCGGCCGGCCAGTTGTCGACGTCGGTGGTGGTCATCAGTTGGCCACCCTGGGCCATGCCGGTGACCAGCACCGGCTTCAAGTTGGCGCGGGCGGCATAGACGGCGGCGGTGTAGCCGGCAGGGCCGGATCCCAGGATCATCACTTTTGCGTGGAGGGGGGCAGAGCTCATGGTGGACCCGTCAAATGGTGAAGCCGGCCGCAGAACATCACTGCAGCGTGGCCAATTCGGGAATTGTCCCATGGGGTGCGCACCCACAGCGGCAAGCCTGTCAATCGGCACAATAGGCATTCCTCACGGAAATACGGCAATTTGCCCCGTCTACTCGTGCGTTGGGCAGGCAGGCGACAAGAACACACTCTCCGCAGGAAGGGAATCCACCATGTCCATGTTGACCAATCTCGATTTGATCCGGCGCGTGCCGCTGTTCTCAATGCTCACCAATGACCAGGCGCAGGCGATTGCCGACAGCGTGGTCAAGCGCCGGTTTCGCCGCGGCGAGCTGGTGGTGGAGCAGGGCCGTAAGAGCAACGCGCTGTTCATCCTGCTCAACGGCCGGGCCCGGGTGCTGACCGCAGACACCCGCGGCCGCGAGGTGATCCTGGCGGTGCTGGAGTCAGGCGACTATGTCGGCGAGATGAGCCTGATCGACAACGAGGCCCATTCGGCCACGGTGCGCTGCGAGATCCAGACCGACATGCTGATCCTGGGCCGGGCCGACTTTGCGCGCTGCCTGCCCGAAAACTCGTCGCTGTCCTACGCCATCCTGCGCGGGCTGGTGCGGCGCTTGCGCCACGCCGATCGGCAGATCGAGTCGCTGGCCTTGCTGGATGTCTATGGCCGCGTTGCCCGTACGCTGCTGGAGATGTCCGAGGAGATCGACGGCGTCAAGACCATCCGCAACAAGGTGTCGCGTCAGGACATGGCCAAGGTGGTGGGCGCCTCGCGCGAGATGGTCAGCCGGGTGATGAAGGACCTGGAGGAGCGCGGCGTGATCGAGACCCAGGAAAACGGCTCGGTGCTGATCAAGGAACGTGCGCCACAGCCTGAATAAGGCTTGAGCGACGGGCGGCCTGGGCCGGCGCTTTGCCGGCACGCCAGCGCGTCAGCCGTCTCAGCCGCTCTGGTGCTTTGGCGCTGCCCGCCCCGCGCGCGGGCCGCCGGCCTTGATGGGCCACAATCCCAGGCATGACATTTCCGTTGGGATCCCTGGGTGCCGATGGCACAACCACCGCGCCCGTACGCCGCACCGCACCGTCGGCTGAGTTGAGGCGCTGGCGCCAGCAGGCCCTGCTGCTGGGTGGCGGGCTGGTCTGGCTGCTGACGCTGCTGGCGTTGGTCACACACCAGGCCACCGACCCCGGTTTCTCCACCTCGGGCCAGGGCGGCCCCGTCGGCAACAAGGCCGGTCTGGTGGGCGCCTGGGTGTCCGATTTGGCGCTGTTTCTCTTTGGCTATTCGGCGTGGCTGTTGATGCTGGTGGCGCTGCGCGACTGGCTGGCCACCTTGGCACTGTGGTTGCGGGGCCCGGCGCAGGACACCGCCGCGGACGAGCCCGCGCCCATGCCGCGCTGGATCTTCTGGGTCGGTCTGGCCCTGCTGATGACCGCCAGTTGCGGGCTGGAATGGACCCGGCTCTACCGGCTGGACGGCGCTTTGCCGGGCGGCCAGGCCGGTGGCGTGCTGGGCGCGGTGGCGGGCGCGCTGTCGATGAAATGGCTGGGCTTTGCCGGCTCGGGCGTGCTGTGGATCGCTGCCGGGGTGCTGGGCTTGTCGCTGGCGATGCGATTTTCATGGGCGCGGGTGGCCGATGGCCTGGGCCAGCGCATCGAGGGCCTGTGGCAGCGCCAGGCCGTGGCACGCGAGGTCAAGGAGGACCTGCGCATCGCCGAGGTGCTGACCCGCGAGCGCGAGCAGGGGGTCGAGGACGAGCGCGCCGAGGTCCAGGACCATGCGCCGATCTTCATCGAGGAGGCCATGGTCGAGGTGCCCAAGAGCACACGCGTGGCCAAGGAGCGGCAAAAGCCGTTGTTCCAGGAGTTGCACGACACCAAGCTGCCGCAGGTGGACCTGCTGGACGCCGCGCCGACCCAGCGGGTCGATTCGGTCACGCCCGAGTCGGTCGAGATGACGTCCCGCCTGATCGAGAAGAAGCTGCGCGACTTTGGCGTCGAGGTGCGGGTGGTGGCCGCCTCGCCCGGCCCGGTGATCACGCGCTATGAGATCGAGCCGGCCACCGGCGTGAAGGGCGCGCAGGTGATGAACCTGGCCAAGGACCTGGCGCGCTCGCTGTCGCTGGTCAGTATCCGGGTGGTCGAGATCATTCCGGGCAAGACGACGATGGCGCTGGAGCTGCCCAATGCCAAGCGCCAGATGATCCGGCTCGCCGAGATCCTGGGATCGCAGATCTACCACGATGCGTCGTCGCAGCTGACGATGGGGCTGGGCAAGGACATCATCGGCGCGCCGATGGTGGCCGATCTGGCCAAGATGCCGCACTGCCTGGTGGCCGGCACCACGGGTTCGGGCAAATCGGTCGGCATCAACGCGATGATCCTGAGCCTGCTCTACAAGGCCGAGGCACGCGACGTGCGGCTGATCCTGATCGACCCCAAGATGCTGGAGATGAGCGTCTACGAGGGCATTCCGCACCTGCTGTGCCCGGTGGTCACCGACATGAAGCAGGCCGCCAACGCGCTGAACTGGTGTGTCGGCGAGATGGAGCGGCGCTACAAGCTGATGAGCAAGCTGGGCGTGCGCAACCTGGCCGGTTACAACAAACGCATCGACGACGCCCGCGCGCGGGAGGAGCTTATTCCCAACCCCTTCAGCCTGACACCCGAAGCCCCAGAGCCGCTGGACCGGCTGCCGTTTGTGGTGATCGTGATCGACGAGCTGGCCGACCTGATGATGGTGATCGGCAAGAAGATCGAGGAGCTGATCGCCCGGCTGGCGCAAAAGGCCCGCGCTGCCGGCATCCACTTGATCCTGGCCACCCAGCGCCCCAGCGTGGACGTGATCACCGGTCTGATCAAGGCCAACATCCCGACCCGGCTGTCGTTCCAGGTCAGCAGCAAGATCGACAGCCGCACCATCCTGGACCAGATGGGCGCTGAGGCGCTGCTGGGCCAGGGCGACATGCTGTTCTTGCAGCCGGGCGGCGGTGTGCCGGTTCGGGTGCACGGCGCGTTTGTGTCCGATGATGAGGTGCACCGGGTGGTCGAGTACCTCAAGAGCCAGGGCGCGCCGAACTATATCGAGGGCATCCTGGAGGGCGGCACGCTGGACGGCGAAGGCGATGGCGGACCCGGTGGCGGTGGCGGCAATGGCAGTGGCGATGGCGAGGCCGACCCGATGTACGACCAGGCCGTGGCGATCGTGCTGCAGAACAAGAAGGCCTCGATCTCGCTGGTGCAGCGCCATCTGCGCATCGGCTATAACCGCGCCGCGCGGTTGCTTGAACAGATGGAAAAGTCGGGCCTGGTGTCGGCCCTGTCGACCAGTGGCAACCGCGATTTGCTGGTGCCCAAACGTGATGAGTGAGCCCCGTGCCATGACGCTGTTCCGAAGGGCCCTGACCGGGCTGGTGGTGTCGCTGTCGATCTCCACGTCGTTGTGGGCCGGCGCCGCGCAGGCCGATCCGCTGGAGACGCTGCGCGAGTTCACCCGCGACGCTAAAACCGGCCGCGCCAACTTCAGCCAGACGGTGAGTGCGCCCGACGGGCTGAAGAAAAAAACATCCAGCGGCAGCTTCGAGTTCGCCAGGCCTGACCGTTTCCGTTTCAGCTATGCCAAGCCGTTTGAGCAGTTGATCGTGGCCGATGGCCGCAAGGTCTGGCTCTACGACCAGGACTTGAACCAGGTCACGGTGCGCGCGATGTCGCAGGCGCTCGGCGCCACGCCGGCGTCGCTGCTGGCGGGCGGCGCGATGGACAAGGATTTTGAGTTGGTCAATGCACCCACCAAGGACGCCCCGCCCAAGGACGGCCTGGACTGGGTGCAGGCCACACCCCGGGTCAAAGAGGGCGCGACGGTGCAGACGCTGCGCATCGGCTTTCGCGGCAAGACCCTGGCCGCGTTGGAGATCGTCGACGCGTTCGGCCAGCGCTCGCTGCTGCAGTTCAGTGCGGTCGAGATCAATCCCAAGCTGGCGGACGAAACATTTCGATTTGTGTCGCCCAAGGGAGCGGATGTGATCGAGTCGCGCTGAGCGGTGTCGGCGCCCTGATCGGGGTCAGGCGCTACAGGTCTCGTCGGTACTGGAGGGTTTGAACATCCGCCAGAAGATGTCTGGAAATTTCGGCCCCGCAGCCTGCCAGCTGGCGTCGCGCGGACCGATCGACCGATCGAGTTGAAGCCGGTTGCAGCGCAGCAGCGAATCCCCGCTGAGCCAGGGGCTGATGGCCAGATTGCCGTCGATCAGGACCTTGGGTCGCTCGGACAGCTCCAGTGCCAGTGCACCGGCGTAGTTGGCGGGCCCTTCGATGACCAGGATCGGAGTGCCCGCCTTCTGGCGCGCGGGCCCGGCAATTGCCTGCGCCAGATCGGCCGCCTTGAAGCGACCCCAGTGGCTGCTTTGCCATTGCTGGGGGCCCAGAGGCGACGTCAGTGCGTTCAGCCCCAGCAGCAGCAACTGCAGCACCAGGAAGGCCTTGGCCGCGCGCCAAAGTACCCGCTGTGAAAACACAAGGCCGCGCCATGCCAGCAGTTCCATTACCGCAGGTACCAGCAAGGCGGCGAATGCCGTGCCCCACTGGAGTTGCAGCTGAACACCGCCCAGCAGGCCCAGTGCGGCCAGGCTCACCAGCGGCACCCCGCCGAACGACAGCAGCAGGGCGCGGGACAGCTGCGCGTGCTCAAGCGGACGCGCTTCACGCTGGATTTCGGGCCGCGAATCGGACCGGACAGTGACCGGCGTGTGCCGTCCGAGCAATGCAAACAGCAGCAAAAGCCACGCCGGCAGCAGCCGGTTGAACAGCAGGTCGACCAGCCAGTTCGACACCAGGGCCAGGCGCTGTTGCTGCGGGACATGGGCGCCCAGCGACGAATTGACCGCGTAGTGGATCGGTGCAAAGTCGTTTTGCACCAGCCACACAGCATGCGGCAACAGGATCAGCAAACCGACCGCGGTCGCCAGGGCCGCGCCGACGAGGTGGACCGGGTCACGCCAGGCCCGCTGTTGAACCCATAAAACAGCCACACTCGCCGCAGCCACAACGATCTGGTATTTGCTCAAACTGCCCAGGCCCAGCATCAGCCCCACCACAGCCCACCAGCCCAGGCTGCGCCGGCTGAACGCCAGCCATGTGGCCCAGGCACTGCCGACCACAAACAGACACAGCAGCGTGTTGTGGTTGTAGTAGTACAGGCGGCCGTTGTAGAAGGTGATGCACAGCATGGCCAGCATGGCCGTTGCTGCAAAGCGCGGGCCCCGCATCAGCAGCAGCAGGTGCGCCGCCAGGCCCAGGGCGCCCAGCGTGACGGTCGCACCGAGCAAGTACGTTGCGAGCGGGCGCAGGCCCAGCAGCTGGACGACCGGCCACAGCAACCAGGTCGGCAGGGGCGGGTGTTTGTAATACCCCCATTCCAGCGACCGCACCCACGTCAGTTGCTCAATGTTGTCGATTGGTGATGTCAAGCTGGTGGCGCCAAGCAGGCTCAACCACAGGGCCGCAAACACCAGGCCGCAGACCACGGCGCGGCCCAGCATGCGCTGAGGCATCGATTGGCACACGATTGCCAGCAATTCTTCGAGCGGTGGCAGCGCGACCGTCCCTGTCAGCTTCGTCATGTGGTGTCTCTGGGACAGGTTGGCCCGTGTGGCTTGCAGCGCCGGCGGCACGCAGGCACGGCGAGGTCCGGCCTGGGGCCGGTCGACCGGAGGTGATTCTGCGCTGGAACTTCAGTAGGGAAAAAGCCGGTCGGACGAGATGCTGCGCCTGCAAGCTGTCGGATACCTGTCAGCGCGGACTCGTCAGACCCCGCGCTGGCGGCCCGGCGCCGACCGGGCACAGCAGCGCCGCCCAGTCAAAGTCCTGGAACTGGGGGGTTGCGCCACCGCCCCCACTGCCCTGCGGCTGCCGCGCCGGCGGACAGTCAGCTGTCGGCTGGTGCCGCCCGGGTTGCCGCAAAGCGCAGCTGCACTGCCAGCCCGCCCAGCGTGCTGCGCTGCAATTGCAAGCTTGCCTGGTGCAGATCGGCGATCTCGCGCACGATGGCCAGCCCGAGACCGCTGCCGGAAGTGGCGTTCACTGCTGCAGCGCGGCCGCGCACAAAGCGTTCCAGCACCGTGCTGATCTCGTCGGCCGCTAGGCCCGGCCCGCTGTCGGACACGGTCAGGGTGGGTGGGTTGTCGCTCACGCTGATCTCGACCTGGCTGCCCATCGGGCAGTAGCGCAGTGCGTTGTCCACCAGGTTGCTCAAGCCTTCGCTGACGAGTTCGGCCTGCACCCTGGCCCAGACCGGCGCCTCGGGCAGCACCAGCTCCAGGCTGATTTGGCGCGCCAGCGCGGTATCCAGGTAGAGCGCACCCACATCGTGGGCCAGCGCGCCCAGGTCGACCGGCTGGTCGCCGAAGTCGAACGCGGTTTCGGGGTCGAGCCGGCCCAGCGCCAGCAACTGCTGCAGCAGCCGGGCGGTGCGTTGGGTGCTGTGCTGCAGCTCGGCAATCACTTGGCGGGCACTGGCCAGGTCGGGCGCCTCGGCCGCGCGCGACAGCCCCAGCTGCAGGCCAGCCAGCGGCGTGCGGATCTGGTGCGCTGCGTTCGCTGCAAAGCGCCGTTCGCGCAGCAGCAGCTCGTGGATGCGGGTCAGCAGGTCGTTGAGCGCACTGGCAAACGGCAGCAGCTCACGCGGCACATCGCGTTTGTCGATGGTCTGCAGCGAGCGGTGCGACTGCGCGTTCCAGCGTGCGGCGATTTGCGCCAAGGGCCGCAAGGTCCGGCGCAAGGCCAACCCGATGGCGGCAGCCGCTGCCAGCAGCAGGGCGCCCAGAGGCAACAGCATCAACTGCAGGTCGGCGCGCGCGCCGTGGCGTTTGGACAGGGTTTCTGCCACCAGCACCTGGGCCGTGGTGCCATCGCCCTGCACCGTGACTTGGGCCACCCGAACCTGCCGGCCGGCAAAGCCGGCATCAAAGACCTGGGCATCACCGTACCGTGTCGTGCCCCGTCCCCAGTCGGGGATGTCGCGGTGGCCGGCCACGTGCCGCTGGTCCTGCCGCACGCTGTAGTAGGTTCTGTCCACCATGTCATAGGCCAGGATGGCCTCGGCGTTGCTGTCCAGGTCGACCAGGGCCCGACCCTCGACAAAGTGCACCTGGTGCGCCAGCGAGCGGGCGGCGTCGATCAGCCAGTGGTCGAAGGTGCGGTCGGTCAGGGTCTGCGCGACATACAAGCCCAGCGCACCGGTGGCCGCCACGATCAGCAGCAGCGGCAGCAGCAGGCGTCGCAGCAGGTCGCGCCAGAGTGCCGGCGCTGACTCCTGCGCTGTTGCCGGCGCCGGGGCTGCCAGGGGGGGTGCTGACCCGCTGCCGCTCATGGCGGGCTGACGCCGTCCAGCGCCAGCTGGTAGCCAAAGCCGCGCACCGTGCGGATCACCACCTGGGCACCGGCCAGCCGCTGGCGCAGCCGCGAGATGTAGACCTCGGCCGCGCTGTCGTTGATCTCCAGGTTGCGTTCGGCCAGCGCCTCGATCAGCGCGCGCTTGGGCAACAGGTGCGGCGCCCGGCGCACCAGCAGGCCCAGCACCTCAAACTCCCGCGGCGACAGCTCCAGCGGAGTCACCCCCAGGCAGGCCCGGCCCTCGTCGCCAAACCAATGCAGATCGCCAAAGCTCAGCCGGCGACCGAAACTTGTGCCACTGCGGCGCAGCAGGCTGTCGATTCGGGCGTCCAGTTCCTCGGGCGCAAAAGGTTTGACCAGGTAGTCATCGGCGCCCTGGCGCAGGCCCTGCACCCGGTCGGCCACGGATTCGCGGGCGGTCAGCACCAGCACCGGGGTGCGGCCGTCGCTGCGGCGCAGGACGGCCAGCAGGTCCAGGCCGTCGCCATCGGGCAAACCCCGGTCCAGCAGCACCAGGTCGAACAGGCCAGGCTGCGCCAGCGCCGTGCGCGCGTCAGCCAGCGTCGCCACCCATCGCAGCTGCCAGCCGCGCTGCTGCCAGCGCAGGGTCAGCTCATGCGCAATCGTGGGATCGTCTTCGACCAGCAGCATTTTCATCGGGCAAACCTGGGCAGGGATAGGTGCTTGCAAGGTGGCGAGCCTAGCCTAGTCGGTCCGATCGGCGTTGCGGGCCGATGTCCATCCGGCCCTGCGGGCCGTTGTCCATCCGGCCCTGCGGGGCCACTGTCGGGACCTGTCCCCCCATGCTGAGATCTGTTTTTAGGGTGGCGTTGCTGGGCCTGGCTGCGCTGGCGGTGCATGCCGCGCAAGCCGTGCCAGTCGGCGCAATGCCGTCGTGTGCCGCGCTGGCCGCCACCGATGCGGCTGCGCTCACGCTGGCGCACGCCCTGGCGCGGGTCGCCGACTGCCATCCCGACGTGCGCGCCGCACGCGCTGCGCTGGGCGGCGCGGCGGCCGATTTGCAGGTGGCTGGGCAGACGCCCAATCCGCAACTGACGCTGGGGGCCGGCTCGATCGGCCGGTCGCTGGGGGCCGGGCCGCTGTGGCGCAAGACCTTCGACCAGTCGGCGCGGATCGAACAACTGATCGAACGCGGGAACAAGCCGGGATTGCGGCGTGCCGCCGCCGATGCCGCACGCCAAGCGGCGCTGGCCGATCTGGCCGACAGTGCACGCCGCGCTGCGTCGTTGGTGGCCAGGGCGCACCAGGACCTGTGGGCCACGCAGGGCCGGCGCAGCCAGCTTCAGGCCGCCGTGGTGCTGAGCGCCGAATCGCTTCGCCTGCTGGATTTGCGGGTGCGGGCCGGTGATGCGCCGGCGCTGGATGCCAGCCGGTTCCGCCTCGACGATGCCCGCCTGCAGGCCGACCTGCGCCAGGCCGATGCCGATGCACAAGAGCAGCAGCGCCAGCTGGCCTTGCTGATCGGCGCTGCCACGGTGGCTGGCGACCTGCAGCCGCAGGCGGTGGACCTGGCCGCACTGGCATCGCCGCCAGCGGATGCACCGTCGCTGGCCACGTTGTCCACCGAGCTGGCCGAGCGCCGGCCTGACGTGTCCGCCGCGTTGTCCCGCGTCAACGCCGCAGCGCTGCTGCGTGACCTGGCTGCCGCCGCACGCAGCCGGGACGTCACCGTCGGGGTGCAGCTCGACCACTGGCCCACCAGCCCGGCCAACACGAGCGGCACCGGCAACACCATCAGCCTGAGCCTGAGCGTGCCGTTGTTTCTGCAGCACAACAACGAGGGCGAGCTGGCGCGGGCCGAGGCCGACCTGGTGATGGCCCAGGACGGGCTGCGGCGGGTGCGCGAGACCGCCGGCGCCGAGATCGGGCGCGCGGTGGCGCTCACGCGTGCCGCTGCCGACCGGCGCCGCCTGGTGGTGGACCAGCTGCAGCCGGCCGCCGACAAGGTGGCCGCCGGTGCCGAGCTGGCCTACCGGCGCGGCGCTAGCAGTGCGCTCGAGCTGCTGGATGCCCGCCGCAGCCTGCGCGCGGTGCAAGTTGAACGTTTTGCGGCGGATGCCGAACTGGCCAAGGCGTTGGCCGACTGGCAAGTGGCGTCCACCCCTGTCGTCCTGTTGTTGAACCCTGGAATCAAACGCCCATGATGGCCGAAACTGCTTGTGTCATGCCGCTGCTGCCGATGAAGTTGCTGCGCTCAGCGCTGCTGCAGGCGGCTTTGGCCGGTGCGTTGGCTGGCCTGGTGTCGGGCTGCAGCAAACCTGAGCCGGTCGCGCCGGCGGTTGAGCCCACGGTGGCAGGTGCGGTGGTCAGCTTTCCCGGCGGCATCGACCCGCCTGGCCTGCGCCTGGTGGCGGTGGCCAGCCCCACCGACCACCAGGTGATGCTGACCGGCCGCCTGGTCTGGGACGAGGACCACACCAGCCGGGTATTTGCGCCCTACGCCGGCCGCATCGACAAGCTGCTGGCCGCCGTGGGTCAGCCGGTCAAGCGCGGTGATCCGCTGGCGGCGCTGAGCTCGGCCGACGTCGGCCAGGCCCAGGCCGACCTGCACAAGGCCGAGGCCGACCAGGCGCAGGGCCGCAACAATGTGGCGCGGGCACGCGATCTGGTGGAGGGCGGTGTGGTCGCCCGCAAGGACCTGGAGCAGGCCGAAACCGACCTGGCTCGGTCCAGCGCCGAGGCCAGCCGGGCCCGGGCCCGCCTGGCGCAATATGGTTTGTCGGGTGCAACGGCCAGCGCCAGCGCCAGCCCGGCGGCGATCAACCAGGCCTTCTTGTTGCGCGCGCCGGTGGCCGGCGTGGTGGTCGAGCGCAGCAGCAACCCCGGTGCCGAGGTGCGCACCGATGTGCAGGGCGTGCCGCTGTTTGTCATCAGCGACCCCGGCGCGCTGTGGGCCACCATCGACGTGGACGAAACCCAGCTGGCCCTGGTGCAGCCCGGCCAGAAACTGCTGCTGAGCGTGGCCGCCTGGCCCGACCGGGAGTTTGGCGCCACCGTGCTGACGGTGGGCGAGTCGGTCGATCCCAACTCCCGCACGGTCAAGGTGCGGGCGCGCGTGCCCAACCCCACGCGCCAGCTCAAGGCAGAGATGTTTGTCAAGGCGGCGGTGGCGCAACCCAGCAGCCTGCCGCTGGTGCCGGCCGATGCGGTGTTTTTGCGTGGCGATAAATCGGTGCTGTTTGTGCGCAAGGCGCCTGGGCAGTTCGAGCGCCGGACGGTCTTGCTGCGTGCTGCCGGGCCTCAATTCTGGTCGGTGCTGCAAGGCGTGGGCGTGGGCGACGCCGTGGTGGTGGGGGGTGGGCTGTACCTGGACCAGTTGCTGGACACCGCCAAATGAATCGGTTTGTCGAGTTTGCGCTGCGCCAGCCGCTGTTCATCTGGCTGGGGCTGGCGCTGTTTGTCGGCAGCGGGGTGCTGGCTTTCCAGAACCTGGCGGTCGAGGCCTTTCCGGATGTCTCGGACACCCAGGTCAACATCATTGCGCTCTACCCCGGCCGGGCCGCTGAGGAGGTGGAAAAGCAGGTCACGATCCCGGTCGAGATTGCGCTCTCAGGCCTGCCCAACACGGTGCGTTTGTTCACCCACACCCAGTACGGCCTGATGTTTGCGATGGTCACCTTCGACGACAAGCCGGGTGACCAGCTGGCGCGCCAACAAATCCTGGAGCGGTTGCGTGGCATCGACCTGCCGGCAGGGGTCGAGACGACGGTGCCGCCGCCGTCCACGGCCATCGGCGAGATCATGCGGTTCCGCCTGCGCGGTGACGGTTACAGCCCGCGTGAGCTGCGCGAGACGCAGGACTGGGTGGTTGAAAAGGCTATCCGCCAGGCTGGCGGCGTGGCCGACCTGGTGACGATGGGCGGGACGATCAAGCAGTACGAGGTCAACCCCGACCTGGCCCGGCTGCGTGACCACAAAGTGTCGCTGGGCCAGTTGTTCACCGCCCTGCAGCGGGCCAACGGCAATGCCGGTGGCGGCGCGATGACACAGGGCCGGCAGCAGTTCTTGATCCGCTCGCTGGGCAGCTTCCGCACGTCGGCCGACATCGAGCGGGTGGTGGTGGCCGAGGTCGCCGGCACGCCGGTGCTGGTGCGGGATGTGGCGCAGGTGGTGGTGGGTCAGTTTCCGCCGCAAGGGCTGGTGGGGCAGGACGGCGCCGACGACATCGTCAACGGCATCGTGGTGATGCGCAAAGGCGAAAACCCGTCCAAGGTGCTGGCCGGCGTGCAGGCCAGGATCGACAAGCTCAACCACGGCGGCCTGCCGCCCGGCATGACGATCATCCCGTACTACGACCGGTCCTGGCTGATCAAGAAGACGCTGCACACGGTGTTTGCCAACCTCACCGAGGGTGCGCTGCTGGTGATGTTTGTGTTGTTCGTGTTCTTGCAGAACCTGCGCGCCGCAGCCATCGTGGCGGTGGTGATCCCGCTGTCCTTGCTGGCCACCTTTCTGGGGCTGACCTTTGTCGGCATCCCGGCCAACCTGCTCAGCCTGGGCGCGATGGATTTCGGCATCATCGTCGACGGTGCGGTGATCGTGGTCGAGAACATCTTCCGCCGCCTGGGTGAGCTGAGCGACGAGCAGGTCAAGAGTACCGAGAACCGCCTCAAGGCGGTGCTGCGCGCCACGGTGGAGGTGGGCCGGCCCACGCTGTTCTCGATGATCATCATCATCGCCGCCCACCTGCCGATCTTCACGCTGCAGCGCCACGAGGGCCGCATCTTCTCGCCGATGGCCTGGAGCGTGACTTCGGCCCTGGTCGGCTCGCTGGTGCTGGCCTTGTCGCTGGTGCCGCTGCTGTGTGTGCTGCTGCTGCGCAGCAAGGTGCCACACGAGGACAACCGGCTGGTGCGGGCCTGCAAGCGGGTCTACCAGCCGGTGCTGGCCTGGGCCGTTGGCGCGCCCAAACGGGTGATGGCGGTGGCCGGGCTGACGCTGGCGGCAGCCTTGGCGCTGGCCAGCACCCTGGGCTCGGAGTTCTTGCCCGAGCTCGACGAGGGCACCGTCTGGGTCAACGCCACGCTGCCGCCGTCGGTCTCGCCCGACGAGGCCAAGCAGACCGCATCCAAGCTGCGCACCCAGCTGCGCACGGTGCCCGAGGTGGTGACGGTGGTCAGCAAGGTCGGCCGGCCGGACGACGGCACCGACCCCAAGATCTTCAACGGCTTCGAGGCTTTTGTGGAGCTCAAGCCCGAGGAGCAATGGCGGCCCGGCATCACCAAGCGTCAGATCATCGATGCGATGGACGCCGCCTGCTCCAAGCTGCCCGGCATCGATGTGTCGTTTTCGCAGCCGATCCGCGACAACGTGCTGGAGTCGATCTCGCAGATCGACGGCCAGATCGTCGTCAAGGTCAAGGGCGACGACCTGACCGAGCTGGGCAAGCTGGCCAACAAGGTGGTGACGCTGGCGCGCGCCACACCGGGCGTGAGCCGCGCCTTCATCGACCGCGACGGCCAGCTGCCGCAGCTGCGCATCGACATCGACCGCGACGCCGCCGCCCGGTTCGGCCTGAACATCGGCGACATCCAGGACGCGATCGAGACGGCGGTGGCTGGCAAGACGACCAGTGAGCTGTGGGAGGGCGAGCGCCATTTCTCGGTGGTGGTGCGGCTGGCCGCCAAGCAGCGCACGCTGGATGCGCTGCCCAAGCTGCTGATAGGCACAGCGTTTGGCGCCCAGGTGCCGCTGGGCCAGCTGGCGCAGATCACCCAGACCAGCGGCGCGATGAACATCGCCCGTGAAAACGGCCAGCGGGTGGCGGCGGTGGGCATCTTCATCCGCGACCGCGACATGGGCTCGGTGGTGGCCGACCTGCAAGCCGCTGCAAGCCGCGAGCTCAAGCTGCCGGCGGGCTACGAGGTGATCTGGTCGGGCGAGTTCGAGAACCAGCAGCGCGCGATGAAGCGGCTGTCCTGGGTTGTGCCGCTGTCGATCCTGGTGATCTTCTTGCTGCTGTTTGATGCCTTCAAGAGCTTTCGCAGCGCACTCTTGATCATCGCCAACATCCCGTTTGCGATGATCGGCGGCATCGTTGCGCTGGCGCTGACCGGCATTCCGCTGTCGGTGTCGGCGGCGATCGGTTTCATCGCGCTGTTTGGCCAGGCGGTGCTCAACGGCGTGGTGATGGTCACCTACTACAACCAACTGCGCGAGGGCGGCATGGCGGTGAAAGATGCGGTGATGGAGGGCAGCCTGACGCGGCTGCGCACGGTGCTGATGACGGCGATGCTGGCGATGTTGGGCCTGCTGCCGATGGCGCTGAGCCATGCCATCGGCGCCGAGACCCAACGCCCGCTGGCGGTGGTGGTGATTGGCGGTCTGGTGTCGGCCACCTTGCTGACGCTGCTGGTGCTGCCCACGTTGTACGCCTGGGCGGCGCGCAAGGACCCGCCAGCCAAGCCGGCCGGCGATCTGGCGCCCGCCGACGCGCCTGCAGGCGTCAGCGCATGAGGCCCGGCCCGCGTCGGGCTGGTGGGGCCATCAGCCTCGGGCTGGGGTTGGCCGGTGCGGCTTGGGTCGGTGCGACTTTGTCCGGTGCGGCCTGGGCCGAGGCGCCAGCCGCAGGCGCGGTGGCCGAGCTTGCGCAGGGCACGGCCACCGATCCGAGCGAGTTCAAGCTCACACTCGGCCGCTACCGCATGTCCAGCGACAGCACCGGTTTTGTCGGCACTGACCTGAACCTGCGCTGGCGCCGCGAGGGTCGCAACCTGTGGCTGGGCGTCTACCAGGACCGCGAATTTGGGCACCAGGTCCGGGCCGGTTACGACGAGCAGTGGGTCTTGCGCGACGACCCGGTGCTGCCGCTGCAACTGCAGCCTTCGCTGCAACTGGCCAGCGGCGGTTTTGTTGGTGGCAGCATCGCCCTGCAAGTGGGCTCGCCGTTCTACGCCCAAGTCGGTATTGGCCGCACCAACCTGCGGCCCTACGCCAACCTCAATTTCGACCCCAATGATGCGATCAGTGCTGCACTGGGCTGGCAGGGCGAGGGGGGTCGGCAGCTGCAGGTGCTGGTGATCGCCGACGACCGACTCGGCACGGGTCAGCAACACCACCACCTGGCGTTGCGCTGGCCGCTGCCTGACGGCTGGTCTGCCCCATTGCGGCTGACAGCCGACCTGCTGCACAAGCAGGGCCTGGGCGATACCGGACAGGTCAATGCCTGGGGCTGGACTTTGGGCCTGGACGGCAAGGTCTGGTTTGCCAGGCTGGCGCGCGACCCCAAGCAGAACTTCTCAGCCCAGGACGCTTGGCGCCTGTCGGCAGGGCGGCGGTTTTGAGCGCCTGAATTTTCAGGCGCTAAAGGCCGGCAGCGCTCAGCCCCTACTGCAGCAGGTCAAGCAGTGTGCGTGCCACCACCTTGGTGGCGCGCCGCAGATCAGCCAAGACCAGGTGTTCATCGGCGCGCTTGGCATTTGATTCAAGCACCGTGCGTGGCCCGGCACCGTAGATCACGCCGGGAATGCCCCGCTCCACGTACAGCCGCACGTCGGTGTAGAGCGGCGTGCCCAGCGCGGGAATCGGCTCGCCGAGGACGGCTTGACCATGCTTTTGGATCGCCTGCACCAGCGGCTGGTTGCCGGGCAAGGGCTTCATCGCGCGCGACAGCAGCAAGCGCTTCACGTCAACCCGCAGCTCATGGCCGCCGCGTGGCGGCTTGAACGCGGCGGCGGCCTGCGCGATCGTGCGGCGCAAAGAGGCTTCCACTTCGGTCGGGTCTTCTTCCGGGATCATGCGCCGGTCCAACTTGATCACCACTTTGCCGGGGATCACGTTGGTGTTGGTGCCACCGTTGACCTGGCCGACGTTGAGGTAGGGGTGGGTGATGCCCTCGACCTGGGACCTTACCTGGAGGTAGTCGTAGTTCAAGGCATACAGCGCGTTGAGGATCTGCACCGCGCCTTGCATGGCGTCGGTGCCGCTGTCGGGAATGGCCGCATGGGCCATGTCGCCGTGCACCGTCACCTCCAGCTGCAGGCAGCCGTTGTGCGCCACCACCACCTGGTAGCTGAAGCCGGCCGCCATCATCAGATCGGGTCGGGTGAGGCCCTGCTTGAGCAGCCAGTCCGGACCCAGTTCTCCGACATATTCTTCGTCGTAGGTGAAATGCAGCTCAACGCTGCCGGCGAGTTTGGCGCCCAGCGACTCGAGCGCGCGCACCGCAAAAGTGAAGCTGGCCATGTCGCACTTGCTGACCGCAGTGGCGCGGCCATAGATCTTGCCGTCTACGACTTCGCCACCGTAGGGGTCGTGGGTCCAGCCCTCGCCAGGCGGCACCACATCACCGTGGGCGTTCAAGGCAATCGTCTTGCCCTCGCCATAGCGCCGCCGCACGATCAGGTTGGTGATGCTCTCCAGGCCTGCGGCCTGCACCTCGGCCGCCGGCACCGCGTGTTTCTCGGCGATCAGGCCCATCGACGCCAGCAGCTCGGCCGTACGCTCGGCGTGCGGCGCGTTGTTGCCGGGCGGGGTGTCCGTGGGGACGCGCACCAACGCTTGAAGGAAGCGCACTTCTTCGTCGAAGTGGGCGTCAACCCAGGTGTCGAGCGCGTTGTAACTGGCGTTCAAATCGAGAGTCGTCATGAAAGCTCCAAGGCAAGTTGGTCAAGCAGGTTTTGGAAGGCGCGCACACACAGCTCGGTGTCGTCGTTGGTGATCGCTTCAAGCGGGTTGTGGCTGATGCCGGCATTCAGGCCGCGCATGAACAGCATGGCCTGTGGCATCGCCTCATGCAGTTTCATCGCGTCGTGTCCGGCACCACTGGGCATGGCGAACCGTGGCAGTCCCAGTGCCTCGACCGCTCGTTCCCAGCGCTGTTGCCAAGCCGGCGCACTGGGCGCTGCTGCGGCACGCATGGTTTCTTCGAGCTTGAAATGCAGGCCTCGGCGATCACAGAGGGCTTGCAGCTCGGCGCGGATGTCGCTGGCGCAGGCGTCACGCACGGCGTTGGTCGTCGCGCGGATATCGAGGCTGAATTTGCAGCGGCCGGGCACCACATTGATGGAGCCGCTAGGCACCTCCAGCATGCCCACTGTGGCCACCAGGTTGGCGACCAAGCCACCGCGGCGCTCGACGTACAAGGCCAGCTCCGCCGCAGCCGTGGCCGCGTCGCGCCGCTGGTCCATCGGCGTGGTACCGGCGTGGCTGGCCATGCCGATAATCTCGCCCAGGTAGCGCACGCTGCCGTTGATCGAGGTCACGATGCCCAGCGGCAGGTCCAGCTCGTTGAGCACCGGGCCTTGCTCGATGTGGGCTTCGACAAAACCCAGGTAGCGGCTGGCGTCGCGCTTCAACTTTGGGATGTCGTCTGGGCAGAGCCCGGCATGCAGCATTGCGTCGCGCATCGTGATGCCGTCTGCATCCTGCTGGTCTAGCCAGGTGGTGTCGAAATGCCCGGTGAGCGCACCCGAGCCGAGGAACACCGCCTTGTAACGCTGGCCCTCTTCTTCGGCAAAGCCGACCACCTCGAAGCCGTAAGGCAGGCGCCGGCCTTGCCGGTGCAGTACTCGCACACAGGCCATCGGCACCAGGATGCCGAGCCGACCGTCGTATTTGCCGCCATTGCGCACGGTGTCGTAGTGCGAGCCGGTCAAGAGTCGTTTGGCCTCACGATCGGTGCCATGGTAGATGCCGACGACATTGCCCACCGCGTCGATCTCCACCTCGTCGAAGCCGCAGTCGGCCCGCATCCAGTGCGCCAGGCGCTGTGCGCAGGCGCGGTGCGCGTCAGTCAGGTAGGTGACGGTCAGCTCACCTCGCTCGGCATAGCCCGGATCGCTGTTCGTCGCCAGTCGTTCGGCCCAGTCCCACACGGCATTGCCCAGCGCGGGCTCGTGGCCGAACTTGTCGTTGAGGCGAATCTCGGCAATGCGGTGGATGTTGCGCAGGCATTCGGCCCGTTCAAAGGCGGGGTGATTGGAGACGCGCCGCTCAAAGGTGGCGATGATCTCGGCCTTGGACAGCCCCTGGCCACGCGGGCCCCGCACTGCCAGGATGAACGGAAAGCCGAACCGGGTGTGGTAGTCGGCGTTCAATCGCTGAATGCGCTCAAGTTCGGCCGGTGTGCAATCGGTCAGCCCCACCTTGCCCTGCTCGTGGGTCGATTCGGCAGTCAGCGTCTTGGCCGCCATCGCCTTGCCGGCGAGTTCGGGGTGGGCGCGGATCAGCCCGAGTTGCGCGTCGCGCCCCGCTGCGCGAACAACCTCAACCAAGGCCAGCTTCAGTTGCACCAGGCTCTTGAACGGCCGCTTCGACCAAGCCTGCTCGGCAATCCAGGGTGAATGCTCGTAGGTGCCATCGAGCAGCTTGACGAAATCGGGCTGGTTCGTGGCGTTGATTTGTTCAAGCGTGATCATGTTCGCTCCCATGCAAAGGCTTCATCGGGGTTGAAGGGGTGGGCTGTTTTCCAGTGGCGCGCGAGGTCTATGCGACGGCTGACCCAGACCCGGTCGTGTTTTTCGACGTGATCCAAGAAGCGCTGCAAGCCGCGCAGGCGCCCCGGGCGCCCGAGCAGGCGGCAATGCATGCCGATGCTCATCATCGAAGGCCGCTCGTCGCCCTCGGCGTACTGCACATCAAAGGCGTCACGCAGATAGGTGAAGAAGTCATCACCCTGCGAAAAGCCCTGTGGCAAGGCAAAGCGCATGTCATTGCAGTCCAGGGTGTAGGGCACCACCAGATGCGGCGCAACGCCGCCGTCGGTCTTCGCCACCTTCATCCAGAACGGAAGGTCGTCGCCGTAGTAATCACTGTCGTACTCGAAGCCGCCAAAATCGGCCACCAGGCGCCGCGTGTTCGGGCTGTCGCGGCCGGTGTACCAGCCCAGCGGCCGCTGGCCGGTCAAGCGCTGGATCGCCGCCATGCCCATGGCCATGTGCTCGCGCTCGGTGGCTTCGTCGATGGCCTGGTAATTGATCCAGCGCCAGCCGTGGCAGGCGATCTCGTGGCCCAGTTCAGTGAAGGCCGCAGTCACCTCGGGGCAGCGCTCGAGCGCCATGCCGACGCCGAAAATCGTCAGCGGCAGGCCACGCCGCTCAAATTCGCGCAGTAAACGCCAGACGCCCACGCGCGAGCCGTACTCGTAGATACCTTCCATGCTCAGGTGCCGGCCCGGCACGGCCGGCGGGTTGAACATCTCGGACAAAAACTGTTCGCTGCCGGCATCGCCGTGCAGCACCGAGTTTTCACCGCCTTCCTCATAGTTGAGGACAAACTGCAGCGCAACGCGGGCATGCCCGGGCCAGTTGGCATGGGGCGTGTGGCGGCCGTAGCCCGCCAGATCTCTGGGGTAGCTTGACGTCATGAGGATTGCGGGTTGAGTACCTGGGCGAGATCGGTCTCTCGCGGGTTCAGGCGCAGGTTTTGTTCAACATGCTCAAGGTGCTCGACGGTCAGCCGAACGGCGCGCTCGATATCCCGCTGTTCGAAGGCATCGACGATGGCGACATGCTCTTCCAGCGAATGCTCGGCTGACTGCGATGACTGGTACATCAGAGAAATCAGTGATGATCGGGTCAGCAGGTCGATCAGCAGTTGCGTTAGCACATTGTTGCCAAGCATTTGTGCCAACACCAGGTGGAAGTCCGCCAGCAGCCGGGTACGGCTGGAGACATCGGCACTGGAAACGGCCTCTTGTTCCGCGTGCAGGTGGCGGCGGAGTTCGGCGATTTGTGCGTTGCTGATCGCCGCGCACAGACGTCGCGTCAACGCCACCTCAAGGATCTGGCGCACTTCGAAAACCTGGTGCGCCTCTTCGACGCTGGGCGTGGCAACAAAAGCGCCGCGTGCGGGTTCGAGCATCACCAGGCGGTCACGACTGAGCTGATTCAGCGCCTGGCGTACCAGCGTGCGCGAGACCTTGAAGATGTCGGCAATCTTCTGCTCGGACAACTTGGTGCCAGGCATCAGGCGACGCTCGACGATGGCCGCAGTGATCGAATCAACGATGCGCTGCGTACTGCCTGGCTTGGTTGCCTTCGTCACGGCCGGGGTTGCACGCGCTGCCCGTGGCGCACGCGCTGGGGTCTCGGCCTGGCTGCTGAGAGGGACGATGGCCGGGCTGGTGGTCGGGTGGATGACCTTGAGGCTGGCGCGGCCTCCAGGCGGAGGGTTAGGCATGTTGATGGTTCCAAAATAGGTTGACCTGAACCATCAAGTGTATACACTTTAAGCTTGAACGCAAGCCGGGATTGCGCTCAGACGGCAATGATCGACAGGCCCGACAGGGCCCTGCATCGATCTCTGCCGATCCATCCTACGGACTCAAAAGGATTTCTTATGGGACACCTCAGCACCCACGTGCTCGACACCATGAACGGCTGCCCCGCGGCCGGCATGGCGGTGAAATTGCAGCGAATCGATGGCGACAAAGTCGTGACCCTCCAGGCTTTCAAGCTCAACGTCGACGGGCGAAACGACGGCGGTGCCCTGCTGAATGCGCAAACCATGGCCGCTGGCCGCTACCGGCTGGTATTTTCGGTGGCGCCCTACTTTCGGGGCATCAACGTGTTGCTGCCTGAGCCGCCGTTCATCGACGATGTGCTGCTGGACTTCGGCATCGCTGATGCAGCAGGGCATTACCACGTCCCGCTGTTGGTCAGTCCCTGGGCCTATTCAACCTATCGCGGTTCCTGAGCAAACCGGTTCTTGGCGCGCATCTGTGGTCGAGATAGGGGAAATCACTAATTTTCGGTGGTTCACACCTTCGTATACAGTTTGGTCACGTCGCCGCGGAGCACATAGGCACATGCCCTCAGGGGCCGGTGCCGATGGTTGCGACGAATTTCCTCACAGAGCCCGCTGTGGTGGGGGAGGTGCAGCCAGCAATTCGGCCGCACCTCCTGCCGCTATGAGGACTCTATGGAAGCTTTCTTGCTCGACTGGGCCAACCTGCTGCTGCGCTGGGTCCATATCATCACCGGCGTTGCCTGGATAGGTGCGTCGTTTTACTTCGTCTCTCTCGACAACAGCCTAACCCCGCCAAAGAACAAGTCGGATACCGACAAAGGTGTGGGCGGTGAGCAGTGGGGCGTGCACGGTGGCGGCTTCTACCACCACCAGAAGTACCCGGTCTCGCCCGGCTATGTGCCCGATCAATTGCACTGGTCAATGTGGGAGAGCTATTCCACCTGGCTGTCGGGCTTTGCGCTGTTCACGGTGCTGTACCTCTACAACGCCAGCACCTTTCTGATCGACAAGACCTTGTTCGACTGGTCGCCGGCCGCTGCGGTCAGCACCGCGCTGGCTTTCTTTGTTGCTTTTTGGGTGGTGTACGACGCGATCTGCCGCACGCTTGGCCGTGGCAAGAACGGCGACCTTGTCGTTGGCGGCTGCGTATTCGTGCTGATCGTGTTTGCATCGTGGTTGTCTTGTCATCTGTTTGCCGGCCGCGCCGCCTTTTTGCTGGTCGGCGCGATGGTGGCCACCACGATGAGCGGCAACGTGTACTTCTGGATCATCCCCGGGCAACGCACGGTGGTGGCCTGCATCAAGGCCGGCAAGCCGGTTGACCCAGTGCATGGCCAGCGTGGCAAACAGCGCAGCGTGCACAACACCTTCTTCACGCTGCCGGTGCTGTTCGCGATGATGAGCAACCACTACGGCTTCACCTACGGCGCCAAGAACAACTGGCTGGTGCTGGTGGCCATCATGGTTGCCGGTGCCCTGATACGGCTGTCGTTTGCCTTGCGCCACAAGGCACTGGCTTACGGTAAGCCAGTGCCCTGGCACTTCGCCATCATCGGCACCGTGGTCCTGGGCACCACTGTCTGGGCCACCAAGCCAGATGCACAGCCGGTTGCGGCTGCGGTGGCACCTGCCACCTTTGCCCAAGTGCAAGGCATCGTGACCCAACGCTGCGTGATGTGCCACGGCGAGGCGATGCAGAGCAAAAACGTGCGCCTCGACTCGGCAGCAAAAGTCACCCAGCATGCGCAAGCGATCTACCAGCAAGCCGTGGTGCTTCGAGTGATGCCGATGAACAACGCCACCCAGATCACCGATGACGAACGTGCGCTGCTCAAGCGTTGGTTCGAAGCTGGTGCACCGGCCAACTGATCACTTCCGTTCAGGCGCGCGGCCGAGTGCCGTGCGTCTACAGCCCGGCCGGTCACCCGGCCCAATCCGCCCGATCGATTCATTCGACACCAGGAGACATCCATGACAACAGAAACCGTCCATCCGGTCGACGAGAAGCTGCCCACCGGGCGGCTCGCGGCGCTGGGCCTACAGCACGTGCTGGTGATGTATGCCGGCGCCATTGCCGTGCCGTTGATCGTTGGCCGGGCCCTCAAGCTCAGCCCCGAACAGGTAGCGCTGCTGATCTCGGCTGACTTGTTTGCGTGCGGCATCGTCACCCTGATCCAGTCACTGGGCTTCACAAAGTGGTTTGGCATCAAGTTGCCGGTGATGATGGGCGTCACCTTCGCTGCGGTCGGTCCGATGGTGGCCTTTGCCAACGCGATGCCTGGGGTTGATGGTGCGCGCGCCATCTTCGGCGCCATCATCGGTGCTGGCATTGTCTCGATGATCATTGCGCCGATTGTCAGCAGGCTGTTGCGGTTCTTTCCGCCAGTGGTCACGGGCACCATCATCGCGATCATCGGCATCAGCCTGATGCGGGTGGGCGTGGGCTGGGCCATGGGTGGCCCCGCGGTTTTGGCCCAGCGCACCGACGTGCCCAAGCTGGTGGCGATGGTCGACAGCGCCAAGGCCACCGCCGCAGCGGCAGCCGCGTCAGCGGCATCGGGTGCCGCCGCCATCGAGATCAAGCTCGGCCCAATTCCAACGGTTGACAACCTGGCCTACGGCGCGCTGGACAACCTGGCCATTGCCGCTGCCGTTTTGGTCTTCATCTTGCTGCTGGTCAAGTACGCCAAGGGCTTCGTGGCCAACATCTCGGTATTGTTGGGCATCGTTGCGGGATGCGTCGTGGCCATGGCGATGGGCAAGATGAACTTCGACAAGGTCGGCAAGGCGCACTGGTTCGATGTGGTCACGCCTTTCGCCTTCGGCATACCCACGTTCGATCCGGTGATGATTCTGACCATGGTGCTGGTGATGATCGTGGTGATGATCGAGTCCACCGGCATGTTCCTGGCGTTGTCCGACATCACCGGCAAGAAGATCAGCCAGCCTGAGCTGGCAGCAGGCTTGCGCACCGACGGCCTGGGCACGCTGATCGGTGGCATCTTCAACACTTTTCCGTACACCAGTTTCTCGCAGAACGTGGGCCTGGTGGGGGTGACCGGCGTGAAGAGCCGCTGGGTCTGCGTGGCCGGCGGCATCATCATGGTCGTGCTGGGCATGCTGCCGAAGATGGCCGCGTTCGTCGAGGCGATCCCGCAGTTCGTGCTGGTGGCGGCGGCCTGGTGATGTTTGGCATGGTGGCCGCCACTGGCATCCGCATCCTGTCCACGGTGGACTACAAGGGCAACCGCAACAACCTCTACATCGTGGCTCTGTCCATCGGCTTCGGCTTGATCCCCCTGGTGGCACCGCGCTGGACCCAGCAGATGGCGCATTCACTGCACCCACTGCTTGAATCCGGCATCTTGCTGACGGCGGTTGCCGCCGTGGTGCTGAACATCTTCTTCAATGGTGCGCGTGGCGACGAGGCCGGCGCCATTGAGGCCGCGAAGTCCGCTGAAGGGCATTGAAGCCAGCCCGGTCTGGCGGGGCCTCTGCGCCCCTGCACTGATCACCCTGTCCCCCGTAGGCGCTGCTCGTGCAGCACTGCTCAACCCACCCTTTGAAAGAAAAACCATGCCCGCTTTCACCAACCATCGCATCGCAGCCGCTGTCCTCACTACCCTGGCTACTTCTGCTGTTTTGGCCGCAGATTGGAGCGATACATCGATTGGCTATCGCCAAGGCAGCAAGTTCGCTGAGCCCTTCAACGCCAACGACATCGGCAAGAACATCCTTAATCTGAACCACGCCAGCGGCTACAAGTACGGCAGCAACTTCTTCAATGCCGACGTGCTGTTGTCCGACAGCAAAGACCCGGCTGGCGCCGGCTCCACCAACGGCGCCCAAGAGATCTACGTCGTCTACCGGCACACGCTGGACCTCGAGAAGGTGACCGGCAAGGCCATGAAGTTCGGCCCGATTCGCGGCGTTGGACTGACCGCTGGCTTCGATGTCAACACCAAGACCGACGCCGGCTACAACTCGAAAAAGCGCATGCTTGTGGCAGGTCCGACGCTGATGTTCGACGTGCCGGGCTTCCTCAATGTCGGCCTGCTGGCCATGTGGGAGAGCAACGCCCCGTACAACACCTTCAGCAAGAAGAGCACGCCGCGCTACACCTACGACACCCATCCGATGCTCAGTGCCGCGTGGGCGATCCCGCTGGGCAAAGACACCGGCTTGTCGTGTGAGGGTTTTGCCAACTTCATCGCGGCCAAGGGCAAGAACGAATCCGGTGCCGACACCGCTGCAGAAACCAACATCGACATGCAGGTCATGTACGACCTGAGCAACGTTGTAGGCGCCAAGCCCAAGAGCTTCAAGCTGGGCCTGGAGTACCAGTACTGGAAGAACAAGTTCGGCAACAACGCCAGCGGGCCGGCCGGAAAGGGCGCGTTTGCAAAGACGCCGATGATCCGCGCCGAGTACCACTTCTGACGCTCAAGACCACGGCGCGAAGGCGCTGTGGCTTGGCATCGGCCAATGAATCCAACACGGCCATTGCGGGACGGGTATCAGGTCCGTGCCGCCTTGACTGCTGCGGTCCGGCCGGTAGCGCTGGTTGGCCGGGACGACATCGGCTGAGCGCAGCTCTCGGCCGCAGAGCCTGGCAAACCGGGCGCAAACTTGAACCATCGGTTTTGCCTCGGATTCGACAAACTTGCGGCGGGTGGCTAGGTCAAGGTTGCCGTCCGCCTTATCTGACAGTGAGTATCTGCATGCCCACCCTCCGCGTAGAACTGTTTGAAGGCCGTACACCGCAGCAGAAGGCTGCGCTGGCGCGCGAGCTCACTGACGCCTGCGTGCGTGTGCTTGGCGGCAGCGCCGACAGTGTGGATGTGCTGTTGTTCGACATCGCCCGCCAGGATTGGGCGACCGGCGGGGTGATGTGGAGCGAGCGCGCGCCTGCCGCGCCGCCGGGTGCGGGACGGCCTTGACCTGGCGCGATCCGTACCCGTGAAAACCCGCGTGACAGCGGGTTTTCTTTTATCTACATTGCTTGCATACAAGCTTGTAGGCAAACAACTTGTTCACCCCTCGCTGGAGCCCCTCATGCCCCGTTTCTTCCGTTCACTGTTTGGCCAGGTCGTGCTGGCCCTGTTCGTCGGCGTCGTCGTCGGCTTTGTCTGGCCCGAGTTCGGCGTCAAGCTCAAGCCCCTCGGCGACGGCTTCATCAAGCTGATCAAGATGATCATTCCGGTGCTGGTTTTCTGCGTGGTGGTGCACGGCATTGCCGGCGCCGGCGACTTGAAACGGGTCGGCCGTGTCGGCATCAAGGCACTGGTCTACTTTGAGTTGGTCACTACCGTCGCGCTCGGTCTCGGCCTGGCGATGGCGTTCATCTTCCAGCCCGGTGTTGGCATGAACGTCGACCCGAACACGCTCGACGCCAAGGCCATGAGCGCCTACGTTGACAACGCCAGCAAGCTGACCGGTGGCGGCACGGTCGACTTCCTGATGAAGCTGATCCCGACGACCGTGGTCAACGCCTTCGCCACCGGTGACGTGCTGCAGGTGCTGCTCTTTGCCGTGCTGTTTGGCTGCGCGCTGGCCATGCTCGGCGCGCGCGGTGCACCGGTGGCCGGCTTCATCGACACGCTCTCGCATGTGCTGTTCAAAATCATGGGCATCATCATCAAACTGGCGCCCTTGGGCGTGCTCGGTGCCATCGCTTTCACCGTCAGCAAGTACGGCATCGGCTCGCTGCGCCAGCTTGGCCTGCTGGTGGTGCTGTTCTACGCCACGGTGATCGGGTTCGTGGTCGTTGTGCTGGGCACCATCATGCGGCTGTCGGGCTTTTCGATCTTCAAGCTGCTGCGCTATCTGCGCGAGGAGTTGATGGTGGTGTTTGCCACCACGTCGAGCGACAGCGTGCTGCCGCAGGTCATGAGCAAGTTGAAGCGCATGGGCATCCGCGACTCCACGGTCGGCCTGGTCATTCCCACGGGCTACTCGTTCAACCTCGACGCCTTCTCGATCTACATCACGCTGGCCGCGGTGTTCATTGCCCAGGCCACCAATACGCCGATTTCGATGACCGACCTGCTGACGATCTTGGCCATTTCGCTGGTCACCAGCAAGGGCGCACACGGCGTGCCAGGCTCGGCAATCGTGGTGCTGGCCGCCACGCTGCAGGCGATTCCGGCCATTCCGGCCATCGGTCTGGTGCTGGTCTTGTCGGTCGACTGGTTCATGGGCATTGCCCGTGCCCTGGGCAACCTGATCGGCAATTGCGTGGCCACCGTGGCCGTGGCCGCGTGGGAGGGCGATATCGACCGCGAGCGTGCGCATGCAGTGCTCGACGGCCTCAGCGTGCCGCCCACCGAGGACGATCTTGACATCGTCGTCGCGCCGGTGCCGGCGCAGGCCTGATCGGTTCTGCGGCTACAGTCCAACCATGGCCACTCAGTCCGACATTGCCCACCGCGTCGTTGAGGCCATCCTCGGCCAACGCCTGAGCCCAGGCGAGCGGCTTGGCGAACAGGCGCTGGCCGATCTGTTCGGCGTCAGCCGAACGCTGGTTCGCGAGGCGCTGATGCAATTGCAGGCGCGCGGGTTTGTCGAGGTGCGCTCGCGCAAGGGCTGGTATGTGGTCGAACCTTCGATCGACCAGGCGCGCGATGCCTTTGCCGCGCGCCGCGCCGTTGAGGGTGGCATGCTGCGCCAGACCGAAGGCCGACCGCTACAGGCTGTGATCCGCAGGCTGCACCAGCACATCGAGGACGAAGAACGTGCGCTCGACGGCAGTGACGCCGCAACGCGGGCCTTCCTGCTGGCCGATTTCCATGTCTGCCTGGCCGAATGCCTGGGCCACCGCCTGCTCGCCGACTTGCTGCGCGACCTGACCGCGCGCACCACGATCGTCGCCACGCTCTACCAGAGTTCGCACGATGCCCGCGCCTCCTGCGCCGACCATGCCCGCATCGTCGAGATGCTTGCAAACGGCGACATCGCCGGCGCCGAACGCCTGATGCTTGAGCACATAGGCAGCGTTGAATCGGCACTCGGCAAGTCGATGCCCGACAAGACGGATGCCCGCGAGAAGCTGCGTGCCACGCTGGCGCCGGTGTCCAGACTCAAGCTGGTGCACTCCTGAGCCGTCACCGCCTGTCAGGGCGCCTCGCGCCACCAGTCTCCAGCCAGCGCCTGCTGCAAGAACGCAATGAAATTGGTGACCTTGGTCGATACCAGCTTGGGTGAGGGGAAGACTGCATGCACGTCCTGCGCCGGCAGCACATGGTCGGTCAACACCGGGACCACGCTGGTGTCGGCCACCGATTCACGTGCCACGTACCACGGCAACACGGCCAAGCCCATGCCGGCACGCGCTGCTGCCAGCACGGCCGACAGGTTGTTACTGCGCAGCCGGCCGCTGACGGGCACCGACATCTCCTGGCCGCTGGGCCCCGTCAAGCTCCAGCGATCATCACCCTGCACGCTGCTGTAGATCACGCAGCCGTGGCGGGCCAGGTCGTCCGGCACCTGTGGCGCAGGGTGCTCACGCAGGTAGCCCGGCGAAGCCACCATCACCCACGGATTGGTGCCCAGGTAGCGCGCACCCAGCGTTGAGTCGGCCAAACGCCCCATGCGGATCGCCAGATCAACACCCTGCTCGACCAGGTTGACATAGCGGTCATCAAACAGCAGGTCAATGCCAACGCCCGGGTTCTCGCCCATGTAGCGCAGCACCAGCGGCACCATTACCCGCCGGCCGAACGCCAGCGAGGTGCTGATGCGGATCTGGCCGCCGACACCGCTTTGCAACAGCGTGGCCAGGTTCTCTGCATCCTCCACGTCGCTCGAAATGCGCTTGCACTTTTCGTAGTAGAGCGCGCCGACCGCAGTTGGCGTGACGCCGCGCGTTGACCGGTGCAGCAGCCGCGCACCCAATCGCGTCTCGATGGCTGCGACCGCCTTGGTTGCCGTGGGCTGGGCAATGCCGAGGTCTGCAGCGGCCTTGCTGAAACTGCCAGTTTCGACAACGCGGATGAAGAGGTGCAAACCTGCCAATCGGTCCATGGCCTGACTGTAGCGCCGGTGGTGGGCTTGGCTTTATTACGCTGTGGAATAGGACTTATCACCAGACGACTGTTCTCAAAACGTGCTGGACAGACGACGATCAGGTCCATCGTTAGCAGGAGACCCAAATGGCAAGGATGAAGGCCGCAATGGCCGCAGTGTTGGTGATGGAAAAAGAGGGCGTGTCGCAAGTTTTCGGCGTGCCTGGTGCTGCGATCAACCCGCTGTACGCGCAATTGCGTGAACGGCAGTCGATCACCCATATTTTGGCGCGTCACGTTGAGGGCGCGTCGCACATGGCCGAAGGCTATACCCGGGCCAACGCCGGCAACATCGGCGTGTGCATCGGCACGTCGGGGCCTGCGGGCACCGACATGATCACAGGCCTGTATTCGGCCCAGGCCGATTCCATCCCCATCCTGTGCATCACCGGCCAGGCCCCACGCGCCCGGCTGCACAAGGAGGACTTCCAGGCGGTGGACATCGCCAGCATTTCCAAGCCGGTGACCAAGTGGTCGACCACTGTGATGGAGCCGGCCCAGGTGCCGCGCGCCTTCCAGCAGGCTTTCCACCTGATGCGCTCAGGCCGCCCCGGCCCGGTGCTGATCGACCTGCCGTTTGATGTGCAGATGGGTGAGATCGAGTTCGACATCGACACCTACGAGCCGCTGGCGGTCTACAAGCCTGCGGCCTCGCGCAAGCAGATCGAAAAAGCCATCGAGATGCTCAACGGCGCCGAGCGGCCCTTGATCGTTGCCGGTGGCGGCATCATCAATGCCGATGCATCGGGCCTGCTGCAGCAGTTCGCCGAGATCGCCGGCATCCCTGTCATCCCGACCCTGATGGGCTGGGGCAGCATCCCTGACGACCACCCGCTGATGGCTGGCATGTGCGGCCTGCAAACCAGCCACCGCTACGGCAACGCCACCATGCTGGCCAGCGATTTTGTGCTGGGCATCGGCAACCGCTGGGCCAACCGCCACACCGGATCCCCCGAGGTCTACTGCAAGGGCCGCAAGTTCATCCACGTTGACATCGAGCCGACGCAAATCGGACGCGTGTTTGCACCCGACTACGGCATCGTCAGCGACGCCAAGGCCGCGCTGCAGCTGTTTGTGGAAGTGGCCAAGGAATGGAAAGCCGCTGGCAAGCTGCGCGATCAAAGTGCCTGGGCCGCTGAATGCCTGGCGCGCAAGTCAGACGTGCAGTACCTGCGCAAGACCAACTTCGACACCGTGCCGATGAAGCCGCAGCGTGTGTACCAGTGCATGAACAATGCCTTTGGCAAAGACGTGACCTACGTCTCCACCATCGGCTTGAGCCAGATCGCGGGTGCGCAGTTCCTGCACGTCTACCACCCGCGCCACTGGATCAATTGCGGCCAGGCCGGCCCGCTGGGCTGGACCATCCCCGCCGCCCTGGGTGTTGTTGCGGCGGATCCCACGCGCAAGGTAGTGGCCTTGTCGGGCGACTACGACTTCCAGTTCATGTTGGAAGAACTGGCTGTAGGCGCCCAGTTCAAGCTGCCCTACATCCATGTCGTGGTCAACAACAGTTACCTCGGCCTGATCCGCCAGAGCCAGCGCGGCTTCACGATGGACTACTGCGTGCAACTCGGCTTTGACAACATCAACACGCCGACGGAGGAGATGACGCACAGCTATGGCGTTGACCACCTGAAGGTGGTTGAGGGCCTGGGCTGCAAGGCCATCCGTGTGCTCAGGCAAGAAGAGCTGGCACCGGCCATCAAACAAGCTGAAGCCTGGATGGCCGAGTTCAAGGTGCCGGTGGTGATCGAGATCATCCTTGAGCGCGTGTCCAACATCTCCATGGGCACCGAGATCGACAACGTCGTCGAATTTGAAGAGCTCGCCAAGGGCAAGGCCGACGCGCCAACCGCCGTCGGCATGCTCGACTGAGCCCGCACAGCCCCAAAACCGGAGCACCCATGCCCAAGTTCGCCGCTAACCTCACGATGTTGTTCAACGAGGTGCCCTTTCTCGACCGTTTTGAGCGGGCCGCCAAAGCCGGCTTCACTGCGGTGGAGTTTTTGTTTCCCTACGCCTTTGCGGCAGGCGATATCTTGGCGCGCCTCGATGCCCACAAGCTGACCCTGGTGCTGCACAACCTGCCGGCCGGCGACTGGGACGCTGGCGAGCGTGGCATTGCCTGCCTGCCCGGACGCCAAGCCGAGTTTCGCGCCGGCGTGGGCCAGGCCATCGAGTACGCCAAGGCGCTGGGCGCGCCGCAGCTCAACTGTCTGGCCGGCAAGGTGCCTGCGGGCGCTGATCAGGCGCAGTTGCGCAAGACCTTGGTTGCCAACCTGAAGTTTGCGGCGGCCGAGCTCAAGCCGGCGGGCCTGCGCCTGCTGATCGAGCCGATCAACACCTTCGATATCCCGGGTTTCTACCTGAGCGGCACCGCCCAGGCGCTGGACATCCTGGATGAAGTCGGCGCGGACAACGCCTTTTTGCAGTACGACATTTACCACGCCCAGCGCATGGAAGGTGAGCTGGCCGCGACGCTGCAAAAGCACCTGGCGCGCATCGGCCACATTCAGCTTGCTGACAACCCGGGCCGCAATGAGCCCGGCACCGGCGAGATCAACTACCCGTTTTTGTTCAAGCACTTGGACCGCATTGGCTACACCGGCACTGTCGGTTGCGAATACAAGCCCGCCGCTGCCACCGAAGCTGGACTGGGCTGGTTGCAGAACCTGACCCGCTGAACTCTCCCCTCAATCCAGTAGGAACAATTCATGACCGCACAACCTCTCAAGATCGGCTTCATCGGCCTGGGCATCATGGGCGCGCCGATGGCGGGCCACCTGATCCAGGCGGGCCACCTGCTGTTTGTCTACACCTTGGGCTAGATGCCCGAGGCCATTGGCAACAGCAGCGCCACCCAGTGCACCCACGCACGCGGCGTTGCCGAGCGGGCCGACATCATCTTTGTGATGGTGCCCGACACCCCGGACGTGGACGCGGCGCTGTTTGCTGAAGACGGCATCGCTGCCGGCCTCAGCCGGGGCAAGGTCGTTGTCGATATGAGTTCGATCTCGCCCATCGCCACCAAGACTTTCGCCAAGAAGATCAACGACCTGGGCTGTGAGTACCTGGACGCGCCGGTCTCCGGCGGTGAAGTGGGTGCCAAGAACGCCACGTTGTCGATCATGGTGGGCGGCACCGACGCAGGCTTTGCCCGCATCAAGCCGCTGTTTGAGCTGATGGGCAAGAACATCACGCTGGTCGGTGGCCATGGCGACGGCCAGACCGCCAAGGTCGCGAACCAGATCATCGTGGCGCTCAACATCGAGGCCGTGGCCGAAGCCCTGCTCTTCGCCGCCAAGGCAGGTGCCGATCCGGCGCGTGTGCGCCAAGCCCTGATGGGCGGCTTTGCGTCGTCCAAGATCCTGGAGGTGCATGGCGAGCGCATGATCAACCGTACTTTTGACCCGGGTTTCCGCATCTCGCTGCACCAAAAAGACCTGAACCTGGCGCTGGCCAGTGCACGCGAACTCGGCGTGGCCCTGCCCAACACCGCCACCGCACAAGAGCTGTTCAACACCTGTGCGGCGCACGGCGGCAAGAACTGGGACCACTCGGCCATGGTGCGTGCGCTGGAACAGATGGCCAATTTCGAAATCGGCCAGAAGGCCGCCTGAAGAGCCCGCACGATGACCACTGACGCCAACCCGGCAAAGGCGCTGCTCAAGCGCATGTTCGAGGCCGCGATTGCGTCGGCCCAGCCGGCGCTGTGCATACCGCCGCACCTGCCTGAGCCCCAGTCGCTGGGCGCTGGCCGGCTCATCGTCATCGGCGCCGGCAAGGCGTCAGCAGCGATGGCGCGCGCGGTCGAGGGCCATTGGCGTGGGCCGCTGACTGGTCTGGTGGTCACCCGTTACGGCTACGCGGTGCCCTGCGAGCGCATCGAGATTGTCGAAGCGGCACACCCGGTGCCCGATGCGGCCGGCCTGGCCGCTGCCCAGCGTTTGCTGGCGATGGTGCAAGGTCTGACTGAACACGACCTGGTGCTGTGCCTGATCTCGGGCGGTGGCTCATCGCTGATGCCGCTGCCCGCCGATGGCCTGACGCTGGACGACAAGCAGGCGCTCAACCGGGCGTTGCTGAAATCCGGCGCCACCATCAGCGAGATGAACTGCGTGCGTCGGCACCTCTCGGCAATCAAGGGTGGGCGGTTGGCGGCGGCGTGTTACCCGGCGCGGGTGCTGACGCTGCTGATCTCCGATGTGCCGGGCGATGACGCTATCAATATCGCGTCCGGTCCTACCGTCGCCGACCCGACCACCTGCGACGACGCGCTGGCCATCTTGCGCCGCTACGACATCGCCCTGGCGCCCGCCGTGCGTGAGGTGCTGGAAAGTGGGCGCGGCGAGTCGATCAAGCCCGGCGACGCCCGGCTGGCGCGCACCGAGACCCGGATGATCGCGACACCGCAGATGGCGCTGGAAGCCGCTGCGGCCGTGGCCCGCGAGGCCGGTATCACGCCCTACATCCTGGGCGACGCGCTGGAGGGTGAAGCCCGCGACGTGGGCACCGTGCTGGCCGGCATTGCGCTGCAGGTGGCGCAGCGTGATCAACCGGTCAAAGCGCCCTGCGTCTTGCTGTCGGGCGGTGAAACCACCGTCACCGTCCGTGGCCAGGGCCGCGGTGGGCGCAATGTCGAGTTCCTGCTGTCCTTGGGCCTCAGCTTGAACGGCCACCCGCGCATCCATGCACTGGCGGGCGACACCGACGGTGTGGATGGCCAGGAGGAGATTGCCGGGGCCTGCCTGGCGCCCGACACCCTGGCACGCGCCTGGGCCCTGGGCCTGCGCCCGCATGACAGCCTGGC
>JANMXG010000048.1:0-3289 GCA_031394235.1 Betaproteobacteria bacterium
TTTCTGGCCCAGCAGCGGCTGCTGGGCCGCAGCAACTACACGACTGTGTCGGGCAAGGGCGACGCCGGCCTGCCGATGCCGCTGCCCGACGGCGTGCGCCGCGTGTGCTTGGGCGTGGCGCTGCCGTGGCTGGCGTTCACCGTGGTCGTCTACGTGTTCGCCTTTGCCGGTGGCTTTGTGCAGACCTGGGGCCGCGACTACACGCCCACGCTGGCGCACTTCCGCACTGCGTTTGACCTGCAGTGGGGCGGGTCTGCCCAAAATCCCGGCTGGGTCTGGGCCGGCACCGCCTGGAATTCGCTGTTCACCACCGTCAAGCTGTCGGCGATTGCCGCGCCGCTGTGCGCCGGGCTGGGGCTGCTGATCGCCTGGTTGCTGGCGCGCACCGAGTTTGCCGGGCAACGTGCGTTTGAATTTGCGGCGCTGCTGGCGTTTGCGATCCCCGGCCCGGTGCTGGGCGTCAGCTACATCCTGGCCTTCAACGTGCCGCCGTTCGAGCTGACCGGCACCGGGCTGATCATCGTGCTGTGCTTCATCTTTCGCAATTTGCCGGTGGGCGTGCGGGCTGGCACGGCCAGCTTCAAGCAGCTCGACAAATCGCTCGACGAAGCCAGCACCATGCTGCGTGCCGGCACCGCCACCACGCTGCGCCGGGTGGTGCTGCCGCTGCTCAAACCCGCGCTGGTGGCCGCGCTGGTCTACAGCTTCGTGCGCAGCATGACCACGGTGTCGGCGGTGATTTTTTTGGTGACGGCCGAAAACGAGTTGGCCACCAGCTACATCATCGGCCGGGTGGGCAATGGCGACTACGGCGTGGCGCTGGCCTACTGCACCGTGCTGATCGTGCTGATGTCGGCCGCCACCGCAGCGATCCAGGCGCTGGTGGGCGATCGGCAACTGGGGCGACGAAAGTTCACATGACGCACGGCATTGAATTCAGGCAAATCAGCAAGCGCTACGGCGGCAAACAGTCCCCGCTGGTGGTGCAGGGCATCGACCTGGTGGTGCCGCAAGGCACGCTGACCACGCTGCTGGGCCCGTCGGGCTGCGGCAAGACCACCACCCTGCGCCTGATCGCCGGGCTGGAGTCGCCCAGCAGCGGCCGGGTGCTGATCGACGGCATCGATGTCACCACGCTGGGTGCGGCCGAGCGCAACGTCAGCATGGTGTTCCAGAGCTACGCGCTGTTTCCGCACCTCAGCGTGCTGGGCAACGTGGCCTATGGGCTGGAAGTGCAGGGCATTGGCCGGGATGAAACCCGCCAGCGCGCCCGCGCCATGATGGACCTGGTGGGCCTGGCGGGGTTCGATGATCGCCTGCCGTCCGAGCTGTCGGGCGGCCAGCAGCAGCGGGTGGCGCTGGCCCGGTCGCTGGTGCTGCAGCCGTCGGTGATGCTGTTCGACGAGCCGCTGTCCAACCTGGACGCCCGCCTGCGCCGCAGCATGCGCGAGGAGATCCGCACGCTGCAGCAGCGGCTCCAGCTCACGGTGGCCTACGTCACGCATGACCAGGCCGAGGCACTGGCGGTGAGCGACCAGATCGTCGTGATGGACGCTGGCCGCATCGCCCAGGCCGGCACGCCGCAGCAGCTCTACGAGCAGCCGGCCAGCGCGTTTGTGGCGGGCTTCATGGGTGAGGCGATGCTGTTCGAGGCGGTGGTGGACGCCGCCGGCTGGGTGCAGCTGGGGCCGCTGCGCTTTGCCGCCGGCCGCGCTTTGCCCGCAGGCCGGGTGCAGGTGGCCGTGCGGCCCGAGGCCTGGGTGATCGACCCAACCGGCGCGGCGAACCCGGCGCAGGGCGGCGCCAGCCTGGCCGGCACGCTGGCCAAATCCGCCTACCTGGGCAACCTGCAGGAGCTGAGCTTCGACACCGCGCTGGGCCCGGTGTTTGTGGTCTCGCCCGATGTGGCCACCCGCTGGCAGCCGGGGCAGGCGGTGAGCCTGACGCTGTTGGCGCGCGGCGTGTCGGTGGTGGCTGCCTGAGCCCGCCTTCTGGCCCGGGCCGCAAGCGCGGCTGCCGCCAGTCCTGGACGGCTGCAACAGCAGCAGAGCCAACCCGGCTGTAACCCGTTTGAAACCCGCGGCCGCGTGATCGGGTTCTAATTCGTCGGGCGCCCATTCGGTTTGTCCCCTCTGCCCGCCCCACCGAGACCCGCCATGAACCAGCTAGCCCAGCTCAAACAGTTCACCACCGTGGTGGCCGATACCGGCAACTTTTTGCAGTTGGCGCAATTTGCGCCGCGTGACGCCACCACCAACCCGTCGCTGATCTTGAAGGCGGTTCAACAAATCGACTACGCGCCGCTGCTGTCCGAAGCGGTGGCGGCGCACCGTGGCCAGCCGCTGGACGCCATCGTTGACCAGGTGCTGGTGCGCTTCGGGCTGGAAATCCTGAAGGTGGTGCCCGGCCGGGTGTCCACCGAGGTCGATGCCCGGCTGTCGTTCGACACCGAAGCCACCTTGGCCCGCGCCCGCCGCTTGATCTCGCTCTACGAAGCGGCCGGTATCGCCCGCGACCGGGTGCTGATCAAGATTGCCGCCACCTGGGAGGGCATCCAGGCCGCCCGCGTGTTGGAGCAAGACGGCATCCACTGCAACCTGACGCTGCTGTTCTCGTTTGCGCAGGCCGTGGCCTGTGGCGACGCGGGTGTGCAATTGATCAGCCCGTTTGTCGGCCGCATTTACGACTGGCACAAAAAGCAGGCCGGCGCGGCCTGGGACGACGCGGCACAAGCCGGCGCCAACGACCCGGGCGTGCAGTCGGTGGCCCGCATCTACACCCACTACAAGCGTTTCGGCATCACCACCGAGGTCATGGGCGCGAGCTTTCGCAATGTCGGCCAGATCCTCGCGCTGGCCGGTTGCGACCTGCTGACGATCAGCCCGGACCTGCTCAGCGCCCTGCAAGCCAGCGACGCGCCGGTGCCGCAGGCGTTGAGCGCCGCCGCCGCACGGGACGCCGATCTGCCCGAGCTGCACTACAACGAGGCAGGTTTCCGCTATGCCCACAACGAGGACGCGATGGCGACCGACAAACTGGCTGAGGGCATCCGAGCCTTTGCCGCTGATTCGGGCAAATTGGACGCGCTGATCCAGGGGGCTTGAGATGACCGAGATCAAGCGCTGCGACACCACGGTGGCCTGGGCTGCGTTGCAAGGCCACTACCAGGCCCACGGCCGCGGCCTGGACTTGCGCGAGGCCTTTGCCCGCGACCCCCGGCGCTTCGACGCCTTTTCGCTGCAAGCGCCCGAGGTGTTTGCCGACCTGTCCAAGAACCACTGGGATGGGG
>JANMXG010000049.1:0-10924 GCA_031394235.1 Betaproteobacteria bacterium
AAAATGCCGCCTTGACCCCAGGGCACGTCCTTGCCGGTTTCGTCCACCACGGCGGCCATGATGCCCGGGAACGGCAGCGTGCAGGAGCCGGGGATCAGCGGCGTGGCGCCGGGCAGCGGCGTGATCATGTGGCCGCCGGTCTCGGTCTGCCAGAAGGTGTCGACGATCGGGCAACGGCCGCCGCCCACATTGAGGTGGTACCACTCCCAGGCGGCCGGGTTGATCGGCTCGCCGACCGAGCCCAGGATGCGCAGGCTCGACAGGTTGTAGCTCTTGGGATGGATCGCCAGGTTGGCCTCGGCCGCCTTGATCAGCGAGCGGATCGCGGTGGGCGCGGTGTAGAACACCGTGACCTTGTGATCCTGGATCATCTTCCAGAAGCGGCCGGCGTCCGGGTAGGTGGGCACACCCTCAAACACCACCTCGGTGCCACCCAGGGCCAGCGGGCCGTAGGTGATGTAGGTGTGGCCGGTGACCCAGCCGATATCGGCGGTGCACCAGAACACGTCGTCGGGCTTCAGGTCAAACGTCAACTTGGTGGTGAGTGCTGCATGCAGCAGGTAGCCGCCGGTAGAGTGCTGCACCCCCTTGGGCTTGCCGGTGGACCCACTGGTGTACAGCAGGAACAGCGGATGCTCGGCCCCCACCCATTCGGGCTCGCAGCTGCTGGGCTGGCTGGCGATCAGGTCGGCCATCCACCGGTCACGGCCCGCCGTCATTGCAACGGCTGAGCCCGAGCGCTTGACGACCAGCACGTTGCTGACCGACTCGCAACCGCCCAGCGCCAGCGCATCGTCGACGATGCTCTTGAGCGGCAGCAGCTTGCCACCGCGCACCTGGTGGTCGGCGGTGATGACGACCTTGGCGCCGGTGTCCTGGATGCGGTCCCGCACCGATTGCGCCGAAAAGCCGCCAAACACCACCGAATGGATGGCGCCGATGCGGGCGCAGGCCTGCATCGCTGCCACGCCGTCCACCGACATCGAGATGTAGATGATGACCCGGTCGCCTTTGACCACGCCCAGGCTTTTCAGGCCATTGGCGATCTGGCAGGTCTTGGCCAACAACTCGCTGTAGCTGGTGCGGGTGACTTCACCGCCATCGGCCTCGAAGATGATCGCGGTCTTGTCGCCCAGGCCGCGCTCGATATTGCGGTCCAGACAGTTGTAGGACGCGTTGAGCGTGCCGTCCTCGAACCACTTGAAAAACGGCGCATCGCTCTCGTCCAGCACTTGGGTAAACGGGGTTTTCCAGCTCAGCAGCTCACGCGCCTGGCGCGCCCAGAAGCCGGCGTAGTCGGTTTCGGCCTCCTGGACCAAAGCCTGGTAGGCGGCCATGCCTTGCACATGGGCGCCGGCCACCAATGCGGCCGAGGGAAGGTAGGTTTTCAGCTCGGTAGGGCCGTCAGTGCTCATGTGGGTCTCCAGGAGGAATGGAACATCGAATGCTTCGCACCATAGGCAGAGGCTCTTACGAACCGCTTACTCGACAGCGATGGCGCCGCACGCCGCATGATGGCGCACGCGCTGCCGCCCGACAACAACACCTACAAGCCTGACACAGCAGCCTCCTAGAATCCAGCGGAGTTGCCCTTCCCGACCCGCCCCGATCGCGCACCGTGCGCCACCCCCACCCATGGCAAAAGCCCCCCACGACGCCAGTCACAAGCTCAGCCCCCTGCCCCGGCTGATTTTTGCCACGCGCTGGCTGCAGTTGCCGCTCTACCTGGGTTTGATCCTGGCGCAGGGCGTGTACGTGTTCCAGTTCTGGGTGGAACTGGTGCACCTGATCGAGGCCGCGTTTGGCAACCAGGCCGCGCTGGCCACGCTGGTCAAGAGCACCGGCTACCAGGCCGCCGCGATCCTGGGGCCGAGCGGCCAGGTGTTGGGCTACGAGCCGATCACCGCGCTGAACGAAACCGTGCTGATGCTGGTGGTGCTGGCGCTGATCGACGTGGTGATGATCAGCAACCTGTTGATCATGGTGATCGTTGGCGGCTACGAGACCTTTGTGTCGCGCTTGCGGCTGGAGGGCCATCCCGACCAGCCCGAGTGGCTGAACCAGGTCAACGCCTCGGTGCTGAAGGTCAAGCTGGCCACGGCCATCATCGGCATCAGCTCGATCCACCTGCTCAAGACCTTCATCAATGCCGCCAACTACACCGACAAGGTGCTGATGTGGCAGACGCTGATCCATGTCACCTTCCTGATCTCGGCGTTGGCGATTGCGATGGCGGACCGGATCATGCACCCGACCGGCAGCAGCGAACACTGACGCGGCGACCCGGGCCGGGTGCGCCCCGGCGCGCCGTGGTGTGCCACCGTGTGCCCGGTCACAGCACCAGCCGGATTTCCCGTGTGCCTTCACCGGCCACGGCCGGTGCAAGCGTAAAGCCCAGCTGGCGGGCCAGATCCAGCATGCGGTGGTTTTCTGCCAGCACGGTGGCCACCAGACCGCGGGTGCCACGCTCGCGCAGCGTGCGCACCAGCTTGTCCATCAGCAGCGCGCCCAGGCCTTCGCCCTTCAAGGTGGACCTCACGATGATGCCGAACTCGGCATCCTGGTTGTCCGGATCGATCACGGCGCGGGCCGCGCCCAGCGTGCGCTCGTTGCCCAGCGGGTCGATCTCGGTGGCGATGAAGGCGATCTCGCGGGCGTAGTCCACCTGTGTCAGCCGCGCCAGCTCGCTGTGCTCGATGCTGCGCCGGCTGTAGAAGATGCGCAGCCGAACGTCCTCCGGGTCCAGGTCGGCCAGGAAGGCCAGGTGCTGGACCTCGTCCTCGGGCCGGATTGGCCGCAGCGTCAGCTGCCGGCCGCGCCACTCGACGGACTGCACCCACTGCTGCGGATACGGCAGGATGGCAAAGTGCGCCGCGCCGCCCGGTGCGCTGGCGTCGAGCCGGATGCGCGCATCCAGCGCCACTGCGCCCTGGGCGTCCAGCAGCAACGGGTTGATGTCCAGCTCGGCCAGTTCGGGCAGCTCGGTCAGCAGGTCGGACACCGCGATCAGCACGCGGTGCAGCGCGTCGGCGTTGGCTGCCGGCGTGTCGCGCCAGGCACCCAGCAGCCGCGCCACCCGGGTGCGGGCCACCAGCGCCCGGGCCAGCGGCTCGTTGAGCGGCGGCAGCGCGATGCTGCGGTCGGCCAGCAGCTCCACCGCCGTGCCACCCTGGCCAAAGAGGATCAACGGGCCGAACACTGGGTCGATGCTGGTCCCGACGATCAGCTCGCGGGCCTGGGCGCGGTGCACCATGGCCTGCACGCTGAAACCGGCCAGCACCGCAGCGGGCTGGCGCTGGGTGATGCGCGCCAACATGGCCAACACGGCCGCACGCAACGCGGGTTCGTCGGCAATGTCCAGTGCCACGCCACCGACGTCGGACTTGTGGCTGATGTCCGGCGAAACGATCTTCAGCGCCACTGGCCAGCCGATGGCCTGGGCCGCGGCCAGCGCGGCGTCGGCGTCCGGTGCGGTGAACCGGGTGGCCACCACCGGGATGCCGTAGGCCGCCAGCACCGCCTTGGCCTCGGGCTCGGTCAGCAGCGTGCGGCCTTCGGCCAGCACCTGGCGCACCTGGGCCGCCACCGCGGCGCGGGCCGCCTTGCGGTCAACGGCGCTGCAGCCGTCCGCCTCCAGCGCGGCCGGTGTCTCCAGCAACATCGCCTGGTTGCGGCGGTAGTCCACCAACATTGAAAACGCCCGCACTGCCTCCTCGGGCGTGGGGTAGCAGGCGATGCCGGCATCAAAAAACTGCTGGTTGGCCTGCGCCACGGCCGGCCCGCCCAGCCAGCAGCCCAGCAGCCGGGGCGGCTGGCCGGGGCGCGGCTGCACCAGCGGCACGAGGGCGCGGGCAATGTCGGCGCTGGGCACGATGGCGGTGGGCGCGTGCACAAACAGAACGGCGTCGGCCGCCGGATCGCCCTCTAGCGCCTGCAGGGTTTGCACATAGCGCTCGACCGGCGCATCGCCAATGATGTCCACCGGGTTGCCGTGCGACCAGTTGGCCGGCAGCACCGCGTCCAGCCGGGCCAGCGTGGCGGGCGCCAGCACCGCCAGCCCGATGCCGACCCGGGCGGCGGCATCGGCTGCCATCACGCCGGCACCGCCGCCGTTGGTCAGCACCAGCAACTGGTCGGCGCGGTTGTCGCGCCAGCGGGACAGGGTTTCGGCCGCCAGGAACAGGTCTTGCAGCGTGTCCACCCGCAACATGCCGGCACGCCGGATGGCGGCGTCCACCACCCAGTCGGCGCCCGCCAGCGCGCCGGTGTGCGAGGCCGCGGCGCGCTGGCCCTGCTGCGACCGGCCCGACTTGACCACGATCACTGGCTTGTTGCGGGCCGCCGCCCGCGCGGCCGACATGAACTTGCGCGCCGCTGTGACCGACTCGATGTAGAGCAGGATCGCCCGGGTGCGGGCGTCGCTGGCCAGCCAGTCCAGCATGTCGCCAAAGTCGATGTCGGCATGCTCGCCCAGCGACACCACCTGCGAAAACCCGATGCCACGGCCCTGGGCCCAGTCCAGCATCGCGGTGACCAGCGCGCCGGATTGCGAGACAAACGCCAGCCCGCCCGGCACGGCACCGGTGTGGGCAAAAGTGGCGTTGATGCCAGTGGCCGGCACCAGCAGGCCGATGCCGTTGGGCCCCAGGATGCGCAGCAGGTACGGCCGGGCGGCGTCCAACATGGCTTGGCGCTGGGCGGCGTCCAGCCCGGCCGTCAGCACCACCGCGGCGCGGGTGCCGCGCTCACCCAGTTGCTGGATCAGTTGCGGCACGCTGGCCGGTGGTGTGCAGATCACCGCCAGCTCGGGCACCTCGGGCAGGTCAGCCACGCGGCGCCACGCGGGCGCACCGTCCAGCACCAGCGCGCGGGCATTGACGGCCAACAGCGGGCCTTTGAAGCCGCCCCGCCGCAGGTTGCGCCAGACCGTGGCACCGACGCTGCCGGGCCGGTCTGACGCGCCAATCACGGCGATGGACGCGGGATCAAACAGCGAATCGAGGTTGCGGATGCTCATGGGTGTCCTCTGCGCCGGCAGGATCTGCCAGGCCACCGCGATGATCGCCACCGGCGGCCCGGTGCAGCTTGACTGCCGTCAAGGCCCGCGCTGGTTGGCGCCCAAGAACCGCCACCAGCGTACCGGTCGGCCGGCGGTCGGCGGCGCGGCCCGACTTACCCCGCGTCAGCCAACGCCCGGCCGGTGCCCCGCCGCGGCCACATCGCCCCCTGCCGAAATACGCACCGCGCAGTACTTGAACTCGGGGATGCGCGCTGTCGGGTCCAGTGCCGGGTTGGTCAGCAAGTTCGCGGCCGCCTCGGCATAGGCAAACGGGATGAACACTGCGCCGGTGGGCGTGCCGTCGTCGCGCCGCACCGCCAGTGTGATTGCACCGCGCCGGCTGGCTACCGTCATCGCATCGCCGGGCGCCAGGCCCAGGCGGGCCAGGTCGGCGCCGTGCAGGCTGGCGGTGGCCAGCGGCTCCAGCGCGTCCAGCACCGCTGTGCGGCGGGTCATGCTGCCGGTGTGCCAGTGCTCCAGCTGGCGGCCGGTGATGAGCACAAACGGGTAGTCGGCGTCGGGCCGCTCGGCGGCCGGGATGATGTCGGCCGGCACCAGTTGCAACCGGCCATCCGGGGTGGGGAAATGCGCGGTGAAGACAATCGGCTGGCCCGGATCGTCTTCGCTCAGGCAGGGGTAGGTGACGCTGTGCTCACGCTCCAGCCGGTCCCAGCTGATGCCGGCGATCACGCCGTGCAGCGCCTGGCGCATTTCCTCAAAGGCAGACGCCACACCGCTGTCGGCGCCGTCATAGGTCCAGTCCAGCCCCATGCCGCGGGCGATCTGCTGCACGATCCACAGGTCTTGGCGGGCATCGCCCGGCGGGTTCAAAGCACGCCGGCCCATTTGCAGCATGCGGTCGGTGTTGGTCACCGTGCCGGCTTTCTCGGGCCAGGCCGATGCCGGCAGCACCACGTCGGCCAGCCAGGCGGTTTCGGTCATGAACAGGTCCTGCACCACCAGATGCTGCAGGCTGGCCAGGCCGGCGCGGGCGTGGTTCAGGTCGGGGTCGCTCATCGCCGGGTTTTCGCCCAGGATGTACATGCCGCGGATCTTTTGGGGGTCGGTCTCCGGTGCGTGCGCCTTGTGCAGGATCTCGACCACGGTCAGGCCGGGCCTGGGGTCGAGACGGGTTTGCCAGAAATCCTCGAACCAGGCGTGCACGCCGGGGTCGTCCACCCGCTGGTAGTTGGGAAACATCATCGGGATCAGGCCGGCGTCGCTGGCGCCTTGCACGTTGTTCTGGCCGCGCAGCGGGTGCAGGCCACTGCCGGGCTTGCCGATCTGGCCGGTCACCGCCACCAGCGCAATCAGGCAGCGGGCGTTGTCGGTGCCGTGCACATGCTGGCTCACGCCCATGCCCCACAGCACCATCGCCGACTTGGCAGTGGCAAATGCACGCGCCACCTCGCGGATCTGTACGGCCGGGATGCCGCAGATCGGCGCCATCAGCTCGGGCGTGTAGCCCGCCACATTGGCTTTGAGCGCGGCAAAGTTGCGGGTCCGGTCACGCAGGAACACCGGGTCGGTCAGGCCCTCGTCGATGACGGTGTGGATCATCGCGTTGTGCAGCGCCACGTCGGTATCGGGCTTGAACTGCAGCGTGCGCCAGGCGTGGCGCGACAGGTCGGTGCGGCGCGGGTCGCACATCACGATCCGGGTGCCGCGGGCGGCGGCGTTTTTCATCCAGGTCGCGGCCACCGGGTGGTTGGACGTGGGATTGGCGCCGATCACCAGAATCAGCCCGGCATGCTGCACATCGTTGACCGGGTTGCTGACCGCACCCGACCCCACGCCCTCCAGCAGCGCAGCCACGCTGCTGGCGTGGCACAAACGGGTGCAGTGGTCGACGTTGTTGTTGCCAAAGCCGGTGCGCACCAGCTTCTGGAACAGATAGGCCTCCTCGTTGCTGCCCTTGGCTGACCCAAAGCCGGCCAGCGTGGCCGCACCAAACTGGTCGCGCAGGGCCTTGAGCCCACCGGCGGCCAGCGCAAGGGCTTCGTCCCAGCTGGCCTCGCGAAAAACCTCGCGCCAGCCGTTGGGCCGCGCCGTCGAGCCGGCCTCCTTGGCCACGCCGGCCTTGCGGATCAGCGGGCGCAGCAAGCGCTGCGGATGCTGCACATAGTCGAAGCCGAAGCGGCCCTTGACACACAACCGGCCGGCGTTGGCCGGGCCGTTGCGGCCTTGCACCGCGACGATCTTCTCGTCACGCACCTGGTAGGTCAGCAGGCAGCCCACACCGCAGTATGGGCAGACCGAATCGACGCTGCGGTCCACCCGCTGGTCGCCGACCAGGGTCTTGGCGCTGAGCGCGCCGGTGGGACAAGCCTGCACACATTCACCACAGGCCACACACGAGCTGTCGCCCATGGCGTCCCCCAGGTCGAACATGATCTGCGTGGCGGCGCCGCGGTGCAGCAAGCCAATCACGTCGTTCATCTGGGTCTCGCGGCAGGCACGCACGCAGCGGGTGCACTGAATGCAGGCGTCCAGGTTGACGGCCATCGCCGGGTGGCTCAGGTCCGGCGCGGGTTGGGCGCGTTGCAGCGCAGCCAGGGCCGGCCGCGGTGTCACGCCCAGGCGCTGCGCCCAGTCGCTCAGCTCACCGTGCGGCCGGTGGGCGTCGCCGTCAACCCAGCGGCTGCCCTGCGACGGCATGTCGGCCAACAGCAGCTCCAGCACCAGCTGCTGGCTCTTGCGGGCACGCCCGCTGCTGGCACGCACGGTCATGCCGGCGTGCACGCTGCGGCAGCAACTGGGGGCCAGCGTGCGTTCGCCCTCGACCTCGACCACGCAGGCGCGGCAGTTGCCGGCGGCGCGCAGGCCGTCGCTGTGGCACAGGCGAGGGATCGCTACACCGGCGCGGTCGGCCACCTGCAGGATGGTTTCGCCGGGCCGAGCGGCAACGGTCTGGCCGTCAAGCGTGATCTGGAAATCGGCAACTGTGGTCATGGTGGCGGCCCGGGCTCAGACTTCGTCGGCAAAGTAGCGCTGCACGCAGCGGATCGGGTTGGGCGCGGCCTGGCCCAGGCCGCAGATCGAGGCGTCGCCCATCACCTGCGCCAGGTCGTCCAGCGTGTCGTGGTCCCAGGCCGTTGCTGCCATCAGCGTTGCGGCCTTGTCGGTGCCCACCCGGCACGGGGTGCACTGGCCGCAGCTTTCGTCGGCAAAAAACCGCATCGCGTTGAGTGCCGCGTCGCGCGCCCGGTCGTGCTGGCCCAGCACCACGACGGCGGCCGAGCCGATGAAGCAGCCGTGCGGCTGCAGGGTGTCAAAGTCCAGCGGCAGGTCGGCCAGGTGGGCGGGCAGGATGCCGCCTGATGCACCGCCCGGCAAGTAGCCGTAGAGCTGGTGGCCATCGGCCATGCCGCCGCAATATTCAGCCACCAGTTCACGCAGCGTGATGCCGGCCGGCGCCAGCTTGACGCCGGGCAGCCGCACCCGGCCGCTGACCGAAAAGCTGCGCAGGCCCGTGCGGCCGTGGCGGCCAAACGACGAAAACCAGGACGGGCCGCGCTCGATGATGTCGCGCACCCAGTACAGCGTCTCCAGGTTTTGTGCCAGCGTGGGCCGGCCAAACAGGCCGCGCTGGGCGATGTAGGGCGGGCGCAGGCGGGGCTCGCCGCGTTGGCCCTCGATGCTTTGCAGCATCGCCGACTCTTCACCGCAGATGTAGGCGCCCGCGCCGCGCCGCAGCTCGATGGCCGGCAGCGGGCACGGCGGGTCGGCTTGCAGCCGGGCCAGCTCGCGTTGCAGGATGGCGCGGCAGCCGGCGTACTCGTCGCGCAGGTAGATGTAGACCGCCTCGGTGCCCACCACCTGGGCGGCGATCAACAGGCCTTCCAGAAAGCGAAGCGGGTCGCGCTCCAGGTAGGTGCGGTCCTTGAAGGTGCCGGGCTCGCCCTCGTCGATGTTGACCGCCATCAGCCGCGGGCCGTCAAAATCCCGCACGATGCGCCACTTCTTGCCGGCCGAAAACCCCGCGCCGCCCAGGCCGCGAAGGCCCGAGCTTTCCATCCCGTCCAGCAGGTCGTCGGCATCGCGTTCGCCGTTGACCACCGCCGCCGCCAGCTGGTAACCGCCCGCGGCGCGGTAGGCGGCGTAGCCGACATAGGCCGGTGAGATGTCGGCCTGCGGCGCGGTGACCGCTTGCTGCACAAAGTCCACCGGGTCGAATTGCGCACCGTCGGCCGGCAGCGGATGGAGGTGCAGGCCCGCGTCCACAAAATGCTGCACCTCGGTCAAGTGGGCGACCGTGGCGAAGGGCACCGGCCGCTGGCCGACCACCACCACCGGCGCCTGCTCACAGCGGCCCACGCAAGGCACGGCCACCACCCGCACCCCGGGCCAGTCTGCTGTGGTCAAGGCCTGTTGCAAGCCGGCTGCGCCGGCCATCGTGCAGGACAGGCCGTCGCAGACGCGCAGTGTCAGCGCGGGCCGGGAGGTGCCGTCGGGCACAGTCTCGAAGTGGTGGTAGAAGCTCGTCACCTCGGCCACCTCGGCCAGGCCCAACCGCAGTTCGGCCGCCAGGGCCACCAGGTGGCGCTGGAACAACGCGCCGTAACGGTCGTTCAGCAGGTGCAACAGCTCGATCAACTGGTCGCGCCGGTGCGGGCCGGCGCCGATCAGTGTCCGCAACTCGGCCACGGCGGCGTCGTCGGGCTGGCGGCCTTTGAGCTGGCCGGCCCGGCGGTTGGCGATGCGCAACTGCTGGCGCAGCGCGTCCGCGCTGATGCTGACCAGCGGCGCAGTCGCGGCCCCGGCGGCGGGGATCCGCGCGGACAGCAGCGTCGGGCTGTTGATCGGTTGGTCAGTGCTCATGGCGGGGCGTCAACGGGCCGGGCCCGCCTGGATGGACAGGGCCGCATCATCGTGGGGCGGGCGGTCGGCTGTCCAATCGATCGATCACACCGGGCGATTCACGCCTTGTATCGATCCTCTGCGTTGCCCAGCGCGGCCTGCAGTGCCAGCGTGGGTGGCGCAGTGCCGTGGCTCAAAAACGCCATCGGCGTACACACCGCCGGGCTGCACAGCGGCCGGGCCAGCAATCCCGGTGTGTGCAGGGCGGTATCGACCAGCGCCCCCGGCAGCACGGCGGCCAGGCCGGGCCGCTGCAGCGCCACCAGCAGCGCCAGCACCGAATCGGTTTCGATCGCGGGCGCCGGCCACCGCCAGCTTGCGCGCCGGTACCTCGGGCCGGCTGCTGTAGCCCAGCGCCAGGTCCAGCGACAGGTTGTCCAGCCCGGCGTCGATGGCGGACGAACTGAGCGAGCGCAGCACCGGCAGCAGCCCCGGATGCAGCGTCTGCAAGCGCGCTGCAAACCGGGCCGCCACCGGCATCGCGCTGGGCACGGCGCCCAGCTGCAACCGGCCCTGCGGGACATCGGCACGGCTGGCCAGCGCCTGGTGCAAGGCCTCGGCCTCGTGCAGCAGCCGGTGGGCATGGGCCAGCACCACCGCACCCTCCGGCGTCAGGCCCTCGTACTGACGGCTGCGCCGCACGATGGCCACCTTGAAATGCGACTCCAGCGCCCGGATCGCGTTGGACAACGCCGGCTGGGTGATGCGGCAGGCCTGCGCAGCACGGCCAAAGCGGCGGTGCTGCTGCAGCGCCAGCAAGTAGCGCAGGGCTTCCAGCAGGATCATGGGTGCAGTCTAGGCGCCGCCAACAGCGCAGCCGGTCCAACCGACAAGCCCGGCCTGTTCAATAGGCAATGGATATCACTGCCATTCGCTCAATAAAACCACGCAATGCTGCAGTGCAACTAAGATTCTGCTTATCGCAATTTTCCAACCCTTCCTTCAAAGCAATCACCATGTCGATCATCAACACCCAAGTTCTGCCGTTCAAGACCACCGCCTTCG
>JANMXG010000050.1:0-2803 GCA_031394235.1 Betaproteobacteria bacterium
CGCCGCCGTCAGCGGCCGCACCCGCGCCGGCCGCGCCAGATGGTCGTAGTGGAACAGTGCCTCGAAGATCTGTCCGGTGATGATGCGCGAGTACAGGTCGGAGATCTTGGCCGGGTCGAAACCGGTCTCGGCGACCGGGAAGGCGAAGCGCAGCACATGCTCGGCACGCGGTGCGGGCGCGGCAACCGCAGCGATGGCGGTGGCGCTGGCGCTGGCGCTGGCGCTGGCGCTGGCGCTGGCGCTGGCGCTGGCGGTAACGGTGGCGCTGGCGGCCAAGGCCGCAGACGCCGCGGGCGAATCGCCGGCCGCCAGCACGGCGGGAGCCGTGGCGGCCGCTGCCAGGGCGGCCAGCAGCCCGGCCAGGGCCACCAGGCGACGCGGCCGGCCTAGGGTTGTTGCGGATAACGTCATGGGCGCTTGAGGGTTCATGGGCATAGAGACAACGGACGGGGTAGCGGGTGAAAAAGGGCCGGGGTAGGCGGATGATCGGCGGGACGGGTGGGCAGTGGATCGTTCAACAAGCATCAAACACTGGCCGCCCGCCGCGTCGGGTCCACATCGACCTGGTGCCACCAGTCATACCAGAACGGGGCACGGCGGTAGCCGGTCACCCAGGGGTGCAGCAGTTCGTTGGCGATGCGGTGCACCAACACCTTGTAGGGCATGTAGGCCACCGCCAGGCGCTTGCATTCCAGGAACAGGGCGTCGCGCTCGGGCCCGTCGGGCAGGGCCTGCATGCGCCCATAAAGCACATCAAAGGCTGGCAGCTTGAAGCGGGCCAGGTTTTGCTGGCCCGCCTGCGGGCCATACCAGCGTGCCAGTGCACTCTGCCCGTCAGGCACGTCGGCCGACGAGCCCAGCATCCACATCTGCAGCGAGCCGCCCAGCGCCGCCTTCATGTGCGACGGCCACTGCGCAATCTCGAAATCGCAGCGCACCCCCACCGCCTGCAAGCAGCGCCGCCAGACATCGTTGAACAGCCGGTAGATCTGCTCGGGCTCGGTCGATAGCGTCAGCTTGAGCGGCCGGCCGTCGGGCAGCTCGCGCCAGCCGTCGCCGTCGCGGTCGAGGTAGCCGTGCATGTCGAGCAGCGCCTTGGCGCGGGCCACGCTGTGCTCGCTCATCTCGCTGCGAAACGCCGGGTCGTAGCCGGTGGTGCCGGGCAGCAGGGGTGACTGCGCCGGCACCGCCTGGCCGCGCCGCACCAGCCGCACCTCGCGCTCCACATCGTAGGCCAGCGACAGCGCACGCCGCAGCGCCACCTTGTCGGGCGTGTAGCCGCCCACCACCGGGTCGTCCATGTTGAAGTAGGCCATCGCGCAGTCCGACCGCAACGAGCGGTGCAGCTGCACGCCGCGCCGCGCCAGGTTGGGCGCGAGCCGGCCGTTGGGCACCGCCAGCATCGCAAACTCCAGCGGCACCGAGCCGACGTTGGCCACCAGGCAGTCGATTTCGGCGTTCAGGAACGACAGCCACTGCGGCTGGTTCTCCTCGATGATCGACACCTCTACCTGGTCCACCATCGGCAGACGCCGGCCCTTGAGCTGCGCCAGGATGGCCTGGCCGGCGGCATCATCCGTGGCCGGCTCGGCCTGGTAGGTCACCTCGCGGAACTGCGGGTTGCGCTCCAACACGATCTTGGAGCCGCGCACCCACTGTTTGAGGCGGAACGGGCCGGTGCCCACCGGGTGCTCGCCGATGGCCTCGCCGTAGAAGTCCACCACCTCGCGCGCCTGCGCGCCGTACAGGTCGGGCGCACACAGGGTCTGGATGAAACGCGGCCGTGGCGCCTTGAGCGTGAAGCGCAAGGTGTGGGCGTCCAGCGCAAGCAGGCCGGCGATGGGCGCGTTGTAGTCGAACGGCTTGCGGGTGCTCAAAGCCAGTTGGCGCGCCTCGGCCAGCCCGACAAATCCGACATCCAGCACGCTGGTGGCGGCCGGGCTCTTGTTGGCCGGGTCGACCACCCGCTTGAAGGCGTACAGCACGTCGTCGGCAACCAGCGCGCGGCGCTGGCCCTTGAAGGCTGGATCGTCGGCAAAAAAGACACCCGGACGCAACCGCACCGTCCAGACCCGAAAGTCGTCCGACGACTCGGGCAGGCCAGCGGCCAGGCTGGGCACCACCTTGACCGGGCGCGCCAGCGCGTCGTAGCCGTACAGCGACTCGAAGATGTGCGCCGTGACGGTGCGCGAGTACAGGTCGATGATGCGCGCCGGATCGAAGCTGGTCTCGGCCGAATTGAACATCACCCGCAAGGTCTTGAGCCCCGCTGGCACCAGATCGGTTGCCGCCAACGCCTGCGCCGGCAACGCAGCAGCCAGTGGCAGCAACAGCGGCAGCGCCAGCACGGCCCGGCGCTGCGGGCCGTGGGGCGTCATCGGCTCGGTGGGGACGGCGGGCGGCATCGAGGTAGCGGGTGGCTGCATGCGGACGGCCGTTGCGCGCCGGGGATGGTGGCGGGCCAGGCACAGTTGGGGGGTGAGCCGCGCAGTCTAGCGGCGCTGTAGCGGCCCGCGAATTGCCGGCAACCCGCGCCAGCAGCCCGGGCCGGGCACGGGGTTTGCGATAGGCCAGCAGGCCGGGATGTGTCACCTAGACTCGCGCATCCCGAAATTTCGGTCCTGCGCCACAAGCGTCTGGCCGGCAAGAACCCCTGGAGTGCATACCGGATGCTGGCTTATGTGATCAAACGCCTGTGGCAGATGGTGCCCACACTGCTCGGTGTGGTGATGCTGGTGTTCACGCTGTTTCATTTTTTTGGCAGCGACCCCAGCGTGATCCTGGCCGGCCAGAACGCCACGCC
>JANMXG010000051.1:0-8548 GCA_031394235.1 Betaproteobacteria bacterium
ACCCGCGCCCACCAGTTGCAGGTCGAGTGGCTGCGCCTGGCCCAGCAGGCCGAAGCCAGCCAGGCGCGCAGCGGCCAGCTCGATGCCGAGCTGGCCGAGATCGACGCCCAGCTCGAAGCGCTGGACGAGCGCCGGGCCGTCGGCGAGGCACGCTTCGAGGAGCTGGATTTGCAACTGGCGACCACCCAGGAGCGCCATGCCGAGCTGGACGAGGCGGTGATCGCCGGCGAGCGACGGCTCACCGAGGCGCGCGAGCAGGCCCGTGCGCTGGAGCGCCGGTCACAAGAGGCGCAGTTCCAGGCGCGGGCGCTGGCCGCACGCCAGGGCGAGCTGCAACGCGCCATCGAGACGGCGGCGCAGCAGGCCGCCACCCAGGCCCAGTCCGGCGAGCAACTGGCGCAGGAGCTGGCCACACTCAACGATGCCGCAGCCCAGGCCGGCCTGCAGACCGCGCTGGCGCTCAAACTCGAGCGGGAACAAGCCCTCGGCGCGCAGCGCAGCCTGTACGACGGCCTGTCGGCCCAGTTGCGCGCGGCCGATGAGCAGCGGATGCATTTCGAGCGCAGCCTGCAGCCGCTGCGCGACGAGATCACCAAGTTGCAGCTGGAGGCCCAGGCGGCACAGCTGGGCGGTGCCCAGTACCTGGATCAGCTGGTGGCAGCGCAAGTCGATTTCGAGGCGCTGGCCGCGGTGATCGAGGCCGACAACATCAAGTTGTGGGGTCTGCAGGGCGAGATCGACCGCATCAACCGCGAGATCGCGGCCCTCGGCGCGGTCAACCTGGCCGCGCTCGACGAGCTGACCTCGTCGACCGAGCGCAAGACCTTTCTGGACGCCCAGGTGGCCGACCTGACCGATGCGATCAACACGCTGGACGACGCGATCCGCAAGATCGACCTGGAGACGCGCGACCTGCTGGCGGCCACCTTCAACCAGGTCAACGGGCACTTCGGCCGCATGTTTCCCAGCCTGTTTGGCGGAGGCACGGCGCGGCTGCAGATGACCGGCGACGAGATCCTGGACGCCGGCGTGCAGGTGCTGGCCCAGCCGCCGGGCAAGAAAAACTCGACGATCCACCTGCTGTCGGGTGGCGAGAAGGCCATGACGGCGATTGCGCTGGTGTTTGCGATCTTCATGCTCAACCCGGCGCCGTTTTGCCTGCTCGACGAGGTGGATGCGCCGCTGGACGACGCCAACACCGAGCGCTACGCCCGGCTGGTGGCTGAGATGTCGAACAAGGGCACGCAGTTCTTGTTCATCAGCCACAACAAGATCGCGATGGAAATGGCCGAGCAATTGATAGGGGTGACGATGCAGGAACAAGGCGTATCGCGCATCGTCGCGGTGGACATGGAAGCCGCTGTGGGAATGGCTGAAACCGCATGATCACGATCAGCCTGATGGAAGGTCTGGCCGCCGTGGGTGGCGTGGTGCTGGTGGGGGTGCTGGCGCAAGGCGTATGGTCGGCACGCAAGGCCAGCCCGCGCCAGGCTGACGGCGTGGACAGCACGCGGGTCGAGCCGTCGATGCACCCGGACGCCGGTACCGAGACCGGCGTCACCGGAGAGCCCGGCGGCGTGGACAACACGCTGGCGTCGACCGACACGCCGGAGGCGTTTCGCCCGCCGGTGCCGCGCAAGTCGGCCCGGCTCGACCCGCTGATCGACGCGATTGCGCTGTTGCGGCTGGAGCAGCCGGTCACCGGCGCCCTGGCGCTGCAGCACCTGCCACCGTCGCGCCGCGCCGGTACCAAGCCGTTCTTGATCGAAGGGCTCAACGCCGCCACGGCCGAATGGGAGCTGCCGGTTGCCGGCCAACGCTACGGCGAGTTCCAGGCCGGGGTGCAGATGGCCAACCGCAGCGGCGCGCTCAATGAGATCGAGTACTCGGAGTTTGTGCAAAAACTGCAAGGCTTTGCCGAGGGTGTCGGCGCGATGGCCGAGCTGCCCGACATGCTGGACGTGGTGGCCCGGGCGCGTGAGCTGGACGCCTTTGCCGGCGACCACGACGCCCAGTTGTCGCTGACGCTGCGGGCCAACGGCGCCGCCTGGAGCGTGGGCTACATCCAGCAGTGCGCCGGCCGCCACGGCTTTTTGCCGGGCGTGCTGCCGGGGCGGCTGGTGATGCCGGGTGTTGAAGACGGCTCGCCGCCGGTGCTGGTGCTGGGTTTTGATTCCCAGGTGGCGCTGTCCGATGACCCGGGCGTGGCCGCCGTGCGCGAGGTGCAGCTGTCGCTGGACGTGCCGCAGACGGCCGAGGCCGCCGAGCCTTTCCCGGCCTGGCATGAGGCGGCCCGCCTGCTGGCCGCCGACATGGACGCGCTGATGATCGACCACACTGGCCGGCCGATCACCCTGCACGCCTTTGCCAATATCGGCGAGGACCTGGCCAAGCTGTATGTCACGCTCGCCTCGCACGACTTGGCGGCCGGGTCGGCGGTGGCGCGGCGTTTGTTCAGCTGACCCGGGCCGGCCAAGCCGCCGGCACGCTGACTCAACGGATGCGGCCCGGCCCGGCACTGCATCAATCGGCAACGGGCTGGTGGGCCCGCCAGGCGGCACACAGCCGCACCGCCTCCAAGGTTTGCGCCAGCACACGCTGCCCGCCCGGGTAGCGTGCAGCGTGCGGTGCCAACACCGCATCGATACGCGCGGCGTCGCCTGTGCTGCAGGCGCGGTTGAAGTACCCCGGCAGCCAGGCCGGCTCGTCGGGTCCGAGGCGCGCCGCCAGCGCGGCATGGTGCGTTTGCACAAACTGCAGCAGGCCGTCGCGCAGCAACGGGTCGGCGTTTTGGGCCGCCATCACCGGCCACTGCGACTCGCGCAGGTCCAGGCTGGCATCCAGCAGCAGGGCGCGGGCACGGTCGGCCAGTGCCGCTGAGCGGAACGCGCCCAGTGCGGCCAGCAGGTCGCGGCGCTCGGTGCGGCTGCTGCTGCGGGCCAGCGCGGCCTGCAGGGCGTCGAACAGGTCGGCATTGCCGTCCAGCGCGGCACTGCGCAGCACGGCGCCGCGCGATGCGGCGTCCAGGGTGCTTGGGTCGGCCAGCCAGCGTTCGGTCAGGGCGCGGGCCTCGGTGCGCAAGACCGTGTCGTCGCCCAGGTCGGCCAGCGCCGGCACCAGATCGGCGCGCAGCAGGCGGCTGTCGTCGGTATCAGCCGCCAGGGGTTGCCAGCCCAGCGCCCGGCCCCGGTCGCCAACGGCCCGTTGCCAGCGCGCCGCATAGGCCGCCACTTGGTCCGGCTGGGTGGCATCGACCAACGGCCGCCCGGCGCGCAGCAGGACCAGGGCCTGCTCGACGACACGCCGGTCGGCGTGGGCGGCCTGGGCCTCGGCCAGCGCCAGCATGGCAGCAGCGCTCAGGTCGCCTGCTTCGGACAAGCCACGCGCATCGTCCAGCCCGGCCAGGCGCTCGGCCACCGGCAGGTCGGGCCGTGCCATCAGCGCGGCCATCAGGGGCGGTGGGTAGGCTGCGCGGTAGTAGCCCAGGCCGCCGGTGTTGGCCTGCACCCAGGCGGGACACTCCGCATCGGGCAACGCCAGCGTCGCGCCAGCGCTGTCCAGCAGCAAGCGGGTGGTGCCGGCGGGGCTGCGGATCAGCATCGGCACCTGCCAGCTTGCAGCAGGCAGGGCGGCAGCCGGCATGGCGGTAGCCGGCATGGAAGCCGATGAGCCCGTGGGCGCAGCAGCCGGCTGGCCGCTGGCCGCTGCCGAGCCCAACGCCAGCAGGCGGGACTGAGACAGCCGAAGCCGCGGCGGACCCTCACCGCACAGCAGCTCGACGGCGACGCGCGGGATGCCGGGCTGGTGGGTGAAGCTGCGCAGCGCGGCCGGCAGGCTGGCGTCTTCCTCCGCCAGTGCCGCGGCAAAGTCGTCGGCCGTGGCATGGCCCCAGGCATGGCGGCCCATGTAGCGGCGCACGCCCGACTGGAAACGGTCCGGCCCCAGCCACTGCTCGAACATCGCCAGCACCACCTGGCCTTTTTCGTAGGTGATGCTGTCCCAGACATTGGCCAGCTCGTCGGCGTTGCGCACCGGCTCGGCGATGCGGCGCGACGAGACCAGCCGGTCGGTGCGCATGGCCTGGGCGCGAGACGCCAGCACGCTGGTGTCCCAGCCCCAGCCCGGCATCAGCTCGGCGGTGATGCGGTCGCCCAGCCAGGAGGCGAAGGACTCGTTCAGCCAGATGTCGTCCCACCAGGCCATCGTGACCAGGTTGCCAAACCACTGGTGGGCCAGCTCGTGCGCGGCTGTGGCCACCAAGTTGCGCTCAAAACGCGGCGTCTGCTCCGCAGGCGAGGCCAGCATCAGGGTCGAGGCGTAGGTCACCAGGCCGGCGTTTTCCATCGCGCCAAAGTTCACCGTGACCGGAATGACCAGACTGTCGAGCTTGGGGTAGGGGTGCGGCAGACCGAAGTAGGCCTCCAGCCGCTCAACGACCGGGCCGGTGACGCGGGCGGCGTAGGCCGCGTCGCCGCTGCGCCCGGCCGGCGTGATGAAGCGCAGCGGCGTCTGGCTGGTCGGGCCGGTGCTGCCGGCTGCCAGCACGTCAAACTCGCCCACCCCAAACGCCAGCAAATAGCTGGGCAGTGGCGGGCTGGTGGCAAAGCGCACCGCCTTCCACCCGGCATGCGCCGGGGTTTCGCTGAGCACTGGCATGTTGGCGACCGCGGTGAGCGCCTGCGGCACGGTCAGGGTCAGAGTCCAGGGCACTTTCCAGCCCGGCTCGTCAAACACCGGAAAAGCCAGCCGCGCGCCGACGGGTTCAAACTGCGTCAACGCATACCAGCGGCCAGCCTCTTGCTGGCGCAACAGGCCGTAGACCGCCTTGTCCTGCAAGGTGCCGGTAAACCGCAGTGCCAGCCGGGCCGGGCCGAGCGCCAGCGGACTGGCAAAGTCCAGCGCAATGTTCTCGGCGTCCAGTCGGCGCACGGTAGCGTCCAGCCGCCGGGCGCCTTGCTCCAACCAGGCTTGCGGCACCTGCAAGTCCTTGGCGTGCAGGCGCAAGCGGGTGGTGGGCTTGCGCAGCTGCAGGTCGATCTCGACCGTGCCGCTGTGCTGGGGCTGGGCCGGGTCCAGCGTCAGCGCCAGGGTGTAGGCCTGGGGCACGACGTCCGGGCTCAGGCGCATCGGCAGCGCCTGGACCGGCACATGTGCCGGCTTCAGTATCGGCTTGAGTACCGGCTTGACTACCGGCTTGAGTACCGGCGCTGGCGCGGGCCGCCGCACGGGTTTGCTTTCGGCCGTGCCCAGCCCAGGGGCCAAAACCAGCAACAGGCAGACGCCTTGGATGAGGCGTCGCAGCCGGATGGGCAGGGTTGGGGTCATGGCATCGAATCGGACTCAGCAGCGGGCAACCAACTCTACAGGCCCGCTGCCGGCGTGGCGAGGCACGGGGCACGGGGCAGGGCGGCCGGCGGTGGCCGGGCCAGCCTGCTGGGGCCGAGGAAAGCCGTTCTACACTCAAAGCCACCATGGTCGACCTGTTGATGCCCCCTGCCGATCTGCCGCCCACAGCCCGTGCCGACGCCCTGCGCGCACTGCTTGCGCACCACGCCCAGCGCTACTACGTGTTGGATGCGCCTCAGATCCCCGACGCCGAGTACGACCGGCTGTTCCAGGCCCTGCAGGCGATCGAGGCCGCGCACCCCGAGTCGCTGACCGCCGACTCGCCCACCCAGCGGGTGATGGGCCAGGTGCTGCCCGGTTTTGCGACGGTGCGCCATGCGGTGGCGATGCTCAGCATCCGCACCGAGACCGACACCGAAGCCAGCGGCGCCGAGGCCTTTGACGCCCGTGTGCGGCGTGAGCTGGCGCTTGCACCGGACTCAGCCCCGGTCGAGTACAGCGCCGAGCTCAAGTTTGACGGCCTGGCGATCAACCTGCGCTACGAGCATGGCGTGCTGGTGCAGGCCGCCACCCGGGGCGACGGCGAGACCGGCGAGGACGTGACCCAGAACATCCGCACCGTGCGGGGCCGGGCCGGCGCCGGTGGCGCGATCCCGCTGCGGCTGCGGGGCTGCACTGCCGAGGTGCTGGAGGTGCGCGGCGAGGTCTATTTGCGGCGCGACGACTTTGAGCAGATGAACGAGCGCCAGCGCGAGCGCGGCGAAAAAACCTTTGTCAACCCGCGCAACGCCGCCGCCGGCGCTGTGCGTCAGCTCGACCCGGCTATCGCAGCGCAGCGCCCCTTGAGCTTTTTTGCTTACGGCCTGGGCCAGGTGCTTGGCTGGCCGCAACCCGCCACCCACAGCGCCACGCTGGACGCGCTGGCGGCAATGGGCGTGCCGGTTTGCAGCGACCGCGCGGTGGCGCTGGGCGCGGCCGGACTGGTGCTGTTCCACCAGCAGGTGGGTGCCCGGCGTGATGCGCTGCCGTTCGATATCGACGGCGTGGTCTACAAGCTCAACGCGGTGGCGCTGCAGCAGCGGCTGGGTTTTGTCAGCCGCGAGCCGCGCTGGGCGGTGGCCCACAAATATCCGGCGCAAGAGCAGATGACCCGGCTCAATACGATCGAGATCCAGGTCGGGCGCACTGGCAAGTTGACGCCGGTGGCCAAGCTGGCGCCGGTGTTTGTCGGCGGTACCACGGTCAGCAACGCCACCCTGCACAACCTGTTCGAGCTGCGCCGCAAGGGCGTGCGCGCGGGCGACACCGTGACCGTGCGCCGCGCAGGCGATGTGATCCCCGAGGTGGTGGGCCGCGTGGCCACCGACGCCGAACCCCGGCAGCCCTATGTGCCCAACTTCCGCATGCCGCGGTCCTGTCCGGTCTGCGGCAGTGCCGTGCAACGTGAGCGTGGCGGCATTGCGCACTGCTGCACAGGTGGGTTGTTTTGCGCGGCGCAGCGCAAGCAGGCAATCCTGCACTTTGCCGGCCGCCGCGCCATGGACGTGGAGGGCCTGGGCGACAAGCGGGTTGATCAGCTGGTGGACGGCGGCATCGTGCGCACGCTGCCCGAGCTCTACACCCTGGGCCTGGCCAAGCTGTCCGCGCTGGACCGCATGGGTGGCAAGAGTGCTGCCAACCTGGTGGCTGGGCTGGCGCAGAGCAAGCAAGCCACGTTGCCGCGATTTTTGTATGCGCTGGGCATCCGCCACGTCGGCGAGACCACTGCGCGCGATCTGGCCAAACACTTTGGCGCGCTCGACCGCATCATGGACGCCACTCCCGAGCAGTTGCTGCTGGTCAACGATATCGGCCCGGTGGTGGCGCGCAGCCTGCACACGTTTTTTGAGCAGCCGCACAACCGCGAGGTGGTGGCACAGTTGCGCGCCGCCGGCATCCATTGGCCAGAGGGCGAGGGCGCCACAGCACACACCCAGCCGCAGCCGCTGACCGGCAAGACGCTGGTGCTGACCGGCACACTGCCCCACCTGAGCCGCGACGAGGCCAAGGCACTGGTCGAGGCGGCAGGCGGCAAGGTGGCGGGCTCGGTGTCGAAGAAGACCCACTTCTTGGTGGCCGGCGACGAGGCGGGCAGCAAGCTGGACAAGGCGCGCGAACTGGGTGTGCCGGTGCTGGACGAGGCCGGTTTAAGGGCGCTGCTGGCGGATGGCGCCACGACCGGTCAAAACACGGCAGCAGCGGGCCAGGTGCCCGCCGACCCTGTACCCGATGCCGTCACGGCCGACGCTGCCGCCCTCCGGCCTGACCAGCCCGACCAACCCGACCAGCCCGATCAGTCCGCAGCCTGATGCGGCGCGCCGCGCCTGCGCGACACTGTGGCGCAACGTTGCTGCCGTCCATCCGGGCGCATTGCTGTGCCACCTTGTTCCTCGACCCCCGCCCTGGAGAACCCCGATGACACTCGCCCCTGTTTTGAGCCTCGGTCTGGCCGCGCTGGCCAGCCTGGCGCCGCTGTGCACCGCATGTGCCCAAACCAGCTTGAAAGACGACGAAGCCGCGATCCGCACCGCCCGCAGCGTGCAAACCCAGGCGCTGGCCGCCAACGACCTGGACAAGGTGGTGGCCTACTGGAGCCCCGACATCACGATCCGCCGCGCATTGGGCCAACCGGTGACCGGCGCCGACGCGGCGCGCAAGTTGCTGGAGCCCACCGGGTCCATCGCCACGCCGGTGATCTACCAGCGCGAGGCGGTGTCGGTCGAGGTCAGTGGCCACTGGCCGATGGCGTACGAGGAAGGCCGCTGGTCCGGTCATCCGGGCAACGCGGCCGCGCCAGCCATCATCGGCGGGCGCTATTCGGCGCAGTGGGTCAAGCGCAATGGCCAGTGGCTGATCCGCTCCGAGGTGTTTGTGGCGCTGACCTGCGCCGACGTTGGTTGCAAATACCCATCCGCGCCGTAAGCCCAAAACCGTGCCCGGATAACGGCAACCGACCTGTGCACCCGGCCGCTTGCTGCCCGCTTGCTGCCCACTTGCTGCCAGATTTCTGCCGGCCTTTTCACCCGCCCGTACACTGCGGCCCGCCGCCAGCGGGTGGCGTCGGCGCGGCTGTCCCGCGCGGACCTGGGCTTGACGGAGACCGACCACATGGCCGTGCACGAGATCTTGAAAATGGGCGATGCGCGCCTGCTGCGGGTGGCCC
>JANMXG010000052.1:0-15912 GCA_031394235.1 Betaproteobacteria bacterium
GGCAAGAATGGCCAGTCGGACGGCAGCGCCTCCCCGGGGACGGGTGGGGCAAATCGCTTGGTATCCACGCCGTTGTAGATCTGGTGCACGTCTGCTGCGCGAATGCCAACTCGGTTCACCAAGTAACGCGACAGGTCTTGCGACAGCGCCACGAAACCGTTGATGAAAGCCGCATACAGGCGCCGCAACCGTTGGTGACGCCGATTGGTGCCGTCCAGGTCATTCACATCGTAGCCATGCTCTCCGTGCAGGCGCAAAGGCACTCGCGCTGCCCACGCGGGGACCCCGAACTCCATCGTCCCCAGGTTGCGTGTATGCACCACTGTGGGCCGCCATTGGCGGAGCAGCCTGAAGACCTTGGCGTACAACCAAAGGCCTTGCCCAGGCGGCTTGTGCAACGCGATGAACGCCGTACCGGGCGCCTGAACACGCCCCCTGAACGCACCGATGTCGGTGATGGCGAGCACCACATGTCGGTAGGCCGGCATGTTGTTAATCAAATTGACAACGCCATTTTCGAGCCCACCGGTGTCAAACCTGTGAATGATGTGAACCACACAGGGGCGGGAATCCATCAGATGAGCCTCAGATGATTTGTCTGGCGATATACATCAGCGGCGGATAGTCGCCCTTCGCGAGCACCAGGATAGCCGCGACACATGACCGTCTGGCCTGCAGGCGTCAGCACCTCACGGGCGCTGAAAACCAAGGCAACACCGTGCTCGGCGTCTTGATCCAACACCGCCGCCTGACGTTCGAGACAGTGAGGATGCAGCAGGTCATCGTGCGGCAACAGCTTGAAATAGGTGCCACGCGCCATTTCCAAGCAACGGTTCCAGTTTCCTTCAGGCCCGAGATTGCTGGCATTCCGGAGGTAAGTGATTCGCGAGTTTTTAAAACCCGCCACGATGGTGGCAGTTTCGTCCGGCGAGCCATCGTCAATGACGATCAACTCGAAATCGGTGAAGGTCTGGGCCAGCACGGACGCAATGGCCGGCCCGATGGTCTGCGCACCCCGGTAGGTGGGAATGCAGACGGAAACCTTGGGCGCAGGCCGGTTCACAGGCGCCAGAGCCGGTAACCCGCCCCCGTGATCGAGGCACTGTCGAACCGGGCCTTCACGTCGATGAAGGCACCGCCCTTGACCAACTTCTTGCCCAGATCGTCCACGCTGAGCGCGGCATATTCCTTGTGTGCCACCGCAGCGACGATGGCATCGGCACACGGCAGGTCTTCAAAGCGCAACAGGCGTACACCATATTCGTGCATCGCCTCGTCGGCCTCGGCCTGGGCGTCGGTGACGAACACCTCCACGCCGTAGGTTTGCAACTCATGAATGATGTCGATGACCTTGCTGTTGCGCAGGTCGCCGCAATCTTCCTTGAAGGTCAAGCCCAACACATTGACCTTGGCTCCCTTGATGTAGCTGCCGCTGGCGATCATGTGCTTGATGGTCTGCTCGGCAATGAACTTGCCCATGCCGTCGTTGATCCGCCGGCCAGCCAGGATTACCTGCGGGTGGTAACCCAGCATGTCGGCCTTGTGCGTCAGGTAGTACGGATCCACGCCAATGCAGTGGCCCCCAACCAAACCGGGCTTGAACTTCAGGAAGTTCCACTTCGTGCCAGCGGCCTCCAATACCTCGCTGGTGTCGATGCCCATCTTGTCGAAGATGATCGCCAGCTCGTTCATCAGTGCGATGTTCAGGTCACGCTGGGTGTTCTCGATCACCTTGGCGGCTTCGGCTGCCTTGATGCTGCTGGCGCGGTACACACCGGGGATCACGATTCGTTCGTAGAGTTGTGCCACCAGCTCCAAGGTCTGCGGCGTGTCGCCAGAGACGATTTTCAAGATCTTGGTGAGCGTGTGCTCCTTGTCACCCGGGTTGATGCGCTCGGGGCTGTAGCCGACAAAAAAGTCCTGCTTCCATTCAAGGCCCGACTCGCGCTCCAACACCGGGATGCAAACCTCTTCGGTTGCCCCGGGGTAGACCGTGGACTCATAGACCACGATCGCGCCCTTTTTGAGGTGCCGGCCCACGGTGGTGCTGGCGCCGATCAGTGGCTTGAAGTCGGGGATGTGGGCCTGGTCTACCGGCGTGGGCACCGCTACGATGATGATGTCGGCCTCGGCCAACAGTGCGCCGTCGGCGGTATAGATGGCTTGGGTGGCGGCGGCTAGCGCTTCGTCGGGCAGTTCGCGAGAGGGGTCGATTCCACGTTGGCAAGAGTGAACCTTGGCCAACGAGATATCAAAACCAATGGTGCGCATTTGCTTGCCAAACTCCACCACCAAAGGTAGCCCAACATAGCCTAGGCCGATCACAGCAACAGTCGTCATTCCGATAACACCTGTAAATGAAAATTATTTTTTGCCCAGTGCCGGTTCAGCGCGCGGCTCGGGCTTGATTTAACACGCGTTCAATCATGCTGAAATTGGCGTCTGCAAACGCCGCCAGGGTTTGATCGGCCTGCTGGTCGGTAGCGGTCTGCAAGGTATACAGCACGACGACAGCCGCATCATCGGGACGCCCCAGCACTTTTTGCCACGCTTGAAGCAGCTTGCCCTGGATGTCGTTGGCAGTCAGGTAGCCACCAATCCAGTACAGGCGCCAAACCCGCATACGGCCTCGGTCAATCCCGCCGCGTGTGTCCATGGTTTGCAGTGTGGCACCACGCCAAGGCAAGGTCTTGCCAGCCTGGGGCAGGTCAACCGGCCCGTCTTTGAGGCTGTGCCATTGCGTATCGTTGCTGCGCACCAGCTGGTTTTCCGAGCTGATCAGTTTGCTGTCTTCTGACTGGTTGCGGTAGTAGCCAAGATACACGCCAACCGCTGCGTCTTTTGCAGCAAAACTGCGTTGGGCTTGGGCTGCGGGTGCGACAAACGCGGGTTTCCAATCAACCAATGGCTGCGCGGTGGCCCGCCAACCCGCAGCCAGTTCGCCAGGCAAGGCCACCTGCGGCGAAGTGGTCAACAGCGTGGCGGACGGGCGCAACATCTGGGGCAACTGGACCAGGGCCAATGCGACCAGCCCCAGCATGAACGGCTGCCAGGTGTAGAGCCCTTGCGCCATGCCGGTGGACCCGGACGCAGTCTCGGGCGGTGGCGCATCGGGCTCAGCCCAGCGCGAGCCCACAAAAAACATCGTCATGATCACGACGCCAAAAAACACCCAGCCATAAATAAGGTGGTCAACCCCAACGGCCAAGGTGTTGCCCGACAGGTGACCGATCATGACGATCATGTAGGCGCGCAACCAGTTGGCCACGATGGGCACCGCGAGTGAGACAGCCACGAAGGCCAGGCGGCGGCGCCAACTGCGGTAGTTGAGGTAGGCAAACAAGCTGCCCACCATGAACGACGCCATCAGGTAGCGGATACCGCTGCAGGCCTCGACCACCGACCAGTTGCCCGAGGGGATAACAAACTGCAGCCCTTCGCGGTAAACCGGGATGCCGCTGGCGCGCAACGCCGCCACGGTGAAATCGGCGGTGTACTGCATCAGCGTGGGGGTCAAAAATTCGCCGAACGGCACTGCGAAAAACAGAAATGCCAGTGGAAACAGCAAAGCCTGTGTCACCGACCAACCCAGCAGCAACGGCACACCGGCAACCAACATCGCAGTCAGCGCCATTTGAGTTGCCGCATTGACCGACACCAGGCTTGCAACCCACCACAAAATGCCCAGCAAGCCCAGAGGCAGAAGCATCCACGGCGCAGGTCGTGGGGCCAGCCCGGCCAACAATTGACGCTGGCGCCAGATCAGCCACAACGAGATTGGCGGCACGATAAAGGCATGCGCAAAGGTCTCGGACCGGATCCAGATGGTCACCATCGCCATTGCGGTATCGCGAAACACCAGCAACAGCGCCAGCACGTAAACCAGCATGGCTACAGCCGGCCACCGCCAGGCAGACGTGAGACGGGGAGACATCAGTGCCATCGTGTTCATGCGGTCTGCAATTCTGCGTTGGTGCGGATTGGTGCCGCCAGGGCAGCGAGGATGTCATCAATGGGTGCCAGGCGGGCAGGCCAACTGTAGTGATCGATGACAAATTGCCGGCCTGCGCGGCCCATGACGGCTGCGCCGGCCGAATTTTCAAGCAGGCCGCTAATCTGTGTGACGTAGTCGTCGACCGACTCGGCGGTGCTCAGATGGCGTGCCGGTTGGGCATCAATCGCCTCGGCGCAAGCGCTGGCGCAGACCACAGGCCGCGCCATGGCCATGGCCTCCAGCACCTTGTTCTGCACGCCACGCGCCAGGCGCAGCGGCGCCACCACCACGGCGGCATGGGACAGGTAGGGCCGCACGTCGGCCACCGTGCCGCTGACGGCGACACCCTCACTGGCCAGTGCCAGCACGGCAGGCGTCGGGTTTCGGCCGACGATGTGAAAACGCAAAGCCGGCCAGCGCTGCCGCAGCGCCGGCAGCATGGCCTGCGCAAACCAGGTTACCGCGTCGACGTTGGGCCAATAGTCCATGGCGCCGGTAAACACCACGGGCAATTCCCCCTTGGCATAGGGTGACGGCCCGTGCTCAGCGGGCGCAAAGTGCTCGGCGTCCACGCCGTTGCCCAGGGCATTGACGCGCCCCTGGCAGTCAGGGGCCAGGCTGTTGAACAGGGCCACCTCTTTGTCGGTGACTAAAAAGGCCCGGGCAGACCGCTGCACGGCAGCGCGTTCGTAGGCCAGCAACTGCACACCTTCGCGGCGGTACAACCAAGACATCGGCCAGCTGTGCTGGTTGGCGTACTCGGTCCACTTGGCCGAGTCAACATCCACCAGGTCCAGCAGGATCGGTGCGGCCGGGGTCTGCACTGCGGCCGGCGGGGCGTACTGCGCCATCGACGATGAGAACACCAGCGTCGCATCCACCTGCTGCCGCGCCAGCAACTGGCCAACCCACTGGTGCAGGGCGGCGTGGTCGTAATAGCGCAAGGTGAGCGGCAGGCCTTGTGCCAGGGCCAGCAGGCTGCCGAGCCGGGCGGTTGTGGGGTTCAGCGGCACGGCGCAGACCTCGGCGCACATCTCGCGCAGGATGGGCAGGTGCACCAGGTCGTCCGGGTCGTCGACAAACGTGCCCAAAAACACCCGGTGTCTCGCCACCAGATGCTTGAGCAAATGGTAGGACCGCACCTTGTCACCCTTGTTCGGCGGGTAAGGCATGCGGTGCACCAGGTACAGCAGATTGGCCATGTGTCGCGTCAGCCCAGGTTGCGCACGACAAAGGGCCCCAGCCAATTGGCCAGGCCAATCGGCATGCGGCGCCAGGTGGCAATCAGCAACTTGTACTTGGCATTGTTCGGGTTGTTTTGGGGCACGGCGTCGCGCTTGTACAACTGGTACTCGTAGTGCAACGGCGTGGGCTCGAAACCCCAGTTTTTCTTGAAGGCGTAGGGGCCGGTGCCCTGCTTGCTGCGGCCGAAGTCAAAAACCTTGAGGCCGCGCGCGCCCGCACGTCGCATCAGCTCCCAGTATTTGAAATCATTGGCCGCCACGTCACGCGCCGCTTCGCTGTCGCCCGCGTAGTAGGCCAGCACCTCGTCGCGAAAGTAAAAGCTCATCACGCTGCTGAGCGGTTGGCCGTCGACGGACACCACGGTCAGCACCTCGCAGTCGTCGCCAAATTCATCGCGCAGGGCCTGGAACCAGCGCTTGGGCATGGCCGGCGTGCCGTGGCGGTGCACGTTACCGGCAAACAGTGCAAAAAACCGGTCGACGCCAGCATCGATCTCACTGCGCAGGTTGTGCTTGATACCTTTGCGCACCATCGCCCGCTGCTTGCGCGGGATGGCCAGCATGTTGGCCTCTTCCTCGGGCAGGATGGCCTTGCGGAAGGTGACGTACAGGTCTTGCAGCGGCCAGTCGTCGTGCCGGCGCGCTACGTTGCGCAACTCCAGGTGATCAACGCCCAGGGCTTGCGCAATCTTCTGGGCCTCGGCTTCCAGCGCCCGCGCCGCGTCGTCCGTGCTGGCGGCCACACCGCCGTAGACGGTGTGCGGCAGGCCCACCAGCGCATTGCCGAACAGCAGGCTCTTGACCTGCGCCAAGGGCAGCACGCCCTCGATCTGGCCGTTGCGCTCGGCATACAGAAAGTGCCCTTCAATGCGAAACACATCGCGCAGGATCTTCTGCCAGCCGGCACGGTGGAAAAAGCTGGCCTGCGGGCAGGCGTGCACAAACCCGTCCCAACGCGCAGCGGCGTTGGTGTCTTGTACAGACAGCCGCTTGATCTGGACCACGGCCTACCGTGCGCTCAGCACTTGGGGCGGGGTGGGCAACGCCGGCGCGGGCGCGGGTGTGGCTGCCTGACCGGCCTGGCCCAAAAAGATGTCGTCCATGCGGCCCCAGCGGAAATCCTGCAGCAACTGGTCGAGCCGGCGCTCCATGCGGTCGATGTTGACGTAGTGCCTGAACCGCGTCTTCAGGTTGATGCCCGCCACCCGCGGCTGGCCGGGATCGATCTCCCACGGGTGAAAGTAGAAGATCGCCGGCTTGCGGTCGATGGCGTTGACACGGCCGATCATCCAGCGCGAGAGCGCATAGGGCAGCAGCCGGAAGTAGCCGCCGCCGCTGGATGGCAGGTTGCGATGACCCAGGCGCAGCGTGGTGATGGGGATCTCGACCAGACCCGGCGCCACCGAATGCGTGAAGCGCGGCGCATCCGGCATGCCGTAGTGGTCGTGCTTGATCGGGTAGATGCTGGAGCTGTAGCGGTGGCCGGTGGCCTGCAGGCAGTCAAACGCCCACAGGTTGCCCTTGCCGATGGAAAAACTGGGTGCCCGGTAGCCCTGCACCGCCACACCGCCGATGTCTTCGAGCAGTTGCTTGGCGCGGCGGATGTCGTCGGTGAAGGCCTGTCGGCTCAGGTCAGTGGCGCGCTCGTGGCCATAGCCATGGCTGGCCAGCTCATGGCCCTGGGCCACGATGGCCCGCACCAGCTGCGGGTAGCGCTCGGCCAACCAGCCCAACGTGAAAAATGTTGCCTTGGTATTGCGCCGGGCCAGCAGGGCCAGGATGCGATCGACATTGCGTTCGACCCGGCATTCGCGGGTGTCCCACTCACTGCGGCGGATGTACGGCGCCATCGCCGAGACCTGGAAATAGTCCTCGACATCGATCGTCAGGGCGTTGGTGATGGCGGGGGACTGCATATCGGGATCGCTCAAAGGTGCGGTCGGTCGGGGGTAAACGGTCGCTGGGTGAGCGCAGCAAGCGCTCAGGGCGCGCCCGCGCCCAGCCACTGCCACAAGTCAGCGGCGATGCGGTCGGCGGCATGACCGTCCCACAGCTCGGGCACACGGCCGCGTTTGCCATCGCCGCGCAGGATTTCGGCCACACCCTGGCGGATGGCCTGCGGGTTGCGGCCCACGAGCGTGTTGGTGCCTTGCTCGGCCGTGATGGGCCGTTCGGTGTTTTCACGCAGCGTCAGGCAGGGCACACCGAGTGCGGTGGTCTCCTCCTGCAAGCCGCCCGAATCGGTCAGTACCAGCGTGGCGTCGCGCATCAGGCCCAGCATCTCCAGATAGCCTTGCGGCGGCAACAAGGCCATGCGCTGGTGGTCGATCATGTCGGCCAGGCCAAACCGCTCAATGTTGTTGCGGGTGCGCGGGTGCAGCGCAAACACCAGCGGCAGACTCACCGAGACCTCGCGCAGCACGCCCAACAGGCTGCGCAGCGTGTCCGCATCGTCCACATTGGACGGCCGGTGCAGCGTGACCACACCATGCCCACGGGCATGGGCAAGCAATGCCGGGTCGATGCCGTGCGCCGCCAGCGTGTCGGCGATAGGCCGGGCGTGCGGCCGGTTCGTCACCAGCGAGTCGATCATCACGTTGCCGACAAACGCCACCCGGTCGGCAGATATGCCCTCACGCAGCAGGTTGTCCAGCGCACTGCGCTCGGTGGTGTACAGGCGATCGGCCACCTGATCGGTCAGAACCCGGTTGATCTCTTCAGGCATCTTGCGGTCGTAGCTGCGCAGGCCGGCCTCGACATGCACCACCGGCACACCCTTCTTGACCGCAACCAGGGTGCAGGCCAACGTGGAATTGACGTCGCCCACCACCAGCACGCAAGACGGCTGGTGCTCATCGAGTGCGGGCTCAAACCGGCGCATCACCTCGGCTGTCTGCACGGCGTGGCTGCCTGAGCCCACCTCCAGGTTCAGGTCCGGCCGCGGCAGGCCCAGATCCTCGAACAACTGGTGGCTCATGCCCTGGTCGTAGTGCTGGCCGGTGTGCACCAGCAACGCCGGCAGCGCCGGCTGATGCGCTGCCAGCGCACGCAGGATCGGCGCCATCTTCATGAAATTCGGGCGCGCGCCCACCACACACATCACCGGGCCGTGGAGGCGCAGCTTGTCAGCGGGCAAAGGGCCTTGGCTCAGATCACGGCTCACTTCGATCCCTCGTCAGTCGGTTTCTTCACGGCACTGACCAGTTGCTGCAGCATCGCCAGCAGCTGCAGGTTGGTGCGCTCCAGCCGCAACAGGCCGCGCTCGACCCGTTGCAGTTGATCGCCCCGCTGCTCCGTCGCCAAACGCCCCAGCTGGCGCGACATCGTGCCCGCCGCCGCCGGGTCCAGTTGCAGTTTGTTGAGGTCAACATCCAGCCCGGCCGCGGAGGTGGTCGCCCCTGCCGCTGACAACTCACCTTCTACGGGCTCTGCTGCCACAACAACGCGGCGCTGGGGCACCTCGGCCTCTTGCGCAAACTCTTGCACCACCTCGTTGACGTCCGCCACCTCAAGGTGCACCTTGTTGGCCAGAAACCCCGCCAGCAACAGGCGATCGCAGATCGAATTGATGCGCCGCGGGATGCCGCCGCTGGATTTGAATACGGCCTCAAAGGCGGCCGGCTCGAAACTCGGTTTGCCGGTAGACCCGGCACATTTCAGCCGGTGCTCGATGTAGTGCTGGGTTTCGTCGAGATCGAGCGGGCCGATGTGGCAGGTGGCAGCCACACGCTGGCGAAACTGTTCCATCTCGGGCCGCTGCAGGATCTCGCGAAACTCGGGTTGGCCCACCAAGAAGCTTTGCATCAGCGCCTGGTTGCCAAACTGGAAGTTCGACAACATGCGCAACTCTTCAACCGCACGCGGCGTCAGGTTCTGTGCTTCGTCGACGATCAGCAGGCAACGTTTGCCCTTGCTCGTCTGGCTGATCAGGAAAGCCTCCAGCGTGATCAGCAACTCGGACTTGGGCACGTCCTTGACCTTGAAGCCAAAAGACGCCCCGACCATGCGCAAGGTGTCTTCGGCGCCCAGTTGGGTTGTGACCAGATGCCCGACCACCACGTTGCTGCCGTGCAGACCATCGATCAACGCCCGCAGCAAGGTCGTCTTGCCGGCACCGATCTCGCCAGTGATGACGATGAAGCCCTCATTGCGTGAAACGCCGTAGTCCAGATACGCCTTGGCGCGCCGGTGCTGCTTGCTGCCAAAGTAAAAACTCGGGTCCGGGTTGAGCTGGAAGGGCTTGTTGTTGAGCCCGTAGAACGATTCGTACATGGCTTAGAACCGGGTGCCAACGGTGGCAAAAATGGCCGTCTCGTCAAATGGACGTGGCGGGTTCAGATAGAGCGCGCGACGCAGGCCGACCGACAGGCTGGCGAGCTCGGTGGGCCGCAGCGTGTACAGCAGGCTGGCCTGACGTTGCCGGTTGCTTTGCGTGATCAAATCGCCATTGCCCCGCTGGTTGCTGAGCAACAGGCTGAGCGACGACGTTGGCGTCAGGCGGTGCGACAAGTCCAGCGACAGCCCCTGCAAATGAATCACGCTGGACCGGGACAAGTCGTCCTGCGCGGCCGTGAGGGTGTCGAGCCGGCGAGTAGCCGTGCGGATGTAGGACAGCACGGCTGTGCTGCGAACCCCGCGCAGGGCCACCGACAACTCTTGCCGGTCCTGCACCGATACCCCTGAGTTCAAGAAACCCGGGCTGATTTGTGTCGTCGGGCTGATGCCGCTGCGCAGCAGGACACTGTTAACCAGATCGGCGCGTTTGATGGGGTCGGGCTCGATGGACGCAAACTGTACAAACAGAAGATTGAACGCCGTGCCTCGAATGCCAGCGACGTTCTCTCCGTTGGTGGACGACACGCCCCGGCTGTCACTGATGCGCCAGGTCGTCAGCGCCGTACGGTGCTCAAAACTCAGGTTGTGCGAGCGGCCGAAGGACCGCTCATCGAGGTTGGCTGTCAGGCTGGTGCGGGGCGAGGGTGTCCAGACGGCACCCACCCCATAAGTCCCGTACCGCTTGCGCTGCAACGTGTTGAAGTCGTTGATCTCGGCACCTGCGCTGGCGCTGAGTCTCAAATCCAGTTCGGTGATGGGGTAATAGGCGGTCCCGTTCAGGCGGCTGCTTGTCGTGGTGCGCCCGGCTTTGTAGTCGGACCTGCCTGCCGTGGCGTCAACCGCCCACGCCAACCGCTGGGGCGTAATCGGCTCGATCCGCACAGTGGCGGTTGTCACGGTCGAATCCCCCAGGTCAGTTCCCTTGGCATCCGACAGCGCCGCGTTCAGCGACGCGGTATACCGCAGAAACGAACCCAGTGGACCGTAGACCACAGGTGCGACGTTCAAATAGCGCAATTCTGTCGCGTTGGCCCGATTCGGGCTGTTGATGCCAGGCTGCAAGCCAAAGGCCGAAACGGCGCTCTGGGATATCGCTGCGCGCACATCCACGCGCGACTGGCCTTCAGACAACTCGGCGCTGAAATTGGCATTCAGGGTGTTCTGAAGTTGGTTGGTTTCACTGTGACGGGCATAGAGCACGCCCGACAGTGAGTAATCCAGAAACCCCTTGATCCTGCCGGTTTGGCTGGTCAAACCCACACCGGCGGTAAGTCGGGTGACCGCGTCGGACTCAGGCTGGATCCCGGTGAGCAAATAGTTGTCGGTGAAAGTCTGGGTAAGCGAGCCATTGAGTTGTACCCGCGGCTCTGCTGCCATGGCCCCAACGCCCGGCAGCACGACAAGTGCCGACACAACCAGCGGACCCACCCATCGGCTTGATGCGCCCCCCAAACCCGAAGCCTGTAGCGCCGGATCTGCGCAGCAGGCTTTAGCCGCCCGTCTGCGCATCGGGCTGCCCTTCCTTGGGCTGGACGGCGTTTGCGTTTTCGCCGTAGCCGTAACCGTAACCGTAGCCATACCCATAGCCATATCCGTAAGCGCCCTGGGAGTCGGTACGCGCTTTGTTCAATAGCATCATGCGGACGGGGCAGCTCTCGATCGTCGCCAAAGCGTGTTGCACGTCGGCTTGCAACGTCTTGCCAGCGTCCACCACCACGACCACCTGCCCCATCTGCGTGGCCAAGACCCGGGCCTCTGTTGTCAGCAACAAAGGCGGCGAATCAAAAATGATGATGCGGTCGGCGTAACGTGACGCCATGTCATGCAGCAACTGCCGCATCGCCGCGCTGGCCAGCAACTCCGTCGCCTTGGGATGTGGCCGGCCGCTGGGCAGTAGCGTCAACTTGGCGATGTTGGTGCGCATCAGCACGTCGCTCATCTCGGCCTTGCCCTCGAGCAGGTCGAGCAGTCCCGGGGCTTCACCCAAGCCGAGTTTCTTCAAGATGGACGGCCGCGCCACGTCGGCATCAACCAACATCACCGTGTGGTCGAGTTCAGAGGCGATGCTCATTGCCAAATTGATGGCGGTAAAGCTCTTGCCCTCGCCTGGCATCGCGCTGGTCATCATGATCAGGTTGCCGTTGGCCACCCTGGCCGCACCCTTGCCCACGGCATTGGCGATCAACGGGCGTTTGATGACCCGGTACTGGTCGGCAATGTGTGACCGCGGCGCGGATGGCACCAGAAAGCCCGCCTCGGCCAATTTCGCCAGGTCCAGATCGACCGGCTTGGACAGTAACGCTGGGGCCAACGACGGCCAAACCGGCGCTGTGCGGTCTTGCTGTGAAGGGGCCTCGACCGTTGCGGTGGGACCCTCCGCGGTGAAGTCAACATCCGGCACCACGATACCGGCCTCACGGATCTGCGCCAGTCGCTCGGCGGCCTGCTCAATCAAGCTGCTCATCGTCGTCAACCCACCTGCCGCGCGGCAAGAATCGAAATCGTTATCAAGCCCACCAAATAGCAGGCCGTCAGGCCTCCCATACCAAGGTAGAAACGCAAGTTGTTGGCGCGCTCCCGTTTGCGGTCGTCATCATTCAGCAGCAGCGACACCACGCCCAGCAAAGGCAGGCCGGTCTTGATGCGCAGTTCCTGGGCATCGTTGTAGACCGGACGCAACTGGCTGACGCCAAATGTCGTCACCAGACCGGAGATCAGCGCCGCCATGAACGCAGCGGCCAGCAGCAAAAGCCGATTGGGCGAAACGGGTTTGGGCGACACGCGAGGTGGGTCAATCAGCCGAAAGTCAACCACGCCTGAAGCCATGTCAAGGTCACCTGACATCACCGCAGATTGGCGCCTCGAGACCAGATCCTCATAGCTCTTCTTGACGATGGCGTAGTCGCGGTTCAACTGGGCCGCCTCGGCTTCAATTTGCGGGGACGTGCGCGACAGGGACCGCGCCTGCGCGTAGCGCGACTGGTACTCGGAGACACGGGCTTTCAGCGCAGCCACCTGCACTTGGGCAGCCGCCTGCAGCCGCGCCATTTCCTGCATCGCAGGATTGTTGCCGCCCGTCGAACCGGAAGACGGCGCGGCCATGGCGGACTTGCGCAATTCAGCCACCTCCTTGCGCTTTTGTTCCTCCAACTCCTTGAGCAACCGCCGACCGTTCACCACGTCGGGATGCTGATCGGTAAATCGCTGCATCAGTTGGTCGAGATTGCGTTTCAGGGCCTCGATCCGGGCGTCGATTTCTGGCGTGGCGACGGAAATCGCTGACTCCTGCAGCAAGCTCTGGGTCACTGACGAACCGTTCGAACCGGTCTTCTCAGCCTCCATCTGCTTGCGCGCTGCGTCCCGCGAGTCCTCAGCCTCACGCAATTCAAGCTTGGCGGTTTCCAACTGCTGGCTGATTTCGCTCAACCGCCCCGCCGAATCCTTGCCATCGCCGGTCTGCATGTCGAGATTGCGCAGCCGGAAATCCTTCAGCCGGGTTTCAGCCTCTTCCAACTTGGCCTCGTAGGTCTTGATCTGTTCGTCAATAAATACTTTGGCTGAATCCGTATCCTTGCGGCTGGCGCCCAAACTGGATTCGACAAAAATCGAGACCATCGATTGAATGACCCGCTTGGCCTTGTCCTTGTCCTGATCGACATAGGCGAGCGAATACAGGTTGTCGCGACCCGTACTTTTGATTTCGATGGTTCGCAGCAAATTTTCGACCAACGCGTCTTGCTGGCCCTTTGATTCACTCTTGAGATCAAGGTCTGCCATGCGCACAAGCTTCTCGATGTTCGGCCGGCTGATCAAGGTTCGGCTCAGCATCGAGACCTGTTGATCCACATTGGGCTGGACCGCCAAGCCGGACATCAGCGGCTTGAGAATCGATTGCGTATCGACAAATATTCGGGCGGCCGCCTCGTAGCGGTCCGGAATGCGGAGCGCCACCACGGCCGCTACCGCACCCACGACCCAGGCCACGATGAGTCCCGTCCACCGGAACTTCCACATACCCCGCGCCACGGTGGTGATCTGGCTAATCAACTCTTCCATCTTGTTCGGCTCTGTCTCTGGCTGTCAAAAATTGATAACGGTCAAGACCGAGGATCAGAACAAGCTCTGAGGAATTACCAGAATGTCACCCGCCTTCATTTCGACGTTGGCCGACACGTCGCCGCGCTTGATCAGGTCCTTGAGCCGAACGGCGTATTGCTTGCCACCGTCGCCGGTGCGCAGGATCGTCGCCTTGTTGCCCGCGGCAAAGTCCGTCAGACCGCCCACAGCAATCATCACGTCAAGCAACGTCATGTTCTTCTTGTAGTTCAAGAATTGCGGCCTGGCGGCTTCGCCGACGACACGAATCTGCTCACTGTAGGGGCCGACAAACCCGGTCACCAGCACGGTGACCACAGGATCCCGCACGTACTTGGACAATTGCTTCTCGACGTCACGGGCAAGCTCTGTCGATGTCTTGCCCTGCGCCACGATCTCTTCGACCAGCGGTGCGGCAACTTTGCCGTCAGGACGTACCGGCACGGCCATCGAGAGCTCGGGGTTGCGCCAAACAATGATGTTCAGGCTGTCACCCGCGCCGATGATGTAGGTGTAGTCGTCGCTCGCGATCTTGGCGGGTGCTGGCGGGTAGCTGACGCTGGTGCAGGCCGTGGCGATCACGAGCAAAGCACCCGAAAAAATCCCGGTCAGACAGCGCAACAGGGGTTTCGCGACAGATTTCAAGGTGAATCTCCTCTGAGAAAAAAACCAAATGGTTGCGGAACCCATCGTGCGAAGATCAAGCCCACGCCAGAGCCCGCGCAAGCCCGGACTCAAAATTGCATTCGATCATGACACAGCCACAAGGCGCATCAAACCTCAGCTGGCGCCCGCGAGCGCCCGGCAGCCCAACAATTTAACGGACCGTGCGCCTGATCGCTGCGCGGCCCGCCCATCCCGCTATGCTATCGCCCTCAATTGCCAGCCGTCGGGCCGCGCCCCCTCACGTTGATCGCCATCATGACTGCAGAGTTTTCTTACGAGGAAGCATTTGCCCGCAACCTGGGCTGGGTGACGGCCGGCGAGCAAGCGCAGTTGCGCGACAAGACCGTCGCGATCGCGGGGCTTGGAGGGGTCGGCGGTGTTCACCTGCTGACGCTGGCCAGGCTCGGCATTGGCGGCTTCCACATTGCCGACCATGATCACTTTTCGTTGGTGAATTTCAATCGACAGGTCGGCGCGTCGATGTCAACGTTGGGGCTGGCCAAGACGGACGTATTGGCCCGTATGGCGGCTGACATCAACCCCGAACTGCGCATTGGCAAGTTCGCGGCCGGGGTGGACGGCAGCAACTTGCAAGCCTTTCTTGACGGCGTCGACCTGTACGTGGACGGGCTCGATTTCTTCGCGTTCGAAGCCCGGCGGCAAGTCTTTGCTGCGTGCGCCGCACGCGGCATACCGGCCATCACGGTAGCGCCGGTCGGCATGGGCGCGGCGCTGCTGACCTTTCTGCCCGGCGGCATGAGTTTTGATGACTACTTTCAGTGGGGCGACCTGTCCGAAGATGAATTGGCGCTGCGCTTTCTGGTGGGGCTGGCGCCAGCCGGACTGCACCGGCGCTACCTGGTCGACCCGGCCCGGGTGGACCTGTCAACCCACCGCACGCCGTCCACCTTCATGGGATGCCAGTTGGCGGCCGGGGTGGCCGCCACCGAATCTTTGAAGGTGCTGCTCAAGCGCGGGCCGGTGCTGAGCGCACCGCACGGTATGCAGTTCGACGCCTACACCAATCGGTCATCGCGGACCTGGCGCCCAGGCGGCAACCGCAACCCGATCCAGCGCTTGATGTTGTGGTTGGGCCGGCGCCAGTTGGCCCGCCTGAAACTAGGTCGGATGTGAGCCAAGAGCAGGTACTTGCTTGTTTTCGCCCGGCCGCCGCCGGGTACCGCACTGTGTCAGCCCCCAGGTGTTGGCGCTTCCTGCCCGCAATCGTTGCCGACCTGGCCGACGCTGGGTCAGCGCACGCACCGGTGCGCTCATAAGCTTGTGCAAAGGCGCGCTACGGGCATGAGGCCTGGCCCGCCCCGACTGCAATGCCTGTAGGCAGGCGCAAGGCAGCGCCTGCCGCGGACCACGCAAACAAACGCCTTTGCACGAGAGCGGACGCCGCAGCGAGCAGTTTTCAAATTTTTTGCGCCGCCACCGCCGCACCCACGCGTAATTCACAGAATATCCAAAACACAATGGGTGATTTGGGCCACAGGAGTTGAAAATGGAATCAGGCAAGTCTTCGAGCAGCGGCAAAAGCCGCGAAGAAATCGCACTGGCCTACAAGTCTGAGCC
>JANMXG010000053.1:0-4321 GCA_031394235.1 Betaproteobacteria bacterium
GCTCCAGGCGCCGCTGGCCGGCCGCATCGTGCAAAAGGCCACGCTGTCGCGCTTTTCACGCAGCTTTGCGATCGCGCTCAAGAGCGGCGTGCCGATCGAGCAGGCCCTGACGGTGGTGTCGCAAACCGTGGACAACGCCCACATCAGCCGCAAGGTCGAGGCCATGCGAGAGGCGGTGGAGCGCGGAGACACCATCCTGCGCGCGGCCATCGCCTCGGGCATCTTCACGCCGGTGGTGCTGCAGATGATCGCCGTGGGCGAGGAGACAGGCGCCATCGACGAGCTGAAGGAGGAGATCGCCGAGCTCTACACCAACGAGGTGCAGTACGAGCTCAAGACCCTGTCTCAGCAGATCGAGCCGATCCTGATCGTGTTCCTGGGCGCCCTGGTGTTGCTGCTGGCACTGGGCGTTTTTCTTCCTTTGTGGGATCTGGGTCGGGTTTCGCTAAAGAAATGACTTGACCGAACCGATATTCCCTTTAACCCCACGGCCGTCTGGCTTCGGGTTCGCCAGCCTCCCCAACCCCCTGCCATTCCTCTGGAGTACTGAGATGAACATTCACCCCAACCGCAAACGTCAATCCGGCTTCACGATGATCGAGCTTATCGTCGTCATCGTCATCCTGGGCATCCTGGCCGCCACCGCGCTGCCCAAGTTCATCGACATGAACAGCGACGCCAAAGCGGCCGCACTCAAGGGTGTGGTCGGCGCTGCCGCCAGCGCGATGAGCGTCAACTACGCCGGCTGCGCCGTCAAATCGCACGTGGCCACGGCCGGCAAGTGCGTCCAGGTCAACAACTGCAGCAGCGTAGGCACTATCCTGACAGGAGGTCTGCCGGCAGGCTACACCGTGGCGGCCGCAGCGCTGGGCACCGGTGTGGTGGGCAGCAACGGCGTTGAAGGCACCTGCACCATCACCCAGACCGATGGCAGCGCCACTGGCACCTTCATCGGCATCTCGGCCGGCGTCTGACGGCAACTGGCAGCGGTAGCGGCGATGTCTTGCCTGCGCACCGTTGCCCGGATTGGGCTGGGCAGCTTCAGGCGCTGGGGCTGGCGTCGGTGCTCGCCAGCCGCAGGCCGCTGCGGCCCCAGTGGCGGGTTTACCTGGTTGCTCGGGTTGCTTGGACTGCTGATGGCGCTGCCCGGCCTTGGCAATGCGGCCACCTACACCAGTGCCTCCACCCCCTACAACCTGATCGACTCCAGCAGCCACAGCAAGGTCGGCTACAACACCGCGCCCTACAAGTTCAACGCGGCGGCTGGCTGCGGCAGCGCGCCGCCCACGTTGGACGACACGCTCAGTGATGCGATACCGATAGGCTTTACCTTCGTGTTTGGCGGCGCTAGCTACACCAGCGCCAACATCATGAGCAACGGCCGGCTGCAGTTTGGCAACACCACCTGCGGCGCGGGCACCTCTGCCATTGGCCCACCCCAGACCTTCCCCTACGGATTCCCGGACGCCGGCATGAACGGCGTGATGAAGATCTTTGGTGTAGACCTGGACCACACCAACCTGGTGGACGTGCCCAGGTACCCGGCGGCCAACAACAAGACGCCTTGCACCAGCACGGCCAGCTGCTATGTCAGTGTGGCCACGCTGGGCGCTGCCCCCGGCCGCCAGTTTGTGGTGACCTGGAAAAACGTGCCCGAGTCGGTGGATCCCAAAAACACCAGTGGCTCGTTTGACCTGCAGATCGTGCTCAATGAGGACGGCAGCTTCATCTTCCAGTACGGCAACTTGGTGCACGGCGGCACGGGCACGGCGCAGGTCGGCTGGCAACTCAGCACCACCGATTACGAGGTGCTGACGTTTGGCGCCTCGACCGAGCCACCATCCAACTCGGCCATCATCTTCTACACGCCGCCCATCGCGGCCTACCAGTTCGAGGAAGGCGCCTGGGCGCCGGGGGTGACGGGCCAGGTCACGGATGCCTCGGGCAAGGGTCGGCCCGGTTCAAGCTTGGGCAATGCCCAGCCCTTCTCAAGCGGCAAGGTCTGCCGAGCGGTTGACATCCCCGCCAACACCAGCGCGGCCACGGTGGATGCGGTCAAGACCGGTATCGATTTGTCCAGCAGCGCACTCAACATGCTGGGCACCGGCACGGTGGCGTTCTGGTTCAAGTCGAATGCGGCCTGGAACAGCGGCGTGGCCGCGCAGTTGCTGGACGCCACGGCCGTCAGCGGTCAGTGGTTTTACCTCAGCAAAACAGCCAGCGGAACGCTGTACTTCGAGGTGATGGACAGCACCGGCGTCAGCCGCTCGGTCGAGACCCCAGCGCAGGCTTTTGCCGCCAACACCTGGGTGCATGTGGCGCTGGCCTGGAACTTCAACGGTGCGGCGGCTGCCAACTCGGACAGCCTGCGCCTGTGGATCAACGGCGGCACGCCCACCACCGCCAGCTTCACCAGCAGCGGCACGGTCACCACAGCGGCAAGCGTGGTGCACCTGGGCGACAACCCCTCGGGTTTTGTCGGCACCAAGGGCACGGTCAATTCAGCCAACGGCCAGCTCGATGAGGCCCAGTTCTTCAACTACGTGATGAGCACCGTCCAACTCGGCACGCTGGTCTCAGCCAGCCGGTCCTGCACGCCACTGGTCTTCGACCACCTGGAGCTGCAGCATGCCAGTGGCGCCGGCATCACCTGCACGCCTACCGTGTTGACGCTGCGGGCTTGTCTGAACGCAACTTGCAGCAGCCTCTACACCGGCGGAGTGGCCGGCACGCTCAAGACCACGGGCGCCGCCAGCAGCGCGTTTGATGGCAATTCGGGCAACGGCGCGGGTGCGGCTTTCGTGATCCCGGCGGGCAGCAGCTCGGTGAGCAAAGGGGTGCAGGTCACCACGGTGGGCAGCACGGTGGTGGGGGTCAACAGCTTGTCGATCACTGCCAACGGCAGCCACAGCTGCAACTTTGGTGCCCCGAGTTGCACCCTGTCGGCGGTGGACGCGGGTTTCATCGTCAGCGCGACCAACCATGTCTCGGAGGCGGTATCGGCCTTGACGGTGTCGGCCGTGCGCAAGTCTGACAACAGCCTGGCCTGCGTGCCGGCCTTTGCCAACATCAGCAAGACCGTGACGCTGAACTGCGGCTACAGCAACCCGGTCTCCGGCACCTTGCCGCTGCGGGTGGCGGGCAGCGCGCTCAATGCCGCAGGCAGCGCGGCAGCGGCCTGCGACGCGGGTGGCCGGGCGGTGCCGCTGAGCTTCAATGCCTCGGGCGTGGCCACGCCCACGCTGCAGTACGCCGATGTCGGGCAGCTGAGCGTGTCGGCGCGCTACAACGGCAGCGCTGCCACCAACGACACCGGCCTGGTGCTGAGCGGCAGCAGCGCCGGCTTCAGCATTGCACCGGCGTCGTTTGGTTTCAGCGCCATCACGGCCGCGCCACTCCGCGCCGGCAGCGCCTTTGCCGCCACCGTCAGCGCCCGCAACAGCGCCGGCGCCACCACGCCCAACTTTGGCCGCGAGGCGGTGCCCGAGGGTGCAACCCTGGGCTTTGTCAAACGCAGCCCCACCGGCAGCGGCGCCAGCAACGGTGTGTTCAGCGGCAGCCTGGGCGCATTTGCCAGCGGCAGCACCACCGCCGCCAACCTGGTCTGGAGCGAGGTGGGCAGCGCCGACCTGAGCGCCACGCTGACGAGTGCCAGCTACCTGGGCAGCGGCTTGACGGCAAGCGGCAGCACCGGCGCGGCCGGTGCGGTCGGGCCCTTCATCCCACACCACTTCGATGTGGCGGCCACACCGGCCTGCAATGCGGTATTCAGCTACGGCGGCCAGCCGTTTGTCAGCAGCGTGACCGCGCGCAACGGCCTGAGCCCGGCCGGCACCACCGTCAACTTCGACGGCAGCAGCGCCACCACGCCCAACCAGGCCACTGCGGTCACCGTTGGCGAGGCCAGCGCGCTGGGCCTGGGCAGCCTGAGTGGCGGCAGCATCGCCGCCAGCGGCTTCGTGGCCGGGGTGGCCAGCGCCAGCCTCAGATACCCGTTTACCAGCAAGACCACCGCGCCACAGACCCTGACGCTGCGCGCCAGCAACGGCCTGGGCGGCGCCGCTGGCGTCAGCTCGGCCGGCTAGGTCGCGAGCAGCATGCCGCTGCGCAGCGGCCGGCTGCGGCTGAGCAATGCCTTTGGCAGCGCCAGCGCCGCGCTGCAACTGCCGGTGGTGGCCGAGTACTGGAGCGCCAACAGCTGGGTGCTCAACAGTGCGGACAACTGCACCACGCTGGCCGGCAGCAGCATCGTGCTGTCCAACCCGCGCAATGCCGCAGGCAACAGCAGCACGGCCAGCAGCGTCGCCGCCGGCGTGGTGGT
>JANMXG010000054.1:0-32414 GCA_031394235.1 Betaproteobacteria bacterium
GCATCGAAGCCCGGTCAAGCCGGGCGACGCCAGAACGCGGCTGCGCGCAACGCGCGCCACGGGGCAGGATCAAGTGGGTCGGCGGGGCGGGCAACGCACCGGCGTCGCCGTCAAGTCACCGGCAGCAGCCGGGTGCAGGACTGGCGCAAGGGCGCGCCAGGCAACAGAACAAGACGGTCAGGTTCAGCGCACGCAGGCCGACCGGGGGGCAATGGCAGTTTTTGTCATGGCACTCTCCTCAAGATCGGCGGCGTCGGGGCCCGGAGTGTGCAGCGTCAGCCTTCGCGGCGTCAAGCGCCGCGGTTTGTCGCGTGTGCCGTGACAGGCTTGGCAGGTTGTCCTGATCGGTCCAAGCCCCTGTCACACACCAATCAAGGGAAAACCCTATACTGCACCGCAACATGAATCCAATCCGGGTTCTGTGCAGACGATGGAGTCAACACCATGACCAGTGCTTCCATGACCTTTGGCCGCCCCACCCGGCTGGCTGTTCCCCGTGGCGCGATTTTGATGGGCACGCTGGCCGCAGCCCTGATCGGCGGCCTGCGCCGGCTCGACAACTGGCAGCTCAAGCAGCTGCGCAATGAACCCAAAACCGCCGAATGCTTGCTGGACTGGGCCAACCAGATTGAAGCCAGCGAACCCGGTTTTGCGTCCGACCTGCGCGCCGCCGCACTGCGCTCGACGGGCAACGACGGCAGTTGAGTCCCTGACCAGGACCGCCCCGGGCGGTTCCTGGCAGAAACCCCGGCTAGGCGTTGGCTGCTGCCACCGCTAACATTGCGATTTTGTCATTTTGACGCGCAAAGCGGCGCCGGGTGGTGGGCATGAACTTTCGATCAACGCGCTGCGCGGTGGCGCGAAGTGGTGCATTCGCGGCTGACGCGAACGCGAGCGCAGACGCAGGCACAGGCGCAGGCTCGGACGGTGCCGCAGATGCTGCGCACGAGAGCGGTCGGCGCACCGGCCTGCTCGCGGCGGCCGGTTGGGTCGCGAGCGCGGTCTCGCCCCTGTTGTCGGGTTGCGCCCTACCGTCCGACCTCGCTACCGCACCCTTGCCTGCCCCCCCAGGTCTGCCAGGGCAACCCGCTGACAGCACGCCCGTCCTCGCTCGGGTCATGCCGTTTTCCGGTACCGCCGCGGGTGAGGTGCCGGCCGGCTGGCACGCCTACGCCATGCGGCGCGACCTGAAGCCGACCCGCTATGCGGTGGTGCGCGACGGTGACCGCAAGGTGCTGCACGCCAGCGCCGCGTCGTCGGCCACCGGCTTGCGCTGCGCGGTTCAGATCGACCCGGCTCTGTTTGGCCGGCTGCGCTTCAGTTGGCGGGTGCGCGATGCACCGGGCCATGCCGACGTGGCTGTGGCCGAGCACGACGATTGCCCAGCCCGGCTGGTGCTGGCGTTTGGGGGCGACGACACCCGGATGCCGCTGCGCGACCGCCTGTTTTTTGAGCAGGTTGAGCTGTTCACCGGCCAGCGGCTGCCGTTTGCCACACTGATGTACGTCTGGGACGGCGGCAAACACGCGCTGGAATCGGTGCACCGCAACCACCGGACGGCCCGTATCCAGTACCTGACGGTGGAGTCCGGCGCGGCGCGCGCGGGCCACTGGCTGCATTACGAGCGCGACGTGGTGGCCGACTACCAGCGGGTGTTTGGCGAGGCGCCCGGCCCCATCACCGGCGTGGGTGTGCTGACCGACGCGGATGCGCTGAAAACCGAGATGGAGGCCTGGTATGGCGACATCACGTTGTCGCCGCGACTGCTGACGTTGGCGACACCGTCGGCAGCCTCTGGCTGACCTCCATCCTGGGCGTCACGTTGCGCTGGGCGGGGTGTCACAAGTCGCGCACCAGCATCTGCAAGCCGCTGTCGACCAGCGCCCGGGTCGGAGGGGCCGCATCCCGTGTCGACCGGATGTCGCACCGGACGGCGGCGGTGTCCTGTCTGCGCGGTACCCGCGTGCTCGGTTTTTTGTCAACGCTATGCTGGTGCGGTGACCCTTGACCTGCCAGCCCTGTCGCCGCCCGGCCCTGCCGTGATCCACCTGGACAACAGCCTGATCGCTGTCGACAAACCCGCCGGCCTGCTGGCCGTGCCGGGGCGCGGCGCGGACAAGGCGGACTGCGTCTTGTCCCGGCTGCAGGCGGCCTATCCGGACGCGCTGGTGGTGCACCGGCTGGACATGGCGACATCGGGCCTGATGCTGCTGGCGCGCGGCACGGCGATGCAGCGGCGCCTGAGCCAGGCATTTGCCGGGCGCACGGTCGACAAGACTTACACCGCCGTGGTGGCCGGCCTGCTGGCCGATGACGTGGGCGAGATCGACCTGCCGCTGGCGGCCGACTGGCCGAACCGGCCGCGCCAGCAGGTGGACAAGGCACAGGGCAAACCGTCGCTGACACGCTGGCGGGTGCTGTCGCGCGACAGCGCCGGTCAAGCCACCCGGCTGGCGCTGCATCCCCAGACCGGCCGCACCCACCAGCTGCGGGTGCACCTTTGCGCCATCGGCCACGCCATCCTGGGCGATGCGCTGTATGCCAGCGCTGAGGTCGCCGCCGCGGCACCGCGTCTGTTGTTGCACGCCAGCCAACTGGCGCTGGCCCATCCATCGACAGGCGCGCCGCTCGACCTGAGCAGCGATCCGCCGTTCTAGGCCTGCACGGCCACCGGTCGTCCCAGCAAACTGAGCGCCAGCGCCTCGGCCACCTCGATGCCGTCCACCCCGGCCGACATGATGCCGCCGGCGTAACCCGCGCCCTCGCCCGCCGGGTACAACCCCGCGACGTTCAGGCTCTGGAAATCCTTGCCGCGCGTGACGCGCAGCGGCGACGAGGTGCGGGTCTCAACGCCGGTCAACACCGCGTCCGGCATGGCAAAGCCGCGGATCTGGCGCTCGAAGGCCGGCAGCGCCTCGCGGATCGCCGCCAGCGCGGGCGCCGGCAGGCTGCCACGGCCGGGCTCGGCCAAGTCGGTCAGCAGCACGCCGGGCTGGTAGGACGGCAGCACGCTGCCCACTTCGCGGGCGATGGCTTTGCCGTGGCGGCCGGCGACAAAATCACCCACCAGCTGCGCCGGTGCGTGGTAGCGCTCGCCACCCAGCACATAGGCGCGCGACTCCCAGAACCGCTGGAAAGCGATGCCGTCGAGTGGTGAGACCGGCCCGCTGCCAAGGCCGTCCTGCCGGTAGTCCTGCGGCGTGATGCCAACCACGATGCCAGCGTTGGCGTTGCGCTCGTTGCGCGAGTACTGGCTCATGCCGTTGGTCACCACCCGGTTGGCCTCGGACGTGGCCGCCACCACCGTGCCACCCGGGCACATGCAAAAACTGTAGACCGCCCGGCCGTTGCCGGCATGGTGCACCAGCTTGTAGTCCGCCGCGCCCAGGATGGGGTGGCCGGCGCTGGGTCCAAAACGCGCTGCGTCGATCAGGCTTTGCGGGTGCTCGATACGGAAACCCAGCGAAAACGGCTTGGCCTCCATGAACACCCCTTGCCCGTGCAGCATCTCGAAGGTGTCGCGGGCGCTGTGGCCCACCGCCAGCACCACATGATCGGTGTCGATCTGCTCGCCGCTGGCCAGCGTCAGGCCGCGTACGCGTCGAGCGCCGTCCGGCCGGGTCTCGATCTGGATACCGCCCACGCGCTGCTGGAAGCGGATCTCACCACCCAGCGACTCGATCTGGGCGCGCATCTTCTCGACCACGCCAACCAGCCGGAAGGTGCCGATGTGGGGTTTGGCGACAAACAGGATCTCTTCGGGTGCACCGGCCTTGACGAACTCGGTCAGCACCTTGCGGGTGAGATGGCGCGGGTCGCTGATCTGGCTCCAGAGCTTGCCGTCCGAAAACGTGCCGGCGCCGCCCTCGCCAAACTGCACGTTCGACTCCGGTGCCAGCACGCCCTGTCGCCACAGCGCCCAGGTGTCCTTGGTGCGCTCACGCACCGCCTTGCCACGCTCCAGCACGATCGGCCGCAGGCCCACCTGCGCCAGCACCAACGCCGCAAACAGGCCGCAAGGCCCGAAGCCGATCACCACCGGCCGGCGCTGCCCGCCACCCGGAAACGCCGGCGGCGCCATTGCAACCGGCCGGTAGGTGGTGTCGGGGCTGGGCTTGAGGTGGTGGTCGCCCGGATGCGCGGCGCCGTAGCGCAACAGCACGTCGGCCTCGCCCACACCCACGGCCAGCGTGACATCGACCGTGTAGATCAGCACCACGGCCGACTTCTTGCGCGCGTCGTAACTGCGCTTGACGACCGTGAGTTCGCCCAGCGCGGCATCCGGTATGCCCAGACGCGCCACGGTGGCGGGACGCAGCGCATCGGGTGCGTGGTCCAACGGCAGGCGAAGTTCGGTGATTCTCAGCATGGACGGCTTCAGCGAGCGGGCGGCCGTTCCCAAGGTTGGCGGCCTGCCAGCGCGCATTGTTTGGCGGGGCAAACCACGCTACCCGGCACAAACACCCCATCGCCAGAGGCGACGTGCCTTGGCCAGCCCCAAGACAGCAGCCGTGCGGTCTTGCAGGCGGGCGCAGCCCTCAGGGCTGTTTGTGTCCGGACTCAGCCGCCCTTGCGGGGGCGCTTGCCCGGGTTCTTCTTGCTGCGGGTGTGCGAGCCACGCTCCAGCGAGATTTTCTGGCCCTTGGGCGCGGTGAAGCAGACGCCAGCGGGGGCTGCGGGACGCGGGGTAGCCCGGCGTTCGGCTTCGGTGATGATCTTGGTGCCCATGGTGTGGATCCGGTGAGTTGGAAAGTCAACCCAGGATTAGGCCACAAACTTGAGCTGTTTTGACCAGAACTTGATCAACTAGACGGCGCCGAGGCCGCCGAAGCCCCCAATCGGGCCTCAAAATCACGCGGCGCGACGTACTGCAGCACGCACCGGCTGGCCGGACCCACCGTGGCCGCCATGCCGATGGTTGGGTAGCGCAACACCAGGGTGCCGCCGCCCACCGCCTGGGTCGACGCCGGTGGGCCAAAGCGCTGGCGCACGTCGGCCTCGCTCAGCCGCACCGCCGGCACAAAGCTCAACCCCACCAGCGGCATGCGGCGGGCGGCCGCACGGTCGGCAGCCCGCAACTCGAAACGGCGCAGGCCGTCCGTCATCACCTGGGACCGCGGCGCGCTGTCGCGCCAGCGCCGCAGGTCAGCCGCTGGCACGTCAAACGCCAACACCAACCGTCCGGTGACAAAACCGGCAGCAAACGGGTCGGCCAGCGCCTCCAGTGCGCCGACCTCGCCCAACCGGGCCACCAGCGCCACCGTCAGGTGGTGACCCAGCAGGGTTTGCGCGTCGGCCAGCGTGTCGCGGCCCAGCGCCAGGCCAAAAGCCGCCAGCGTGCCGTCGCCCCGGGCGTGGGCCTGCCAGGGCAGACCGCTGGTGCCGGCCGGCGCCGCGCCAGCGCCGTGATACGTCTGCCACAGCGGTGCTGCAAAAGCCGCCAGCAGCACGATCAGGCCGGCGCCCAGCGCCAGCAGGGCCGGGTGTTTCATCGGCACATGCGCGACCGACCGGTGCCGGGCTGGCACCGCGGCGTGGCGGAATCGAGGGGGACAGACATCACGCCATGATTATCGAACCCCCACCAAACCGCAGGGCAGCAGACAGTACGTGCCAACGCCGACAATCGCAGCGCTGATCCCGACCTGCTATGCCGCCCCTGCCCCACCGCGTTCTCTCCGTCATCCCGCCGATGACGCAACTCAACACGCCCTACCCGTCCACCGCCTACCTGACCGGCTTCCTGCGCTCGCGAGGCATTGCCGCCGTGCAGGAGGACCTGGCGCTGGCGCTGATCTTGGCGTTGCTGTCGACCGAGGGACTGGCCGCCATCCAGGCCCACGCCAGCGCGCTGCCCGCGGCCAGGCGCACGCCCGCGGTGGCCACTTTCATAGCGCTGTTCGACCGCTACCAGGCCACCATCACGCCGACGCTGGCCTTTTTGCAGGGCCGCGACACCACGCTGGCGCACCGCATCGGCAGCCGCAGCTTTCTGCCCGAAGGCCCGCGCTTTGCGTCGCTCGATGTGTATGTCGACGACGATGGCGGCGACCCGATGGCCTGGGCTTTTGGCGCGCTGGGCGTGCAGGACCGGGCCCGTCACCTGGCCACGCTCTACCTCAACGATCTGGCCGATGTGCTGCGCGACGCGGTGGATGCCCGTTTCGAATTTGTGCGTTATGCCGAATCGCTGGCGATGAGCCAGCCCAGCTTCGAGCCGCTGGCCACCGCGCTGGCCGCCCCGCTGAACCTGGTGGACCACACACTGCGTGACCTGACCTTGGCCGCACTGCTGCGCCACCAACCGACGGTGGTGCTGGTGTCGGTGCCGTTTCCGGGCGCGGTGTACGCCGCGTTCCGCATCGCCCAGGCCATCAAGCTGCACGACCCGGCGATCGTCACCGTGCTGGGTGGCGGCTTTGTCAACACCGAGCTGCGCGAGCTGACCGAGCCGCGGGTGTTCGACCATTTCGACTTCGTCACGATCGACGCCGGTGAGCGCCCGCTGCTGGCCCTGCTGGACCATCTGGCGGGCCAGCGCTCGGCGAGCCGACTGGTGCGTACCTACCTGCGCAGCCCCGCCAGCCCAACCGCAATCGGCGCCGTGCGCTATGTCAACTTCATCGAGCCCGACGTCCCGTTCAGCGATGTCGGCACGCCCACCTGGGACGGCCTTCCGCTGGACCGCTACCTGTCGCTGATGGACATGCTCAACCCGATGCACCGGCTGTGGTCGGACGGGCGATGGAACAAGCTGACGGTGGCCCAGGGCTGCTACTGGAAAAAGTGCAGCTTCTGCGATGTGTCGCTGGACTACATCTCACGCTTCGAGACCGCCAGCGCCGAATTGCTGGTGGACCGAATCCAGGCCATCGTCACCGAGACCGGCCAGACCGGCTTCCACTTTGTCGACGAGGCTGCGCCGCCCAAGGCGCTCAAGACCCTGGCCGCCGAGCTGCAACGCCGCCAACTGGCGATCTCGTGGTGGGGCAACATCCGTTTCGAGAAGACCTTTTCGCCGGCGCTGTGCCAGCAACTGGCCGACAGCGGCTGCATTGCGATATCGGGCGGGCTGGAGGTGGCGTCCGACCGGTTGCTGGCGCTGATGAAAAAGGGGGTCTCGGTGGACCAGGTGGCGCGGGTCACCAAGGGGTTCTCGGACGCCGGCATCCTGGTGCATGCCTACTTGATGTACGGCTTCCCGACCCAGACCGTGCAAGACACGGTGGACGCGCTGGAGTACGTGCGCCAGCTGTTTGCTGCTGGCTGCATCCAGTCGGGCTTTTTCCACCGTTTTGCCTGCACCGTGCATTCCCCGGTGGGCCAGGATCCGGCCGCCTACGGCATCACGCTGCAGCCGCTGCCAGCGGTGCCGGCGGCAGGCAATTTCGCCAAGAACGATATCGGTTTTTTCGACCCGACCGGGGTCGATCATGCCGCGCTCGGGGTGGGCCTCAAGAAGGCGGTCTACAACTTCATGCATGGCATCGGGCTGGACGACGATGTGAGGCAGTGGTTCGACTTTCCCTGCCCCAAACCCAAAGTGGCGCGCGGCCGCATCGCCCGGGCCTTGACCTCCAGCGACTGACCCCGGGGTCGGTCCGGCTCCGGCTGTAGGCCCCGACCTACAACCAAACCGCCGATGGCCTGATGGCAGCGGCGGACCCGTTGCATCAAGCTCTGTTTTGCCTGGCCCCGACGTGGGTAGCCCGGCAGAGGAGCTCCCGATGAACCGCCCCAGCGACCGTTTTCTTGCCGACTGCCACACCTTTGGCCAGACCGTCGGAGAACCCTTTGGCACCACCGACCCCGCGCACAACCAGCCCGGCCAGCCGCTGTGGCTGCAGGCAGCCCGCATCACGCCCTGGCCTGGCGTGATGGGCGTGCTCGGTGCCTTGGCAGCATTTGCCCTGCTGCTGGCATTCAGCAATGTGGTCAGCGACGGCGTACGCCAAGGCGCTCTGCGTCGCGGTGCGATGTTGGCAACGCAAACCACGCCGGCCTGGCGCTGCGATACGGCCGAGCAACGCTTGCAGTTGCGCTGTGTCGCCGGCACAGACAACCGGATCGGCCGCCCTGACACACCTCAGGTGCGGGTCAGCGTGGAAAGTCCTCCCGGCATGACGCTTTCATCGCGATGACGCGACGGGCGGGCAACCGCCCACTGGCCGATTCGCCCGCTCGCCTCCCATGCAGGCTGGCAACCCAACCTCCGACTCGCCCGTCACCGAAAGCACACACCATGAAACACAACGTCGTCGCCCCCTTCGCCCATTCACCCACCCGTTGGATGGTGTTGGCCACGCTGACCCTGGCAGGTGTTGCCGGCCCGGTCCAAGCCCTCAGCCCGGCAGAGTCCAAAACAGTGGAGGCGCGTTACCAGCAAGAGCGCAGCCAATGCCTGGACGGCAGTTCCAACCAAGACCGGGCCACCTGCCTGCGTGAAGCCGCTGCGGCCCGGGCCGAAGCTCGAAAAAACGGCCTCGGTGACAGCGCCGATCCGTACACTGACAACCAACGCCAGCGTTGCGCGGCACTGCCCGGCACCGACCGCACTGATTGCCTGGCCCGCATGCAAGGCAAGGGCAGCACCAGTGGCAGCGTGGCGGCCGGCGGCGTGCTGCGGGAGTTGGTGGTTCGCGAGCCAGTCGTTGCTGTCCCGGCGGCACCTGCCGCATCGCCGCCCAGCCGCTGACCGATCGGCGCGCGGCACGCCAGGTCGTGTGCGACCGGCCGCGGCAGCCAACGCCGACGGCCGCTATGCTGCGGCGCATGCAAACACACCTCACCATCGTCACCGGATCGTCGCGCGGTCTGGGCGCCGCCTTGGTCGCGCAGCGCCTGCTGCCGGGCCACAGCGTGCTGGGCCTGGCGCGTCACGGCAATGCCAGCCTTCAGGCCCAGGCCGAAGCCGCTGGCGTGCAACTGGCGCAATGGCCGATCGACCTGACCGATGCCGCCGGCGCCGCGCAAAAGCTGCAAACCTGGCTGGACAACTGCGACGGCGCCACGCTGGCCAGCGCCACCTTGATCAACAACGCTGGCGTGGTTGGCCGCCTCGCTCCACTGGATCAGGTGCCGCTGGCCGCGTTGAGTCAGGCACTGCGGGTCGGGCTGGAGGCGGCGCTGCTGCTGACATCCGCCTTCTTGCATGCCACGCGCGACTGGCCTGGCGCCCGCCGGGTGCTCAATATCTCGTCCGGACTGGGCCGAACCGCAATGGCCGGCAGCGCTGTGTACTGTGCGGCCAAAGCCGGCATGGACCATTTCAGCCGCGCCGTGGCGCTGGAGCAAGCGACGCTGCCCAACCCGGCCCGCATCGTCTCGATGGCGCCCGGCGTGATCGACACCGACATGCAAGCCGAATTGCGCGGTTCTGACCCGTCGCTGTTCCCTGAACGCGCTCGTTTCATGAAACTGCAGGCCGACGGTGCTCTGGTCAGCCCGCAGGATTGCGCCGCCCGTCTACTGGCGCGTTTGGATCGTGCTGACTTTGGCCAGGCGGTGACCGCCGACATCCGGGATTGAATCCGGTGGTTGACTGAATCGGAGCGCAAGTGGCTGCGTCCGGTTTTTTGCTGCCGTTCCCCTGGTGGCGATGCAGTCGTTCGACGTGCTGCGCGAGACGGCCAAGGCCGTTGGATTGAAACGCTGGCCCGCCGCGCCGGTGGGGTAGCGCCGTGTCGGGCTGGCGTGTCCCGCGCAGGTAGAGAAGGGAGGGACGGTGGTTGTCCGGCCCGGAATGACAAGGAGCGGGGCACGCCAGCCTGGCGCGGCGCGGTCGCTCAGCACCCACGACCGGCAGCTTTGCGGTCAAAAAACGAAAGAAAGCTGAGAGCCGATTGCCGAACTCCGCCACCTCAAGGCAACAGAATGCTGCAGCCCGTGGTGTTGCGGGCTTCGAGTTCCGTGTGGGCGCGCGACACCTCGGCCAGCGGATAGCGCTGGTCGATGCGGATCTTGACTGCACCGCTCAGCACCACGGCAAACAGATCGTCGGCCATATTCTGGGTGGCTTCGCGGGTGGCGATGTGGATAAACAGCGTGGCGCGCGTCAGGTACAGCGAACCCTTGGCGCCCAACATGCCCGGCGCAAACGATGGTACGGGCCCAGAGGCATTGCCAAAACTGGCGAGCAGGCCGAATGGACGCAACACGTTGAGCGAGCCGTCGAAGGTGTCCTTGCCCACCGAGTCGTACACCACCTTGACACCAGTACCGCCGGTGATCGCTTTGACACGGGCGACAAAGTCTTCGGTGCGGTAGTTGATGGCGTGGCTGGCGCCATGCTCCAGCGCCAGTTGGCACTTGGCGTCGCTGCCGGCCGTGGCGATCAGTTGCAGGCCCAGTGCGCGGGCCCATTGGCAGGCGATCAGGCCCACGCCACCGGCTGCGGCGTGCCACAGCACAAAGTCACCGGCCTGCAGTCCCTCGGCCGGCAATGTCTTCTTCAGCAGGTACTGCGCGGTCAGGCCTTTCAGCATCATGGCGGCGCCGGTCTCGAAGCTGATCGCGTCGGGCAGTTTGCACACCGTCTTGGCCGGCATCACACGGACCTGGCTGTAGCTGCCGGGCGGGTTGCTGGCGTAGGCCGCACGGTCACCGACCTGCAGATGGCTGACGCCCTCGCCCACCGCCTCGACGATGCCCGCACCCTCCATGCCCAGATTCAGCGGCAGCGCGTTCGGGTACAGCCCGGTGCGCTGGTAGACGTCGATGAAGTTCAGGCCGATGGCATGGTGGCGGATGCGGACTTCGCCGGGGCCGGGCTGGCCCACCGCAACATCGACAAGCTGCATCACCTCGGGGCCGCCAAACTGGCTGATCTGGATGGTCTGGGTGGTCTGGGTAGGCTGGGTCATTTTGGGTCTCCTCAAAAGGACGGAGCCTAACCGCTGGCGGCAGGCCTTGCCCGTCAGGGGTTGGGCGTTCCGGTGGGCATCGGCGCTGTCCGCGGCAAGCCACAATCGACCGGTCCATGCCGACCCGATGCGCGCTGCGATGCAGCTGACCCCCCGCCTGACGCTGATGCTCAGTGTGCCGCCGTTGCTGTGGGCCGGCAATGCGGTGGTGGGCCGGTTAGCGATTGCCAGCATCTCGCCGCTGTGGCTCAACGCCAGCCGCTGGGCGATCGCCCTGCTGCTGTTGCTGCCGCTGGGCTGGCGGGTATTTTCCGGGCCCCAGCGTCGGGCCGAGTTGCGCACCCGCTGGCCACACCTGCTGCTGCTGGGGTTGACCGGCGTGGGCGCCTACAACGCGCTGCAGTACATGGCGTTGCGCACCAGCACGCCACTCAATGTCACGTTGATCGCTGCCAGCTCGCCGGTGTGGGCGATGGTGATCGGTGCGGTGTTTTATGGCGAGCGGCCACACCGGGCCCAGGTGCTGGGCGCCCTGCTGTCGCTGGCGGGTGTGGCGGTGGTGCTGGCACGGGGCCGGGCCAGCGCACTGCTGCAGGTGCATCTGGTGCCGGGCGACCTGCTGATGATGGCGGCGGTGGTCAGTTGGTGCGTCTACAGCTGGCTGCTGGCGCGCCCACCGGCATCGATGCGCGGCGCGCAGCGGCCGCAGTGGCACTGGTCGGAGTTCCTGTGCCTGCAGATCGCCATCGGCCTGGGCTGGGCCACCGCCAGCGCCGGTGTGGGCGAATGGCTGCAACCCAGCCCTGGCCCGGTGCACTGGACGCCCTGGCTGGTGGCTGCGCTGGCCTATGTCTCGATTTTCCCGTCACTCGTCGCGTACCGCCTGTGGGGCCTGGCCGTGACCGAGGCCGGCCCGGCGCTGGCCACTTTTTTTGGCAACCTGACGCCGCTGTTTGCCGCGCTGCTGTCGGCAGCACTGCTGGGCGAATGGCCGCAGCCCTTCCACGGCCTGGCGTTTTTGCTGATCGCAGCCGGCATCCTGGTATCGACGCGTCCGGCGCGCGCATCGGGTGGGACAAGGGGGGCAGCCTCATGATGCGGCTGGCGCAGGCACCCAACCTGGCGATTGCCACACTCTGGTCCGACATGCTGTGCGGCGCTGGATTTGAGGTAACGGTTCAGCGCGCCTTTGCCGGCAGCATCGCCGGCCAGATCCCGCCCGACCAGGCCTTGCCCGAGTTGTGGTTGGTGGACGAAGCCCAGGCAGCCCCGGCCCGCGCCCTGCTGCACAGCTTGCAGCACCCGCCCGAGCGGCGCTGGGCCTGTGCCGGCTGCAGCGAGATCATCGACGGGCCGTTTGACACCTGCTGGTGCTGCGGCGGCGCTGCACCGTGAGCGCTGCTGCCGCCGACCGCAACGCCGGCAGCAGCGGCTCGGCCGACCTGGCCAGCCTGGTGCTGGCCTTGATCGGCACCCGACATTCGGTGGCACCCAAGCGGCTGCGGTCGCCCGGTCCTGATGCCGACCAACTGCGCCAGATGATTGACGCCGCAGCCTGTGCGCCCGACCACCGCACGCTGCGGCCCTGGCGGCTGGTGTTTGTCGCCGACCACCAGCGCCCGGCGCTGGCCGATCTGTTCGCGGCCTGCACGCTGGACCGCGACCCGGACGCCAGTGGCGCCGACCTGGCGCGCAGCCGCGACAAGGCGTTCCGCGCGCCCACGCTGCTGCTAGCGGTGTTGCGCAGCACGCCCGACGACCCCGAAGTGCCGCTGACCGAACGTGCGGTGACGCTGGGCGCTGCCTTGATGAGCCTGCTGCTGGCCGCGCACGGGCTGGGTTTTGGCGCGATGCTGACCAGCGGCCGGGCGGTGCGCACCGCCCGATTTGAGCGGGCATTTGCACTGGCCGACGGTGAGCAAGCGGTGTGTTTTGTCTCGATCGGCAGCCCGTCGTCGCCTGCGCCCAGGCGGCCCCGCGCCCCGGCGCAGGACCTGATCAGCGACTGGGCACCCGGCACCCACCCTGGCACTTAGGCGACTGCGCCCCGCCAGCCCGGCACGCACACTGCGGACCCTTCCGACCCCGACTGGATGCCATGAACCGCGTGCTTGCCGATACCGGCGCCACCTACCCGATCCTGCAAGCGCCGATGGGCTGGATTGCGCGCAGCACGCTGGCCTCGGCCGTGTCACGCGCCGGCGGGCTGGGCATCATCGAGACCTCGTCGGGTGAAACCGCCAACTGCCAGCAGGAGATCTTGCTGATGGTCGAATCCGGCCTGCCGTTTGGCGTCAACCTGCCGATCCGGTTCTTGAAGGACGACGCGATGCTTCGTTTTGTCTGCGGGTCGGGCATTCGCTTTGTCACGACCTCGGCCGGCAGCCCGGCCAAGTTCATCGCGCCGCTCAAGGCCGCCGGTATCAAGGTCTACCACGCCGTGCCCACGCTGGAAACCGCGCTGAAGTGCGTGGACGCTGGCATCGACGGCCTGGTGGTCGAGGGCGGCGAAGGGGGCGGCTTCAAGAACCCGGAGGAGGTCAGCACGCTGGTGCTGCTGCAGGCCATCCGGGAGCGGGTGGATGTGCCCCTGATCGCCGCCGGCGGCATCATCGACGGCCGCGGCATGGCGGCCGCCTTTGCGCTGGGCGCCGAGGGCATCCAGATGGGCACGCGTTTTGTCGCCAGCGCCGAGAGCCCGGTGCACCCGCATTACAAAGACGCGATCGTCGCGGCCGAGGCCACCGGTACCTGGGTGCTGAACAAGAAGTCCTCGCCGTGCATCCGGGCGCTCAAGACCGCGTTCACGCAGACGATCCATGACGCCGGGCTGATGCCAGCCGACAGCTTCAAGGGCATTCAGCAGGTCTATTTCGACGGTGACATGAACGCCGCGCCGGCGCTGGCCGGGCAGTCGGCGGGGCTGGTCCATGGCATCAAGACCGCCCGGCAGATCATCGACGAGACGGTGGCCGAGTTCCATGCGATCAGTGCGCGTCTGGGCGCCATGGCGGCGGCCGCCCGCTTCAGCTGAGCGGCGGCACCGGCCTGCTGAATAGCCACCGAAAACGTCCACCCAGACCCCTCGTCCGCGTCATTGACCGTCGCGGCAACCCCACCCCACCCCGACCACCCACCCCCCAGGAGACATTCATGAGCACACTCTTTTCACTCGAAGGCCGCACCGCGCTGGTCACCGGCGGTTCACGCGGCATCGGCCGCATGATTGCCGCCGGCTTCATGCAACAGGGCGCCAAGGTCTACATCTCGTCGCGCAAGGCCGCCGCCTGCGACAGCACGGTGGCCGAACTGAACGCGCTCTACCCCAACGCGGTGCCCTGCGTGGCGCTGCCGGCCGACGTGTCCGGCGCCGCCGGAATCCAGGCACTGGTGGCGGCCTACAGCGCGCGGGAGTCCAAGCTCGACATCCTGGTCAACAACGCCGGCGCGGCCTGGGGCGCGCCGTTTGGCGAGTTCCCGGAGGCCGGCTGGGACAAGGTGGTTGACCTGAACCTCAAATCACCGTTTTTCCTGACCCAGGCGCTGCACGCACTGCTGATGGCTGGCGCCGCCAGCCAGCCCGCGAAGGTCATCAACATCGCCTCGATCGACGGCCAGACCGTCAACCCGCAGGAGACCTACAGCTACGCTGCCAGCAAGTCAGGCCTGATCCATCTGAGCAAGCGCATGGCGCTGCGGCTGGTGCAGGACAACATCGTGGTCAACGCGATCTGTCCGGGCGCTTTTGCGAGCGACATGAACCGCGACGCCCGCGACCATGCCGACACCGTGTCAGCCCGCATCCCGGCACGCCGGGTGGGTGTGGACGATGACATGGCCGCTGCGGCAATCTACCTGGCCTCGCGCGCCGGCGACTATGTGGTGGGTACCACGCTGACGGTGGACGGTGGCGTGAACCTGGTGCGCTGACCCCGCGGCGCCCGACCGTCCCGGCGATCAGTTGTCCCGCCGGGCCCGGACCTTGCATGCCCTGGTGCAGGGCGTCTTGCACGCACCCACCGCCTCATACGATCCCAGGCCGGGGTTCGCCACCGAACAGACAGCGTCCCGGCGCGGGCGTAGGCTGTAGCCGGGGGCGTTGTGTTTCCAGGCGCCCCATCCGCTGCACCCGCCCCGCTTGCGCAGTGCCGTGCCACCGGGACAGCGGCGGATGTCACCTCACGGACGGAGAACGCCTTGAAATTACGTGTTGGCTTCGAGATGGAATACCAGTGCCCGGCGCCCACGCCGATGATCCTGGCGCTCAACGTGCACCATTCGCGTACAGCGGACCTGATCAACCCGGACTACCTGACCACCAGCCCGGCGGTGCCGCTCACCGCCTACCATGACCTGTTCGGCAACTGGTGCAGCCGTATCGTCGCGCCCGCCGGTAAGCTGGTGCTGCGCGCCGACGCCTTGCTGGGCGACAGCGGTCTGCCGGATCCGGTGGTCTGGGACGCTCAACAGATCCCGGTCGAAAGCCTGCCGGATTCAACGCTGGTCTTCCTGCTGGGCAGCCGCTACTGCGAGACCGACCAGCTGTCCGACATCGCCTGGCGGCTGTTTGGCAACGGCGCAACAGGCTGGGCGCGGGTGCAGGCGATCTGCGACTTCGTGCACCGCCACATCGAGTTCGGCTACCACCACGCCCGCCGCACCCGCACCGCCTGGGAGGCCTACAACGAAGGCCAGGGCGTGTGCCGCGACTACGCCCACCTGGCGGTGGCGTTTTGCCGCTGCATGAACATCCCGGCCCGGTACTGCACCGGCTACCTTGGCGACATCCGGATTGCGCCGATCCCGGGGCCGATGGACTTTGCCGGCTGGTTCGAGGCCTACCTGGGTGACCGCTGGTACACCTTTGACGCCCGCAACAACACGCCGCGTGTGGGTCGGGTGCTGATGGCCCGCGGCCGTGACGCCAGTGATGTGGCCCTGGCCAGCACCTTTGGCCCGAACACGCTGACGCGGTTCCAGGTCTGGGCCCATGAAGTGGACGCGGTCAGCCTTCAGCCAGTCGTTTGATCTGCCCCAGCAGGCGCTGCCGGATCAGGCCGCTGACCGGGCGGATCAGCGCCCAGTACGTGGCCACCCGCCGGCGTGTGGCGGCATCGGCACACACCAGGCGCGACAACGTGGTGATGCGGGTGGCATCACCCTCGGGCCGGGCCTCGAAGGCCAGCAGCAACTTGGCCACTCCGGGGGTGCTGAAGCTGCGAAACGCCTCGGCGTCGGCCAGGGGCAGCAGACCGTAACCCGGCTCCCAAAACCGGCCCACCAGGCCGTAGGCCAGCGCCTCATCGCCCAGCCGGCCCAGCGGCAGAAAGTCGGCCTTGGAAAACCGTGGGGGTTGGGCCGGGAGACTTGAAAATCCCAGCGCCGCCGCCAGCCTGGCCGGCGATTCACGCAACGCCAGCGCGCCGGTGATCAAGGAGTCACCGGTCGGATCGTAGGCTGCGGCGGCGTCCAGCAGCGCCGCCGGGGACGCCTGGCTGCGGATGTGGTGAACTTCAGCAAATTGCCAGGTCGGCATCCAGCCATTGATCCAATCCATCCACCGAGCCTACCCCACCATGAACCTGCTGATCATCCGCCACGGCGAAACCCCACTCAACGTGGCCCGCGTGCTGCAACCCGCCGCCACGCCGCTGTCGGTCAATGGCCAGGCGCAGGCCAAAGCGCTGGCGCAGCGGCTGCGGGGCGGCGCACCGGTGGCGCCGGCTGGCATCGTCAGCAGCGACCTGCCGCGCGCCCTGCAGACCGCGCAAGCCATTGCCGATGCCTGCGGCCTGGGCGTCAGCACCTCGGCGCTGCTGCATGAGCGCAACTTCGGCGACCTGCGTGGCCTGCCCTACGACACGCTGGGCTTCGATCCATTGACGGCCGACGACGCGCCGCCCGGCGGCGAATCCAAGGCCCAGTTCAGCGCCCGCTGCGCGCAGGCCTGGGTCTGGGTGCTGGCGCAGCAAACGGCACTGGGCGGCCCGCTGGCGGTGGTGACGCACGGCCTGGTGATCCGTGAATGGCTGCAGCGCGGGCCACTGACCGTGCCCGCCAACCTGTTGTTGACAACCGGTCTGGCCAACACATCTTTGACGCTGGCCAGCGCCACCGCGCCCCACCGGGTCAGCCTGGTCGACTGCGTGGCCCACCTTCAGCCCGGTCAAGCTGCGGGCCAGGCGGCCGGACCGGGGGTGGACCGGCAGAGCCTGTCGGGCGGCTGAAAACCAGGCGCTGGCTGCCGTGTCTGGCAGCCCTCCGCTTGTGCGTGGACGCCGCACCCTCTCGGGCCGGTCGGTCTAGTCGATCGTGACCTTGGCCTCGCGCACCAGGCGGGCAAAGCGTTCGGTATCGGTCTTGATCTGCTGCGCCATTTGATCGGCGGTGTTGCCAACAGGCTCGGCACCGATCTCCTGCATGCGCTTGCCAAATTCGGCCGACCGCACGATGCGCACGGTCTCGCTGTTCAGCCGCGCCAGCACCTGGCGCGGCGTGGCGGCTGGCGCCAGCACGCCAAACCAGGTGCCGATATCAAAACCCTTCAGCCCGGCCTCGTCCAGTGTGGGCACGTCGGGCAACGCCGACGAGCGTGTGGCCGTGCTTACCGCCAGCGCCCGCAATTTGCCGGCCTGGATGTGCGGCAGCACCGGCGTCACGGTGTCGAACGACATCGTGATCTGGCCACCGATCAAGTCGGTGGTGATCGGCCCGCTGCCCTTGTAGGGGATGTGGGCGATGCGGGTGCCGGTCAGGTTCTCGAACTGGGTGCCGATCAGGTGCTGGGCCGTGCCATTGCCGTTGGACCCGTAAGACAGCCGGTCGGGTGCCGCCTTGGCCTGGGCCACCAAGTCGGCCAGGTTGCGCGCCGGGTTGGCAGCATTGACCACTAACACATTGGGCACCAGCGCGACGGTGGTGATGGGCGCCAAGTCGCGCTGAAAGTCATAGCCCAGTTTTTTGTACACGCTGGTGGCGATGGTGTGGTGCACCGCGCCCATCAGCAAGGTGTAGCCGTCGGGTTTGGCCTTGGCAACGTAGTCGGCGCCCAGCGTGGCACCGGCGCCCGGCCTGCTTTCGACGATCACCGGCTGGCCCAGGCTGATCGACAACTTTTCGGCCAACGCGCGGGCCAGCACGTCGGTGGTGCCACCCGGCGGGAACGGCACCACCAGCGTGACCGGCTTGGTCGGCCAGGCCTGGGCCCAGGCCGATGGCGTTGCGGCACAGGCCAGCGCCAGCAGCACGCCGACCGACACGGCCCAGCGTGCCAAGGCAGGCCGCCCGATGGTGCGGGTCGGGCCGGTGGGCGCTGGGCGGCAGCACAGCAAAAGTAAGCGTGTCATGGCGGTTGCTCCGGGTGGCGGTGGGGTTGTCAAGCGGAGCGCATCGGCTGCGGCCGGCGCGTGGCGGCCAGCGCGCTGCACACCGCGGCTGTGACCTCAGCGGTGCTGGCCACACCGCCCAGGTCGCGGGTGTGCAGCGCCGGGTTGGCAGTGACCTGCTCGATCGCCTGCATCAGCGTGCGTGCGGCCAGTGCCTCGCCAAGGTGCTCCAGCAGCATCACGCAAGACCAGAAGGTGCCGACCGGATTGGCCAGGCCCTGGCCCATGATGTCGAAGGCCGAGCCATGGATCGGCTCGAACATCGACGGGTAGCGCCGCTCCGGGTCGATGTTGCCGGTGGGCGCAATGCCCAGGCTGCCGGCCAGTGCGGCGGCCAGGTCGCTCAGGATGTCGGCATGCAGGTTGGTGGCCACCAGCGTGTCCAGCGTGGCCGGCCGGTTGACCATCCGGGCGGTGCAGGCGTCGACCAACTCCTTGTCCCAGCGCACGTCGGGGAACTCGGCCGAGACCTGCAGCGCGATCTCGTCCCACATCACCATCGCATGGCGCTGGGCGTTGCTCTTGGTCACGACCGTCAGCAGCTTGCGCGGCCGCGACCGGGCCAGGCCGAAGGCAAAGCGCATGATGCGCTCGACCCCGGCGCGGGTCATCATCGACACGTCGGTGGCAGCCTCGATAGGGTGGCCCTGGTGCACCCGGCCGCCCACGCCCGAATATTCACCCTCGGAGTTCTCGCGCACGATCACCCAGTCCAGGTCCTGCGGCGCGCAGCGTTTGAGCGGGCCATCGATGCCGGGCAGGATGCGGGTTGGCCGCACATTGGCGTACTGGTCAAACCCCTGGCAAATCTTGAGCCGCAAGCCCCACAGCGTGATGTGGTCAGGGATGTCGGGGTCGCCGGCCGAGCCGAACAGGATCGCATCCTTGGTGCGCAGCGCGTCCAACCCATTGGTGGGCATCATCACGCCGTGCGCCCGGTAGTAGTCGCCGCCCCAACCGAAGTTCTCAAAAGCAAAGTTGAACTCGCCGCTGGCATCAGCCAGGGCCTGCAGCACCCGCTGGCCGGCTGGCACCACCTCCTGGCCGATGCCGTCACCCGGGATGGTGGCGATGGCGTAGGTGCGAATGGCAGCGGTCATGGTGTTCGGTCCGTTCAGATCAAGTTTGGATCCTAGGCCGGATCAGATTGACAATGACGGGGTGGATTGAATGCAGCTTCAATCTGCAGTTGACATTCACACCGCCGACCCGCGGCTCCCCACACTGCCGATGGCCACCGCAATCCAACCCAGCGAGCTGGGTTTTTTCTCGACCCTGGCCCGCTGCGGCAGCCTGAGCGCCGCCGCGCGGGAGATCGGCCTGTCCACCGCCGCGGTGAGCAAACGGCTGGCGCTGATGGAGGCGCGGCTGGGGGTGGTGCTGGTGACCCGCAGCACCCGGCGTATGGGCCTGACGCCCGAGGGCGAGGTCTATCTCGCGCAGGCCCGCCGCATATTGGCCGAGATCGACGATTTGGAGCGCTCGCTGGGCGCCAGCCGTGGCACGCCGCAGGGTCTGCTGCGGGTCAACGCCACGCTGGGTTTCGGCCGCAGCCATGTGGCGCCGGTGATCTCGCGCTTTGTGCAGGACCATCCGCAGGTGCAGGTGCAGTTGCAGCTCTCGGTCAACCCACCACCGCTGAGCGACGACGCGTTTGATGTCTGCGTGCGCTTTGGCATGCCGCCCGACAGCCGCGCCATCGCCCGGCTGGTAGCGCGCAACCGCCGCCTGCTGTGTGCGTCGCCCGACTACCTGGCGCGTTGTGGCGAACCGCGCACACCGGCCGACCTCGTGCGCCACAACTGCATCGGCATACGCCAGGGTGACGAGGCCTTCGGGCTGTGGCGGCTGGCCGGTGGCCGCGGCACGGCGCCCACCGACCCACCGGCCCAGGCGATCAAGACCCGCGGCAACCTGACCACCAACGACGGCGAGATCGCGGTCGGCTGGGCCTTGCAGGGCCACGGCATCCTCATGCGTGCCGAGTGGGACATCCAGCGCCACCTGCGCAGCGGCGCCCTGGTGGCGCTGCTTGCCGATCACCCCACACCCGACGCCGACATCTACGCGGTCTACCCGCAGCGCCACCAGCTGGCGGCACGGGTGCGGTTGTTTGTCGATGCCTTGACAGCGGCGTTGGACGCCGCCTTGGCGCAGCAGGCCTGAACCCAGGCTCAGGCGTTGCGCTGCGCCATGGCCTCGCCCATCCGGATCGCCCCGCCCGGCGACCAGGCCGGGTTGGCCTGAAGTGCCGCGCCGGCCGCGGCCGGAAACAGCATCACCACGGTCGAGCCCAGCAGGAAGCGACCCATCTCCGCCCCTTGCGACAGCCGCACCGGCGCATTGCCGTAGTGCCACTCGCGCAGCTGACCGGGTCTGGGCGGGTTGACCACGCCGTGCCAGACCGTGGCCATGCTGCCGACGATGGTGGCGCCCACCAGCACCAGCACAAACGGCCGGCCCTGGTCGTCGTCGAACAGGCAGACCACCCGCTCATTGCGCGCAAACAGCCCCGGCACACCCCGTGCCGTGGTGGGGTTGACCGAAAACAGCGCCCCTGGCACATGCACCATGCGGCGCAGCGTGCCGGCACAGGGCATGTGGATGCGGTGGTAGTCGCGCGGGCTCAGGTAGAGCGTGGCAAACCAGCCGTCGGCAAACGGCGCTGCCAGTTCGGCGTCACCACCGACCAGCGCGGTGGTGCTGTAACTGTGGCCCTTGGCCTGGAAGATCTGGTCACGTTGCACCGGACCCAACTGGCTGATCGCACCATCGACCGGGCAGACCAGGTCGGCCACCGCCAGAGGCCGGGCGCCGGGCTTGAGCGCCCGGGTGAAAAAGTCATTGAAGCTGGTGTAGGCCTCGATGCGCGGTTCGGCCGCCTCGGCCATGTTGACGCCATAGCGGCCGACAAACCAGCGTATCAACCCGGTGGTGCGGGCACCCCCGCGCCAGCCGGCCACCCAGCCAGCAAACCGGGTGAGCGCCTGTTGGGGCAGCAGGTATTGCGGCAGGACGGCGAGGCGGTCGGACACGGCGGGCGGCGCCAGGGCGGCGTCTTGGGTAGGGGCTGGCCAGTGTACCGACCGCACGCCGTCAGCCGCGCACCGTCAACCGCAGGCCGTCAGCCGCGCCGTGCCAGCAACGTCACGCCCGCCAGCACGCAGGCCGAGCCGGCCGCCACCCAGACGCCGAAAGGCTCGCCCAGGATGAACACCCCCAGCACGATGGTCGAGACCGGGCCGACCATGCCGTACTGGGCGGTGCGCGCCGGGCCGATGCGCTCAATGGCCTGCATCACCAGCAACACCGGCAGCGCGGTGCAGACCGTGCCGTTGACCAGCGACAACCACCACACCGCTGGTGCCAATTGCGCCAGGCTGCCGATCGGGCGCAGCAGCGCAAACTGCGCAATGCAGAACCCGCAGGCCACGCTGCTGGCCCAGCCGGTCAGGCGCAGTGAGCCGACGCGGCGCACCACCTCGCCGCTGTAGAGCAGGTAGCCCGCATACGTCAGCGTGCTGGCCAGCACCAGGCCGCTGCCCAGCCAGACACGCGGGCCGTCCAGGTGCAGCTCATGGCCAAACACCAGCAACAGGCCGCCGTAGGCCACCGCCATCGCCGCCCACTGGCGCGGGCTGGCACGCCGGCCAAAGATGGCCCAGGACAACAGCAGCACCACCGCCGGCGTGAGGTACAGGATCAGACGCTCCAGGCTGGCCGTGACGTACTGCAGCCCGAGAAAGTCCAGGAAGCTAGACAGGTAGTAGCCACAAAACCCCAGCGCCGCTGCAGCAGCGCGGTCGCGCCAACCCAGGGCCGGCTTGCCGCGCCCGGCCCACCACAGCATCAGCAGGAACAAGGGCAGCGCAATCACCATGCGCAGCATGATCAGCGTGATCGCATCAACCCCATGCCGGTAGGCCAGCTTGACGATGATGGCCTTGCCCGAAAACGCCACCGCGCCGGCCATCGCCAGCAACGGCGCGGTCCACACGCTGCCGGCAGCGGCAGGACCGCGGTCCGGGGGGGTGGGATCTGCCATGGCAGGGATTGTAGAAAGCCCCCAGCCCGCCGACCCACCTGCCGGTCCGGCACCTGTTTGGGTGGCCTGACACGGTGAACTTCCCATACCGGCAACATCCACCGTGGGCATACTCTTGAGCCACGCCAAACACCATGAACAACCACCACCCCGCCCTCCCTGCCCAGCCGCTGTCCCGCGCCGTGCTGCGCGCCGTGGCGCTGGCGCTGCTGTGCGGTTTGCTGCAGGCCCTGCTGCCGCGCTACACGCTGGGCGCGGTGGCCCTGGCGCCGCTGTCGGTGGTGCTGGGCGTGGCGGTTGCAGCTGCAATGTCACGCGGCCGCTGGACCGTGCCCGCAGCACTGGCCGGCGTGGCGCTGGGCGACCTGGCCAGCGGCAGCGGCGGGCATGTGGCGCTGGTCGATGCCGGTGTGCTGGGCCTGCAGGCGATGACGGCTGGCTGGCTGATGCGCCACGCACCCGACCCTGACCTGCTGCAACTCGACACCGCCGCCCGCTTGCGGCGCTTTGTGCTGGTGGCCGCGCCAGCGGCGGCCGCGGTCGGCGTGCTCGCGGCCATGCTGGCGCAGTGGGGGGTAGACGCCGCCGCCGCCCTGCCACTGGCACCGCCGCAGCTGGCGGGTGCTGTCGGCAGGTTCATCGCCGACACCGCTGGCGTGGTGGTCACGGCGCCGGTGCTGCTGTGCTGGCTGGCCCAGCCGCAGGCGCCGTGGCGGCCACGCCGGCGGCCGGTGGCCTTGCCGCTGGTGCTGCTGGTGCTGGTGATGCTGCCGGGCTTCAACCAGGTGGCGCGGCGCGACGAACAACGCCTGCAAGGCGCCTTCGACCGCGACGCCACGGCGCGGCGCCTGCGCATCAGCCAGCTGCTGACCGACCCGGTGGATGCCGCCGTGGCGCTGCGCGGCGTGATCGCTGCGGGCGGCGATGGCCTGTCGCCGGGCGTGTTCAATGCCTTGGCCAGTGGCTGGACCGCGCGTGTGCCCGGCCTGCGCAGCGTCGCCTGGCTGGCACAGAGGCCCGCCGCAGGCTCGGCGGTTGGCGCGGCGGCGCCGGCCGCAGCAGCCCCTGCGCCCAGTGCACCGCCGGACTGGCAACTGCGCCACCTGCATGCCGCCCTGAACACGCCCGGCACGCTGCCGGGCGCGCAACTGACGCCCGATGGCCGGGTGCTGATGGCGCCGGCCCTGCGCCGTGCGGCCGACAAGGCCCTGGCCAGCGATGCCGTGGTCACCGTCACCGGCTTGACGGGCACTGCGGCACCGGCAGCGGCCGGCGCCATTGGTGCGGCCAGCCCGGCGGTGGTGGTCGGCAGCACCACCGCCGAGCGCACGCCGGGCAACCCGGCATTGCTGATGCTGATGTCGGTGCCCGCCCCGGCGCCCGGCGCGCCGCGCCACCAGCTGGTCTTTGCCGTGGTCGATGCGGGCCAGTTGCTGGCCTCGGCCCTGCCCAGCAACGACGACCTCAATTTGCGGGCCTGCCTGACGGACAACAGCCGCGACGGCAACGCCGACAGCGCCGCCCAGCCCAACGTTGCGAGGCACCGGTTGGCCGGCCCGCCAGGCTGCGAAAACGATGCGCCTGGCGCGGCCGCACGCAGCCAGATCGGCCGGGTCAGCCTGGGCGAGCACCGGCTGGACCTGCTGATCAGCGAGCCGCCCACGGCCGACAACCGCCTGTTTACCGCCGTCTGGCTGCTGGCGCTGCCGGCAGTAACGGGTGCGGCGATGCTCAGCGCGCTGCTGCTGGCCCTGACGGGCCGGCTGCGCCGCATCGAAGACCGGGTACAGGAGCGCACGACCGCGCTGCGCGCCGAGATCGCCGAGCGCAGCCAGGCCGAAGCGGCGCTGGCAGTCAGCGAGCAGCGCTTTCGCGCCATATTCGAGGGCGTCAACATCGGCGTCACGGTGGTCGACCCGGCGGGCCGGATCGTTGAGGTCAACCCGGCGTTCTGCCACATGATGGGCTGCAGCGCGGCTGATTTGCTGCGGCGGCCGCTGGCCGACTTCCAGCTGCCCGATGTGTCCGGTGACGACGGCACCGCAGTGGCCATGGGCGGAGCCGAGGCCCGGCGCCAGCGCTACCTCACCCCGGATGGCCGCGTGCTGCAGGTGGCCGCCAGCCTGCGCACCCTGCATGACGCCACCGGCCAGCCGGTGGCCACGGTGGGCGCGTTGCAAGACTTGACCCAGGTTCTGCGGCTGCGCGAGGCCGAGCGCGAGCGCGAGCACGCCGAAACCGCCAGCCGCACCAAAAGCGAGTTTCTGGCCAACCTGAGCCATGAGCTGCGCGCTCCGCTCAACGCCATCCTCGGTTTTGCCCAGATGCTGGGCCAGGGCGGCGCCGGCGGCGACGACGATGATCCCAACGGCCCCCGCGAAACCCAGCGCCACGGTCTGGCGCAGATCCGGCAGGCCGGCTGGCACCTGCTGGACATGATCAACGGTGTGCTCGATTTGTCGCGCATGGAGGCCGGCGGCCTGCGGCTGACGCTGGAGCCGGTCTCGCTGGCCGACCTGGCACAAGAGGCGGTGGCGATGGTCGAGCCTGCCGCCTTGCAGGCCGGGGTGACGGTCGAGCTGTCACTGTCGCCGCAGGCCGACCGGGTGCAGGCCGATGCCCTGCGCCTGCGCCAGGTGCTGATCAACCTGCTGGGCAATGCCATCAAATACAACCGGCCCGGCGGCCAGGTCGTGCTGCGCACCCGGCCGGGCGCGGTGGGCGAGGTGCAGATCGAGGTCGAGGACAACGGTCTCGGCATGAGCGAGGCACAGATCAGCGCACTGTTCACGCCCTTCAACCGGTTGGGGCGCGACCAGCAGGGCCTGGCGGGTTCACCGCGCAGCGAGGGGACTGGCATCGGCCTGGTGATCTGCCGCAAGCTGTGCGATCTGATGGGCGGCGAACTGGGCGTGAGCAGCCGCGAAGGCCAAGGCTCGGTGTTCGGCCTGCGGCTGCCGCGTCCGGTGGGCGAGCCCAGCCGCACCGTGGTCAGCAACATTGCGCCGCTGGTGCCGGACGTGAGCATCGGCAGCGTGCTCTACATTGAGGACGACGAGGCCGACATTGCTGCGATGCGCCAACTGCTGCTGCAGCGACCCGGCATCACGCTGGTCTGCGCCCGCAGCGCAGCCGAGGGGCTGGCGCTGGCCGGTGACGCCGACTTGGTGCTGCTGGACCTGGACTTGCCCGACCGGCCCGGCATCGAGGTGCTGCGGGCACTGCGCGCCGACACACGGTTGCGCAGCACGCCGGTGATCGTGGTGTCGGCCGAGAGCCGGCCGCAGCGCATCGACGACTGCTTCGACGCCGGTGCGGCGCAGTTCCTGACCAAACCGCTGGCGCCGCAGCAGACGCTGCGGGCCATCGCCGAGGGCCTGGCCTGATCGGTCACGCCGGCGCGGCGGCTGCGTCGGCCTGACGCGCCACCGCGACGCTCAGAACCCGGCCGCCTGACCGTCGCGGCGCGGATCGCTGGCGGCGACGTAACCGTCCGACGCCGGATCGCCAAGCCGCCAGATGAACTGGCCGGCGCCAAAATCCTGGTAGCTGTCTTGCAGCACCTCGACCTTGTGGCCCAGGTCGGTCAAGCCTTGCGCGGTGGCCGCGTCCATCTGGGCCTCGGCATTGATCGACAGGCCTTCGTTGACACGCCAGCGTGGCGCGTCACAAGCGGCTTGCGGGTTCTGGCCGAAGTCCAGCATGCGCACCAGGGTCTGCATGTGGCCTTGCGGCTGCATGTTGCCGCCCATCACGCCAAAGCTCATCACCGGCTGGCCGCCTTTGGTCAGAAACGCCGGGATGATGGTGTGGAACGGCCGCTTGCCCGGCGCCACGCAGTTGGCGCTGGCCGGATCGAGGTTGAAGCCGTAGCCCCGGTTTTGCAGGCTGACGCCGTACTCGGGCACCACCACGCCCGACCCAAAACCCATGTAATTGCTCTGGATGAAGCTGACCATCATGCCGTGCTCGTCGGCGGTGGTCAGGTAGATCGTGCCGCCCTTGACCGGGTTGCCGGCGCCAAAATCTTGCGCACGGCGCGGGTCGATCAACCTGGCGCGCGCGGCCAGGTAGGCCGGGTCCAGCATCTGCGCTACCGTCACATCCATGCTGGCAGGGTCGGCCACATAGCGGTAGACATCGGCAAAGGCGAGTTTCATGGCCTCGATCTGCAGGTGCTGGGCGGCCACGCTGTCGACGCCGTGCGCCGCCACATCAAAATGCGCCAGCAGGCCCAGCGCGATCAGCGCCGCGATGCCCTGACCGTTGGGCGGGATCTCGTGCAGCCGGTGGCCGCGGTAGTCCTGGCCGATCGGGGTGACCCACTCCGGCTGGTAGGCGGCCAGGTCGGCCACGGTCATCGCACCGCCCTGCGCGGCGGCTTGGCGGGCCAGCGTTTCGGCAATCTCACCCACATAAAACGCCTGGCCGCGAGTGGCTGCGATGGCCTTCAGGGCTCGCGCGGCAGCCGGAAACTTGAACAGCTCTCCGACCGCCGGTGCACGGCCTTTCGGCAAGAATGTCTCGGCCCAGCCGGGCTGCGACGCCAGGTCGTGCACCGCGGCAGCGGCAACCCATTTCTCCTGCACGACGACCGGCATGGCATAGCCGCGCTCGGCGATCTCGATGGCGGGCGCCATCACGTCTTCGAACGACAACTTGCCGAAACGCTGGTTCAGCGCCACCCAGGCCGACACCGCCCCGGGCACGGTCACGGCGTCCCAACCGCGCACCGGCAGGTTGCGGGCATCGACCCCATATTTGCGCTTGAAGTAGTCAGGCGTCCAGGCCGCCGGCGCACAGCCCGAAGCGTTCAGCCCATGCAGCTGCTGACCGTCCCACAGGATGCAAAACGCATCCGAGCCCAGGCCATTGCTGCAGGGCTCGACCAGCGTCATGACCGCAGCCGTGGCCACTGCCGCGTCCACCGCGTTGCCGCCGGCGGCCATCATGCGCAGACCGGCCTGTGCGGCCAGCGGGTGCGAGGTGGCCACCACGTTGCGGGCAAACACCGGCAGGCGGGTGGATCGGTAGGTGTTGCGGTAGTCGAATGTGCGGCTCATGGTGCGGGATCCTTGGCATCGGGACAAACAATGTCCGATTGTGCGACTTGAGAACTGATCAGGCACGGTGTGGCCGGGCCTGTTGCTTGGGTGATGCGGCAACCATTGAAAAAGCCCCCGAAGGGGCCGCGGCGGCAAAGGGCTGGGGCGATGGATGGCACCAGCCCGGCCGCTACTCCTCCTGGAAGGCCTCTTCGCGCTTGTTCTTGATGGACGGCAGCATCACGACCACGATCATCAGCGCCGCCGCGGCCAGCAGGCCCGCCGACAACGGCCGGGTGGCGAAGGTGGTCCAGTCGCCGCGTGACAGCAGCAATGCTCGGCGCAGGTTCTCCTCCATCATCGGGCCCAGGATGAAGCCCAGCAACAGCGGCGCCGGCTCGCAGCCCAGCTTGTAGAACACGTAGCCCACCAGCGTGAAGGCCGCCGTCATGTAGACATCGAACGAGCTGTTGTTGAGGGTGTAGCAGCCGATGCCGCAGAACACCACGATGGCCGGGAACAAGAAGCGGTAGGGCACGGTGAGCAGCTTGATCCATATGCCGATCAGCGGCAGGTTCAGGATCACCAGCATCGCATTGCCCACCCACATCGACGCAATCAGGCCCCAGAACAGCTGCGGGTTGCTGGTCATCACCTGCGGGCCGGGCTGGATGCCCTTGATCGTCATCGCGCCCACCATCAGTGCCATCACTGCATTGGGCGGAATACCCAGCGTCAACATCGGGATGAAGCTGGTTTGCGCGCCGGCATTGTTGGCCGACTCAGGCCCGGCAACACCGCGAATGTTGCCTTGGCCAAAGGGCACCTCACCCTTGCGGCCTTTGGACTTCTTTTCCAGCGTGTAGGCGGCAAACGAGGCCAGCAGCGCGCCGCCACCGGGCAACACACCCAGGATGGACCCGAGCGCAGTGCCGCGCAGCACAGCGGGGTAAGCGTCCTTGAAGTCCTGCAGCGTCGGCCAAAGGCCCTTGACGTCCTTGGTGAAGACCTCGCGGTGCTCGGCCGGCTGGCCCAGGTTGGTGACGATCTCGCCAAAGCCGAAGATGCCCATCGCGATCACCACAAAGCCGATGCCATCGGTCAGCTCGGGAATGTCAAAGCTGTAGCGCGGCACACCCGAGATCACGTCGGTGTTGATCTGGCCGAGCAGCAGGCCCAGCAAGATCATCGCGATGGCCTTGACCAGCGAGCCCGAGGCCAGCACCACCGCGCCGATCAGGCCCAGCACCATCAGCGAGAAGTACTCTGCCGGACCGAACTTGAAGGCCAGTTCGGTCAGCGGCGGCGCAAACGCCGCGATGATGATGGTGCCGACACAACCGGCAAAAAACGAACCCAGACCGGCAGCGGCCAGCGCCGCACCGGCGCGACCCTTGCGGGCCATGGCGTAACCGTCGATCGCGGTGACGACCGAGCTCGACTCACCCGGCACGTTGATCAGGATCGCGGTGGTCGAGCCACCGTACTGAGCACCGTAGTAGATGCCGGCCAGCATGATGAGTGCAGGCGTGGCGTCGAGCGCGTAGATCGAGGGCAACAGCATCGCGATGGTCGCGACCGGGCCCAGACCGGGCAGCACGCCGATCAGCGTGCCCAGCACCGAGCCGAAAAAGGCGTACAGCAGGTTTTGCGCCGTGAAGGCAACGCCAAAACCCAGCATCAGGTTGTTGATCAGTTCCATGGTGACGGTGTCCTCAACCGGTGATGAACTTCGGCCACAGCGGGATCACCAGCTTGAGTCCGTAGAGAAAGATGAACCAGGACCCGACCGTCAGCACGACGCAGCTGATGATCGCGTCTTTCCAGTGGAACTCATCACCCGCCAGGCTGACCATCACGATCATGATCGGCAGCGCCACCGCCATCCCCAGCAGCGGCAACGTGAAGCCAAACAGGCCCACCGAGGCCATCACGACCACCAGCGGCCTGACCGCCCAGGCGCCGATCGGATCGCCGTCCTCGGTCTCGACCACCAGCGCCTTGAACAGCACCACCGCGCCCAGGATCGCCATCAGCAGGCCCAATCCCATCGGGAAAAACCCAGGCCCCGGCCGGGCCGACGAGCCGAAGTTGTAGTTGGTGGCGCCCCAGGCAAACCCGATGCCTATGACGACGAACATCAACCCCGACCAGAAATCTTTCTGGCTCTTGATCTTCACTGCGTGTCTCCTCGACGGCTGAATGCCGATTCCAACGATTCTAGGGAGGCACCTCGGCATGGCCGGTGTGGTTTCCACGTAAGGAAACCTGCCGTCTGCAGTCCCCCGTGTCGCGCCGGCGACAGCGTGCAGCTGGCGCAGCGCGATGCGCGGGGCCGGCCTTCAGGCCAACCGGCAGCGGGCGGGTTTGCTCAATCTTCGGTCCACGCCGGCGTGCCGCGCAGCACCTCGTCGACCGTGGTCTGGCCCTCGGCCACCTTCATCATGCCGGCCAGCCGCAACGGCCGCATGCCGTCGTCCACCGCCTGGCGGCGCAGTGCCATCATGTCTTGCGCCGGATGCACCGCACGGCGCGACGCGTCGCTCATCACCAACAGTTCGTACAAGCCGACCCGGCCGCGGTAGCCGGTATGGCGGCAGGACAGGCAGCCCACCGCCTTGTAAGCCCGCACGCCACCGGACAAGCGCCAGGGCTTGGCCAGGTCGTCGAGCATCTGGCGGCTGGCGTCTTCATCGCGCACCTTGCAGGCAGTGCACAGCGTGCGTGCCAGGCGCTGTGCCAGCACACCGATCACGGTGGCCGAGATCAGGTAGCCCGGCACGCCCAGGTCCACCAACCGCGTGATGGCCGACGCAGCGTCGTTGGTGTGCAAGGTGGAAAACACCAGATGCCCGGTGAGCGCAGCCTGGATGGCCATCTCGGCAGTGGCCAGGTCGCGGATCTCGCCCACCATGATGATGTCCGGATCCTGCCGCATCAGTGCCCGCAGGCCTTCGGCAAAACCCATGTCCAGCGCCGCCTGCACCTGGGTCTGGTTGAAGGACGACTCGATCATCTCGATCGGGTCTTCGATGGTGCAGACGTTGACGGCCTCGGTGGCCAGCGACTTGAGTGTGGAGTAAAGCGTGGTGGTTTTGCCGCTGCCGGTCGGCCCAGTTACCAGAATGATGCCGTGGGCCTGCCCGATCAGCTTGGCCCAACGCGCGCCGTCGTGCGCTGAGAACCCCAACGCCTCGACGTTCTTGACCACTGTCTCGGGGTCAAACACCCGCATCACGAGTTTCTCGCCAAACGCAGTGGGCAGCGTGGACAGCCGCATCTCGACCTCGTCGCCCGGGCCGGCCACGGTGTCGGGGCGCTTGGTCTTGATGCGGCCGTCTTGCGGCCGGCGCCGCTCGACCACGTCCATGCGGCCCAGCAGCTTGATGCGCGCGGTCATCGCGTTCATCACCGACAGCGGCACCTGGTAGACGGTGTGCAGCAGGCCGTCGATGCGGAACCGGATCGCGCCCATCTCGCGCCTTGGCTCCAGGTGGATGTCACTGGCGCGCTGGTCAAACGCGTACTGCCACAACCAGTCCACCACCTGCACCACGCCCTGGTCATTGGCATCGAGCTGTTTGTTGGTCTTGCCCAGCTCCACCAGTTGTTCAAAGCTGGCGGTGGCCGTGGTTTCGCCCGTCTTTTGGGCCTGCCGCACCGACCGCGCCAACGCGTAAAAATCTGCGGTGTAGCGCGCAATGTCGTCGGGATTGCACAGCACCAGCTTGACACGGCGCCGGGTGTGGCTTTCGATCTCGCCGACCCAGCCGGTATCGAACGGCTCGCTGGTGGCCACCGTCACCGCATCCGGCGCCACATTGACCGGCAGCACCTTGCGCAATTCAGCGTATTGCAGGCTCATCACCTCGGCAACACGACCCACATCGACCTTGAGCGGGTCAATGCGCAGGTAGGACATGGGAACGCGCTGGGCCAGCCATTCGGTCAGCGCCTCGGTGTCCAGCGGCCGCCCATCGCGCTGCAGTCCGGCGCCGCCCAGACGCACCAGGGCGTGCAGGCTGGACGCACCGGCGCCAAAACGCTTGACCACGCGCCGCGCATCGTCGTCGCTCACCAGGGCATCGTCACGCAGCCAGCCCAGCAATTGACGCCAGTCAAGGCGGCCGCGCGGCCTGGCGTTGGCAGCGGCAGAAGCGGGGCCGGCAGCAGGGTCAGCCGAAACCGATGGTATTTGACGCGGAGGGGATGGGTTCATTCGAGGGCCGGCGAAGGCAAGCAAAACGCAAGCGCTGACGATAGCAGCCGGCGCAGCGGCAGCGCCGACCGGGGACAGCTCACCGTGTTGTCACTGCTGATGCCGGTTTTTTGCCGGCGGTGTTGTTGGCGCACTGAGCTTTCTGCAACTCGAACACGCCCTGACCGTGCCCCTCGCTGGGATCACGATCGTTCTGGCCGGCGTACCGGCCGCAAATGACATCCGCGCCTACTCTGACAAAATCCCGGGGGCTAACCAACGTGGCAGATGGTCCGGTCTGCAGCAGGCCAACCGACCGATGTCACGCCGCCATGGCGCAGCCTGTTCTTGTTCCCGTCACCGCTGCATCGGACATCGGCCGGTCTAGAGTGCGCAAGCCTGAGAAAACCTCTCGATCGGCACCCGCCAGCGGCTGCAAATCACGCGGGACCGTTACTGCCTTCTCGCTCAATGGCACCAGGGGACGGGGCCAGTTACTGCAGGACTTCGACGGCCCACAGCGGACATGAAAATGCCCCTAAGTCGCTGATTTACTTAGGGAAGGTCTGATCAATGCGTTTCCATCAGTGGTATTCCAGCCCGAAATGTGTCTGAGGGGTGTCCGAATGCAGATGGGCCGGTTCGGCGCTCGAATTCAGACCGAAATGCAGGCTCTTCGGCCTCGCCGAGGCCACTTTTCCATGCGGCAGGCGCACTCATCCCTGCGCGGCCAGCAAGCTGCGCCTGGCCATCCACAGGTTGGACAGCGCAAACAGCGTGTTGAGCTGCGCGGTGTTCTTCTTGAGGCCGCGGTAACGCACCTTGACGTGGCCGAACGGGCGCTTGATCACCCGAAACGGGTGCTCTACCCTGGCCCGG
>JANMXG010000055.1:0-23835 GCA_031394235.1 Betaproteobacteria bacterium
GGGCCTGCACCCGCTGCGCGATGGCCACTTTGTCCATGGCGCCGCGCAGCTTGAGCGGCGACGCGATGTTGTCAAACACGTTCATCGACGGGTAGTTGATGAACTGCTGGTAGACCATCGCCACGTTGCGTTGGCGCACCGGCAGGCCGGTCACGTCCTCGCCGTCCACCGTCACCCGGCCGGCGCTGGGCACGTCCAGGCCCGCCATCAGCCGCATCAGCGTGGTCTTGCCGGCCTGGGTGGCGCCGAGCAGCACGCTCACCGTGCCCGGCTGCAGCGACAGGCTGAGCGGGTAGAGGTGGGTGGCGGCGCCGGCCCGGTGCTCGATCTGGGCAAGGCTCAGTTGCATACTGGGTCCGGGTTCAGAGGTTTCAAGGCATCAACAGGGCCGGGGTGACGGGCCGACCACCAGGCCGCAACGGCCTCGCGCTGGCCCGCGCTCAGGTGCAGGCCCAGCTTGGTGCGGCGCCACAGCACGTCGTCGACGCTGCGCGCCCATTCATGCTGAAACAGGTAGTCGAGCTCGACCTCGAACAGGCCCGGCGCCACCTCGGCACCCAGCCCGCCGGCTTGCAGCAGCATCTCCACGCGGCCGCCATAACACCGGGACCAGCGTTCACGCACCGGCGCGGGCAGATCAGGATGGCGCTCGGCCAGTGCCGCGACAAAGCGTTGCATGTCGGTGTCGGGCTGCTGCGGCGCACCGATCCAGGCGGTCAGGTTGCCGCCGGGCAGCAGGGCGGATTCGGTCCAGGCCGGGCGGCGCTCGCCCAGGCGTTCGGCGATCAGGTCGGCGGCTTCTTCGGCGAGTTTTCGGAAGGTGGTGATCTTGCCGCCCCAGACCGACAGCAAAGGCGCTGGATGGGGCCCCGACGGCGCTGCGCTGCGCGCCTCGTCAAACTCCAGCAGGTAATCACGCGTCACTGCCGACGCATCGCCGGACTCATCGTCCAGCAGCGGCCGCACGCCCGAGTAGGCCCACACCACGTCGGCAGGCTGCACCGGCCGGGTGAAATAGCGGCTGGCCTGCTCGCACAGGTAGATGATCTCAGCGGCGTCGATGCGGGCCGAATCGGGTGCGCCGTCGATCTCGACATCGGTGGTACCGATCAGCGTGAAATCGCCCTCGTACGGGATCGCAAAGATGATGCGCTTGTCGGGGTTCTGGAAGATGTAGGCGTGGTCGTGGTCAAAAAGCTTTTTCACCACGATGTGGCTGCCCTTGACCAGCCGCAGCGAGCGGGCGCTTTGCACCTGCGCCCGGTCACGCAAAAATTCACCGGTCCAGGGCCCGCCGGCGTTGACCATCGCCCGGGCCTGCACCTCGATTGCCGCACCGCCGGCCGGTTGCAGCGTGGCGCGCCAGCCGGTGGCGCTGCGCTCGGCCCGCTCGCAGCGGCAGCGCGTCAGGATGGTGGCGCCGCGCGCCGCCGCGTCTACCGCATTGAGCACCACCAGCCGCGCGTCGTCCACCCAGCCATCGCTGTAGACAAAACCACGGGTGTACTGGGGCTTGAGCGGCGCGCCCACCGCATGGCGGCGCAAGTCCACCGTGGTGCTGGCCGGCAACCATTCACGCTTGGCCAGGTGGTCGTAGAGGAACAGGCCGATGCGCACCATCCACACCGGCCGCATCGACGCGTCGTGCGGCATCACAAAGCGCAGCGGCCACATGATGTGCGGCGCGCTTTTCAGCAGCCGCTCACGCTCGGCCAGCGCCTTGCGCACCAGGCTGAATTCGTAGTATTCAAGGTAGCGCAGGCCGCCATGGACCAGCTTGGTGGACGACGACGAGGTGTGCTGCGCCAGGTCGTCTTGCTCGCACAACACCACCTTCAGGCCCCGCCCGGCCAGGTCGCGTGCGATGCCGGCACCGTTGATACCGCCGCCCACTACCAGCACGTCGCAGGACTTGGGCAGGGTAGCAGACGGCGCCAACGTGGCGCCCGGGGATGGCTGGGTCAATCGGGTCTCCTCGACGCGGTCAGCGCCACCGCTGGGGCAAGGCACGGCGCTGGGGTCAGACGTTCGTTTTTTTTCGGTTGTACCGAAATTGCTGTTCGATCAATCGCAGCAAGCTCGCTATTTGATTCGCTTGAGTTCGTTTTTATCCGATCCGGCGGAATACCGCAAGCCGGGTTTCCCTAACTGCTGGCCAACCGGCATCGCTTACGCTCACAGACAGAACGCCTTGCTGCCTGCCCACAGGCCCGCCGCCCTCGACCCGCCCACCCCGCCCCATGCTGTGAGCACACTGATCCCCAACCCGCGCCAGGCCGGCGTGCTGGCCACCGTGAACGAACTCGGCTCAGTCACCGTCGAAGCACTGGCCGAGCGCTTCGGCGTGACACTGCAGACGGTGCGGCGCGACGTCAAGCTGCTGTCGGGTGCCGGCCTGCTGGCGCGTTTCCACGGCGGCGTTAGGCTGCCGGCCAGCACGACAGAGAACATCGCCTACCGGGCGCGCCAGGCGCTCAACGACGACGCCAAGCGGCGCATCGCCCGCGCGGTGGCGCAGGCGATACCCGACGGCTGCAGCCTGATCCTCAACATCGGCACCACCACCGAGGCGATTGCGCGCGAGTTGTTGCGCCACCGCGGGCTGCGGGTGATTACCAACAACCTGAATGTGGCGGCCATCCTGAGCGACCACCCGGACTGCGAGTTGATCGTGGCCGGCGGCCTGGTGCGTCAGCGCGACCGCGCCATCATTGGCGAGGCCACGGTCGAGTTCATCGGCCAGTTCCGGGTCGATATCGGCGTGATCGGCATCTCGGGCATCGAGGCCGACGGCACGCTGCGCGACTTCGACTACCGCGAGGTCAAGGTGGCGCAGGCCATCATCCGTGCCAGCCGCCAGGTCTGGCTGGCGGCCGACCACAGCAAGTTCAACCGCCCGGCGATGGTGGAGGTGGGCCGGCTCGACCAGATCGACACCTTGTTCACCGACAGCCCGCCGCCGGCGGCGTTCGGCGCATTGCTGGCCGACGCCGGTGTAGCCTGCACCGTTGGGCACGGTGCCGACAACGCCGAGGCCCCAGCCAGCCGACCCGAACCAGGAGACTCCCGATGAGCTTCATCCTCGCCCTCGACCAGGGCACCTCCAGCTCGCGCAGCATCGTGTTCGACCAGGCCGGCCGCATCCAGGCGATGGCGCAGCGCGAGTTTCGCCAGATCTACCCGCAGCCCGGCTGGGTCGAGCATGACCCGGAAGAGCTCTGGCAAAGCCAGCTCGCCACCGCGCAAGAGGCCATCGCCAAGGCCGGCTTGACGGCACGCGACATCAAAGCCATCGGCATCACCAACCAGCGCGAAACCACCGTGGTCTGGAACCGCCGCACCGGGCTGCCGATCCACAACGCCATCGTCTGGCAGGACCGGCGCGGCGAGCCGTTGTGCGCGCAACTGCGCGAGCACGGCCACGCCGAGCAGATCCGGCACAGCACCGGGCTGGTGGTGGACGCGTATTTCTCGGCCACCAAGATCCGCTGGATCCTGGACCATGTCAGCGGCGCCCACATCGCCGCCGCCCGGGGTGAGCTGGCCTTTGGCACGGTCGACACCTGGCTGCTGTGGAAACTGACCGGCGGCGCGGTGCATGCCACCGATGTCAGTAACGCGGCGCGCACGATGCTGTTCGACATCCGCCACAACGTCTGGGACCACGAGCTGCTCAAGCTGCTGCATGTGCCTGACAGCCTGCTGCCTGCCGTGCACGCCAGCAGCCATGTGTTTGGCGAGACCTTGCCTGCGCTGCTGGGGGCGGCTATCCCCGTGGCGGGCATGGCAGGCGACCAGCAGAGTGCGTTGTTCGGCCAGGCTTGCTTCAAGGCCGGGCTGGCCAAGAACACCTACGGCACGGGTTGCTTCATGCTGATGCACACCGGCGACCAGTTCCGCACCAGCGTCAACGGCCTGATCACCACCGCTGCGGCGCAGGCCGATGCACGACCGCAATATGCGCTGGAGGGCAGTGTGTTCATCGGCGGCGCTGTGGTGCAGTGGCTGCGTGACGGCCTGCAGGCGATCCAGGGCAGCCACCAGGTGCAGGCGCTGGCCGAGAGCGTGCCGGACGCTGGCGGCGTGATGTTTGTGCCCGCCTTCACCGGCCTGGGCGCACCCTACTGGCACGCCGAGGCCCGGGGCGCGATCGTCGGCTTGACGCGTGGCAGCACGGTGGCCCACATTGCCCGCGCCGCGCTGGAAAGCATCGCCTTCCAGAGTGCTGCGCTGTTGCAAGCGATGAGCCGCGACGCGGTAGCCGCCGGCGGCGCTCCCGGCCTTGCGGCGGTCACGGAGTTGCGGGTGGACGGCGGCGCATGCGTCAACGACCTGCTGATGCAATTCCAGGCCGACCTGTTGGGCATCCCGGTGGTGCGGCCGCAGGTGACCGAAACCACCGCGCTGGGTGCGGCCTACCTGGCGGGGCTGGCCACCGGCCTGTTCAAGAACCTCGACGAGCTGTCGGCGTTGTGGCAGGTCGAGCGGCGTTTTTATCCGACCTTGCCACGTGAGCGGGCCCAGGCGCTGATGGGCGAATGGGCCCACGCGGTGCGGCGGGCCACGGCCGTGTGAGCGGACCGGATCACTCAACTTCAGGCGCGCGAAATGAACCTCTGCAGGCTCGACGGCAAACGGGTGTTGATCACCCAATCGCAAGACTTCATGGGGCCGGTACTGGCGGACATCTTCAGCCAGCTCGGCGCCCACGTGATCGCCGACCCCTGCACGCTGGCCGATGATCCCGGTCGGCCCGCCACGATCGTGGCTGCCGCCGGCACGGTGGACGTGCTGGTGCTGCACCTGTCACTGCCGGCACCGTCCACCGCGGCGCAGGATGTGGGCGATGCGGAATGGCGCCACACCTTCGCCCACCTGGTCGATCCGATGCCGCGCCTGGTGGCCGCCGTGCTGCCGCAGATGCTGGCGCGCCGGTCCGGCCGCATCCTGCTGATGGGCAGCGCGGCTGCGCTGCGCGGCCAAAAGCGCACCGCCAGCTACAGCGCGGCGCGGGGCGCGCAACTGGCCTACATGCAGGCGGTGGCGCTGGAGCTGGCACCGCAGGGCATCCAGTTCAACGCCATCGCGCAGAACTTTGTCGAGAACCCGACCTACTTTCCGCCCGAGGTGCAGGCCAACCCGCGCTTCCAGGACCGGCTCAAGCGCGACGTGCCACTGGGCCGGCTGGTGTCGGCCGAGGAGGACGCGCTGTTTGCCGCCTACCTGTGCAGCGACGCCGCGGCGTGTTTTGTCGGGCAGGTCTTCCCGGTCAGCGGCGGCTGGGCGATGAAGTAGCGCGGGCGGCAGGCCGCCTGCACACCGGGTCAAGCCTTGCCTGACCTCACATTGCGGCCCACGCCAATCAACACCTGGCCCCTGCCTCGGCTGACCCGCATGGCGCCGCTGGGCACGCCGTGTTTTAGCGCCGTGTCTACCAAGCCAGCGGATTCACCTGGTAGAGCAGCGCCAGCTCGCGGTAGACCGCCGGCACCTCGGCGGCCAGCGCCTGCGGTTGCTCAAAAAACAGCTCGCTGAGCACCGCGAAGAACTCGGCGGGCTCGGTGGCGCCGTAGTTGCTGATCAGCGCCGACGGCTGCTGGCGCAAGCGCTCGAAGGCTTCACCCATCACCTGCGCCCAGCGCTGGCGCTGCGCCCGCGAGACACGCCACGGCCGGCCGTCGGCCACACCCTTGTCCTGGTCGATCTGGTGGGCAAACTCATGCACCACCACGTTGCGGCCGTCGGCCGGATCGGCCGCACCGGCCAGGGTGTCGGCCCAAGACAGGATCACCCGGCCCTGGGTCCAGGACTCGCCGGACAGCGCCTGGCGCTGCGCCTGCACCACACCACCGGCCTGCGCCATCACCCGGTTGACCACAAATGCGTCGGGGTAGACCAGCACCTCGCGCAGGCGCGGGTAGTAGCGCGGCCGCGGCTGGCCCAGCAGCAGCAGACACGCTTGCGCGGCGATGGTGACGCGCTGGTCGTCGCTGATGGTCTGACCGGCGCAGCCGATGAAGGGCTTTTCAGCCACGAAGACCTGGATGTGGCCCTTCAGCCGCTGCTGCAGGTCGGGCGGCAGGCGGGTCACCGCCGGCACTCGGCGGCGCAGGATGCGACGCCAGGCCGGCGGAAACGGCAGCGCCCGCAGCCGGGCGCGGCGCCGCTCGGTCCACCACGGCTGGGCCACCAGCGCGGCCAGGGCGCCCAGCGCGGCCAGCACCAGCGCCAGCAGCGGCAGGGCAGCGGTAAAAGCAGCCTGGGGAGCGTCAGCGTCGAAAACCATGCCTGGCAGATGACCCCGCAGCCGGGCAATTCAAGCGCCCCGGCTTGCGGGGCTTGCGGGGCTTGCGTCCGGCGTAGGGGGTTCGGCTCAGCGGCCGGCGGGCTTGCGCAGGCTGTCCTGCGCGAGGTCCAGGTCGGCCACCGGCAGCCGCAGCACGGTGGCCGGCGCGGCGGCCAGCGCGGCCAGACTGGCGCCGCCTGCGGCCAGGTCACCCGCGATCACCGCCCGCAGACCAGCGGTCTGCCAGTGCTGGCGTGCAAAGGCCTGCACCTGGGCGGGGGTGACGGCCAGCAGACCGGGGCTGTAGTCGGCCAGCTCGGCAAGCGGCCGGCCTTGGGCCAGCTGGCTCACCAGCACCGCGGACAGGCCCGCGGTGGTCTCCAGCCGGCGCGCAAAACTGCCCACCAGCGTGGCCTGGCGCGCAGCCAGCTCGCCGGCAGCGACAGGCGCGTCGGCCAGCCGGGTCACCTCGGTGCGCAGCAGGGCCAGCACCTCGGCGGCGGTGGGGTGGTTGGTCTGGGCGCGGGCGCTGAACATGCCGCCGGACGGCTGGCTCTCGGCGCTGCTGGCAGCACCGTAGCTCAAACCGCGCTTGATACGCACCTCCTGGTTCAGCCGAGCCGAATAACCGCCGCCCAACACCGCATTGGCCACCAGCGCGGCATAGCGCTGCGGCCGGTCTGCCGGCGCGCTGCCTGGATAGGGCGCGGCCAGCGCCACGCCGCTTTGGCCGCTGCCGGGCATGTCGATCAGCACCAGCGGCGCGGCAATCGGCGCCGGAGCGACAGGGGCCAGCAGGGGCACCGGCTGGGCCGGCGCACGCCAGTCGCCGAACAATTGCTGGGCCAGCGTCCGGCCTTGCTCTGGCGTGACGTCACCCACCAGCACCAGCGCTACCAGCTCTGGCCGCACCCATTTGGCCTGGAAGGCCTGCACATCGGCGCGGGTCAGCCGTTGCAGCGCCGGCGGCAGGGCCGACTGGCCATACGGCCCGTTGCCCCAGAAGCTGCGCCGCAAGGCCAGCGCGGCAACGTCGGCCGGGTTGCCCAGCGTCACGCGCAGGCCGTCCAGCGCCTGGGCACGGGCGCGCTGCAGTTCGTCGGCCGCCAGCAGCGGGTGGCGCAGCAGGTCGGCCAGCAAGGCGGCGGCCTCGCCCAGCCTGGGGCTGCTGACGGTCATGCTCAGGCTGCTGGCGCCCCAGCTGCTGTTGCTGTCCAGGGTACCGCCCAGCGCCTCGGCCGACCGCGCCAGTTCGGTCGCCGCCACCGGCTTGCCGGCGCGCAGGGCGCCCTTGGGCCAGAGTGTGGCGGTCATCGCGGCCACACCGGACCGGCCGGGCGGATCGGTCTCGGGGCCGGCGCGCACCAACAGGCTGACCGTGACCAACGGCAGCCCAGGGCGCGGCGCGACCACCAACGACAGGCCGTTGGCCAGCGTGGACTGGTGCAGCACGGGCAACACCAACGGGCGCGGCGCCTGGGCGGGCGGCGGCTCGTCCACGCCAGGGGTGCCGGCGCGCGGTGCACCGGACCACAGCAGCAGCAAGCCGACCAGTGCCGTGGCCAGCAGCGTCGCCTGGCGGCTGCCGCCCCGCGGTGGGGTGATCAAGTGACCCGTCATGCTGCTGCCCCTTGCACATAGTCGACCGTGACGCGGCGCGCACGCAGCACATACTGGTCCAGCACCCGCTGGATGTCGGCCACCTGCACCGCCTGCAGGCGGGTGATGCGCTGGTCCACCTCGCTGGCGGCGCCGTACAGCAGCACCGCGCGGCCGATGGCGTCGGCCTGGCCTTGCGGCGTCTGGCGCGACAGCAGTGCCGCCGTCAGCAACTGGGTGCGCACCTTGTCCATTTCGGCAGGGCTGACACGGCCGCGCGCCAGGCCGGTGATCTGCGCCAGCAGCGCGTGCTCCAGCTTGCGCAGCGGCTGGCCGCTGGCGGCAATCGCATAGGCCGCCAGCAGGCCGGCGTCGGCATACAACTCGGCAGAAAAGCCCGCCGCCTGTGCAGCCTGGGTGTTGTAGACCAGGGCCTCGTTGAGCCGGGACGAGTCGCCCGACGCCAGCAGCGCGGCGGCCAGCTCCAGCGCCGGCGCGTCGGCGTGCGCGGCGGCTGGGCCTTTCCAGACCAGCGCCACCGCTGGCAGCGGCACGTTGGGCGCCTTCAGCCCGACCCGGCTGTCTTGCTGGCGCCGCGGCTCAGGCGTGCTGATGCGCGGAATGGCTTGCGCCGGGCTGCGCAGCGGACCGAAGTAGCGGTCGATCCAGCCATCGAGCTGCGGCGGGTCGAAATCACCCACCACGATCAGCAGCGCGTTGTCGGGCCGGTAGTAGGTGCTGTGAAAGCGCTGCACGTCGTCCAGCGTGGCGGCGTTGAGGTCGGCCTCGCTGCCGATCACCGGGCGCTTGTACGGGTGGCGCTCAAACGCGTGCTGCGGCAGCGCGTTGAAGAGCCGGCCGTAGGGGTCGGCCAGCACCCGCTGGCGCAACTCCTCGATCACCACCTTGCGCTCGCTGTCAAAACTGGCCTGGTCGACCTGCAGATTGGCCAGGCGATCGGCCTCGGCCCAGAGCAGGCGCTCCAGGTGGTTGGACGGCACCTCGCTCTGGTAGGCCGTCATGTCCTCGGCGGTGAAGGCGTTGTTCTGGCCGCCCACGTCCTCGGTCAGGCGGTCGAACATCTCGGCCGGCATGTTGCGGGTGCGCTTGAACATCATGTGCTCGAACAGGTGCGCAAAACCCGAGCGGCCGACCGGGTCGTCCTTGCCACCCACCCGGTACCAGACCTGCACGCTGACCGTGCCGCCCGAGCGGCCTGGCCCACTCGGCAGGCTGACCACCTGCAGACCGTTGGCCAGCCGGCGTTGGCGCAGCGCCAGCGGGGTCAAGACGATGGCGCTGCCAGCGGGCCGCGCCGCCACACTGGCAGGTGCCGCACCGCCCGCAGCACCGGGCCGGGGCTTGGGCCGGGCATCGGCGGCCCAGGCGGGCAGGCTGACGGCGCCCAGCGCAACAAGGCCCTGGCGGCGGGTGAACAGATCGGGCATCAGCGGCTCTCGTGCAGTGCGGTGCGGTGCGGTGCGGTGCGGTGCGGTGCGGTGCGGTGCGGTGCGGTGGGGCAAGATCATCGCCGATGCGATGCGATGCGATGCGATGCGGGCGGCAGGGCCGCGGTCAGTCCTCGAACAGGCCGGCCTGGTCGGCCTGGTCAGCCTGGTCGTCCGACCGCACCCGGCGCCAGGCCTGGTGCTTGTCATATCCGCGGGTGGCCTGGCGCCAGAACTGCGAAAACGACGGGCAGGGCCGCTCGGGCTCGGTCAGCAGACGGGCCGCCGGCAGGCGCCAATCGACGGGCCAGTCGGCGGGCAGGTGGCCGTTGTCAGTGCAGCGCACGCTGGCGGCCTTGGCCAGCGCCAGCTGCAGCGTGCCGCTGTCGGCCCAGACCACCTGGTCGCTGGCGGCAACCAACGCCGTGCGGACAAATCGCCAACGCGCGGCCGACCAGGGCCAGCGGGCGTGAAATTCGGCCGGCCAGACGCCCAGGCGCAGCACCTGGCCGGGTGTGCCGCTGCGCTGGCCCGACACCGGATCCACCAGCGACCACGGATGCACCAGCCAGACCTCGCGGCCGGCCAGGGTCTTGGCCAGCACGCTGGCTTGGCTGGCGGTCAGCAGCGCGGGCACCGCCACATCGGCGGGCGGCCAGTGGCCCAGGGCCGGCTCATCGACACCAGCACCGCCCGCCCGGGCAGACGGCGCCGGCGGCAGGGCCGCGGTACCACGGGCCCAGCGCTCGATCGTGGCGTAGTCGGTGTCGACCACGCTGCCGGGGCTGGCCCAGCCGCGATCATTGCCCTCGAACCGGGCCACGTTCTCGGCATTGAACAAGTAGGGCTTGTGGCTGCCGGTACCGGCCACCCATTGCCAGGACAGGTGGTTGCTGGCCAGGTCGCCGTCCAGCAAGTGGGCCACCAGCCAGTCTGCACCGGCGCGCCAGTGCACACCCCGCACATGCACCACGTAGCTGGCCAGCCACATCCGGGCGTGGTTGTGCAGCCAGCCGCAGGCGTAGAGCTGGCGCACCGCGGTGTCGATCACCGGCACGCCGGTGCGGCCCTGGCGGATGTCGTCGGGCACGGCAGCGGCGTAATCGGCGTCGGGCCGCGGGCCCGCGTGCAGCGAACTGAAGATGGCCTCGCCCTGGTGCCGCCAGACATGGTGAAAAAACTCGCGCCAGGCCAGCTCTTGCACAAACTTGTGCTCGATCGGTAGCGCATGGCGGGCCGCAGCCAGCGCCGCCACCTCGGGCAGGTTGAGCAGGCCGTGCGTCAGGTAGGGCGACAAATGCGTGACCGCGCCATCCAGGTGGTTGCGGCTGCTGGCGTAGGACTGGGTGCGCATGGCACCCAGACCGGCCAGCGCGGCGGCCCGGGTGGGTGGGAAGCTGGGGTTCATGGCGCTCTCGGCAGGTTCGGTGAAGGGGGGCGCTCAGGTCGGGACGAGCACGCCGCCGCGGATCGCCTGCGCCCGGTCGGCGATGGCGGCACGCTGGTCGGCAGACAGCCGCAGCTCGTTTTTGACCTGCAGCGCCATCCGTGGGTTGCGCGCCAGGCGGGTCGAGTGCCGGGTCAAAAAGTCCCAGTACAGCGTGGTGAACGGGCATGCATTGTCGCCAGTGGACGCGGCCGGGTCGAAGCGGCAGCCGGCGCAGTGGTTGCTCATGCGCTGGATGTACTTGCCGGTGGCGGCGTAGGGCTTGCTGGCCATCAGGCCCACACCCTCGGGCAGACCGGCGGCCGGTCCGCCGTCGGCAAACTGGCTCATGCCCAGCACATTGGGCAGCTCGACCCACTCCACCGCGTCAACGTAGACCGCCAGGTACCAGGCGTGCACCGCCTGCGGCCGCACCCCCAGCAGCAGCGCGTACAGACCGGTGACCATCAGGCGCTGGATGTGGTGGGCGTAGCCGTGCGCCAGCGTCTGGCCGATGGCGTCGCGCAGGCAGGCCATCGGGGTGTTGCCGGTCCAGTAGAAGGCGGGCAGCGGCTCGGTCGCCTGCAGCGCGTTGAGCTCGGCATAGCCGGGCATGCGGGTCCAGTAGATGCCGCGCACGTACTCGCGCCAACCCAGCACCTGGCGAATAAAGCCCTCTGCGGCGGCCAGCGGCACCGCGCCGTTGCGGTAGGCGGCCTCGGCACGGTCCACCACCTCACGCGGGTGCAGCAGCTTCAAGTTCATCGCCGCCGACAGGTGGGCGTGGTACAGCCAGGGCTCGCCCTGCCACATCGCGTCCTGCCACTGGCCAAAAGCCGGCAGGCGCTGGTCGATGAAGTCGTCCAGCACCTGCAACGCCTGAGCTCGGGTGACGGGCCAACCGAAGCTGTCGGCCTGGCCGGGGTGGCTGGCAAATCGGGTGTTGACCAGCGCCATCACCCCGGCGGTGATGGCGTCGGGTGCAAACCGGGTGGGCGGCGGCACGGCGCCCGGGCCCGCTCGGCCAAAGGCGCCGCGGTTGTCCGCATCAAAGTTCCACTGCCCGCCCTCGGGCTGGCTGGGGTCGGTGCGGTCCATCAGCACGCCGTGGCGGCGCCGCTGCTCGCGGTAGAAGTACTCCAGCCGCAGCTGCTTGCGGCCCTCTGCGTGGGTGCTGAAATCACGCACCGTGGTGAAAAAATGCCGGTCGTCGCTGACGGCCAGCGCCAGGCCGTGCGCCGCCGCCACGCCGCGCAGCGCCTGCAGCACACGCCAGTCGCCCGGCGCGGTCATGCGCAGCGCGGCGGGCTGGTGCAAGGCAATTGCCGCGGCCAGCTCACCCGCCAGCGTGCCGCTGTTGGTGGGGTCGTCCAGCCGGCGGTAGTCCAGCGCCAGGCCATCGGCCCGCAGCGCCGCGGCAAAGTGGCGCATTGCCGACAGGAACAGCACCGTGCGCTGCTTGGCCGACCAGACCTGGGTTGATTCTTCGGCCACCTCGGCCATCCAGACGCCGTCCTGCGCGGCGTCGAAGCCATCAAAGGCTGACGCGTCGCGGTCGAGCTGGTCGCCCAGCACGATCACCAGACAACGCAGCGGGCGGGGCAGGGGCGGTGCCAGCGTGTCGGCCCTCATCGGCTGGCCGTGCCGGTGCGGCGGCGGCAGGCGTCAGAGCAGTAACGCACCTCGGCCCAGTTCTTGGCCCAGGCCTTGCGCCACACCATCTCGCGGCCACACACCACGCAAATCTTGCGCGGCAGCGCCTGCTTGTTGCCCTTGAATCCGGTCACAGTGATCATGATGCCATTGTCTGGCCTCGCACCCTGCTGACATGCCGCTGTCAGCAGCCCCTGGGCACCATGCTGGGCTTGTGCAACGCAGTTCGAGGACAAAACCACCATGAGCCACACCGACCCCGCCACCCCCGCCCAGCCCGCCATCCACTGGTTCGAGATCCCGGTCACAGACCTGGACCGCGCCCAGGCCTTTTACGAGGCCGTGCTGGCCGCACCCCTGCGCCGCGAACCCATGGGGCCGACCACCCTGGCGGTGTTGCCCTACACCGAGCCCGCCATCGGCGGTGCGCTGATGGCCGGTGCACAGGGGGCCACGCCGTCGGCCAACGGCACGCTGGTCTACCTCAACGTCAACCCGTCGCTGGACGCCGCGCTGGCGCGGGCCCTGGCCGCCGGTGGCCAGCTGCTGGTGCCGCGGGTGGACCTGCCCGGCGGCATGGGCAGTTTTGTGCACGTCCTGGATGTCGAGGGCAACCGCATCGGCCTGCATGCGCAGGCCTAGCGGGCGCGGGCAAGGCGCGCCGCGTGACACTGGCATCGCGCTTGGTTAACGTCACCCGCTGCGCCTGTTCGGCGCAGCGCCCGATGATCACGCCGCCCTCACCGGAACCCGACACCATGACCCCGCCAATCCTGAACCTGTCCGGTGTGGCGCTGCAGTCCCGCCCACCTGAATTTCAGCCGCCCGAGGCCATCACCGAGCGCATCGTCGCCCGCCCGGGCCGCAGCGGCGGCCCTAGGCCAGGTCTGGCGGGCGCCGCGGTTATTGCCGCCGCGCCGTTCCGCGCTGTCAGCCGGTCCGGCCAGCAGCTGGACTGCTGGGACGGCGAGTAGCCGCATGCGCCGTGCCGACCGGTTGTTCCAGCTGGTGCAGTTGATACGTGGACGGCGCTTGTGCACCGCCGCGCTGCTGGCCGAGCGGCTGCAGGTGTCACTGCGCACGGTCTACCGCGATGTGGCCGACCTGCAGCAGCAGGGTGTGCCGATCGAAGGCGAGGCCGGCGTGGGCTACCGCATGCGGGCCGGCTTCGACCTGCCGCCTCTGATGTTCACCGCCACCGAAGCGCAAGCGCTGGGGGCGGCAATTCGGCTGGCCCAGCCGCGGCTGGACGCTGCGCTGGCGGCCAGTGCCGAGACCGCGCTGTCCAAGATCCTGGCGGTGTTGCCCGCCGCAACCCGGGCCGCCGCCGAGCGCCTGGCGGTCTACGCGCCGCCGGTCGGTACAGGCCTGGGGCCGGATGCGGCCACCCGCGCACGCCTGGCGACGCTGCGCCTGGCGACCGACGCGCACCAGAAGCTGCAGCTGCACTACCGTGACCTGAAGGACGTTGACAGCCAGCGCACGGTGCGGCCGCTGGGCTGTTTTTTCTGGGGCCAGGTCTGGACGCTGGCGGCCTGGTGCGAGGGCCGGGAGGACTTTCGCAGCTTCCGGGTGGACCGCATCAGCACGCTGGTGGTGCTGGACGCGCGGTTTCGGGACGAGCCCGGCCGCAGCCTGGCTGATCTGTTCCGACGCTACGCGGTCGAGCCGCCCTGATCGGGTGCGGCTACCGGCCCGGCCACAGCCGCCTTGGCCACCCGAAAATGCCACCACGGCAGCGCCTGGGTCAGCGACAACACCGCGCCGCTGCGTGCCGGTGTGTAGCCGGGCAGGGCGGCCAGTGCGGCGGGCCAGGCCGGGCTCTCCAAGGCCTGGCGCAGCTTGACCACGGCCGGATGCGCCAGCGCATCCTTCAGGCAGACCAGGTAGTAGTCTTCGGCGATCAGCGGGATGAAATCGAGGCCGAACTGCGCCGCCGCCGCCTCGATGCCCGGCCCGACATCGCCCACCCCGCTGGCCAGCGCAGCGGCCACCGCCAAGTGGCTGCTCTCGGCAGCATCGAAATAACCGGGGATTGCGGCCGGGTTGATGTCCTGCTCAGCCAGCATGTGGTCCATCAGCAGCCGGGTGCCCGATCCGGCCTGGCGGTTGATGAAGCGGGGGCTGGCAGCGGCGCCGGCATCAGAGCCGGTGCCGGCCACCAGATCGGCCAGGCCGCGCAGCCGCAGCGGGTTGCCCGGCCGCACCATCAGGCCCTGGGTGCGGCGCACACAGCCGATCAGCTTGTGCACGCCGGGCTTGAGCAGCGGCTTCATCGCGCCGGCAAACTGGGCCGAACCGCCGGCCAACGGCGGCACATGGAAGCCCGCCACCAGGCAGCGGCCCTGGGCCAGCGCGGCCAGCGCGTCCACGCTGCCGGCAAACCGCAGCTCGATGTGCAGGCCGTGCGCGGCGCCGGCCAGGTCACGCAGCAGCGGCAGCGCCAGGTCGTGGCTGGCAAACACGGTGAGCACATGCTGGCTGCCGTCCAGCGCCTCGGCCAGCACATGTTCCAGCTCGGCGCGTAGCGCCTCGATGTGCGGTGTCAGCCGGGTGCGGGCGCGCGTCTCGGCCCACAACAGGCGGTCGGCAAACGGGGTGAGGCGGGCCGGCTGGCCCTGGGCCCAGGTCACCAGCGGCTCGCCCATCACCGACTCCCAGCGCTTGAGCAGGCCCCAGACATGGCGGTATGACGCGCCCATCGCCTTGGCCGCATGCTGGATCGAGCCGTGCTCGTGCACCGCCGAGAGCAGATCGAACAGGGGGTTGTGCAGCACCGCGCCGCGCTGGCCGTCGGTCTCGAAGCTGTACTGCAGGTGGACGCCGCGGGCTTTCATGTCGGGACTCTAAAAGACGGGGCGGGCCAACCCTGGGTCGCGCCCGCGGCCCGCCTCAACCACCGACCAGCCGCTTGATCCAGGCCCGCAACCGCGCCAGCAGCCCTTGCGGCGCCGCTGCCACCGCCGGCACGGGCGCTGCGACCACGGCGTAGCGTTCTTGCAGCCGGGCGTTGAAGGTCTCGAAAAAATCGGTGGCCATCTTCTGCGCCGCCATGTCGACCAGGCGCGACCCGATCTGGGCGATCTTGCCACCCACGGTAGCGTGTGCGGTGTAGTGCAGCACGGTCTCGCGCGGGCCGGTCGCCTCCAGCCGGATCTCGGCATGGCCCTTGCCGTGGCCGGCCGCGCCGCCCTGGCCCTCGAAGCGCAGGGTGTAGGACGTGGGCGGCTGCAGGTTCTCAAGCTGCAGCTTGCCCTTGAACTTGGCCTTGACCGGGCCGATGGCCGCGGTGATCAGCACATCGAACTGGTTGTCGCCCGACGGCGTGAGGCTCTCGCAGCCGGGGATGGCTTGCTGAAGCAGCGTGATGTCGTTGAGCGCCTCCCAGGCCTGGGCCTGGGTCACGGGCAGGGTTTGTTGGTTGCTGAGTTGCATGGGGAAACGCCAGTCGCAGGGTGGATGTCGGGGCAGCACGGTCCGGTCAGGGCCGGTGCGGGGTGAGGCCGCCGTTGCGCCCGTCCAGCACCTGCACCAGATCGGCCAGGCTGTGCAGATTGTGGGCCGGCAGGAACAGGTCAACCTGCGGCAGCATGGCCTTGATGCCGGCCGCACGCGGCTCGAACTGCGCAAAGCGCAGCAGCGGGTTGAGCCAGACCAGCCGGCGGCAGCTCTTGTGCAGGCGCTCCATCTCAAAAGCCAGCGCGGCAGTGTCGCCGTGCTCCAGGCCGTCGGAGATCAGCAGCACCGTGGCCTGGCCCGACAGCACGCGCCGCGCCCAGCGCTGGTTGAAGTCGTGCAAGCTGGTGGTGATGCGGGTACCGCCCGACCAGTCGGCCACCGCCCGCACCACCTGGCCCACCGCCAGGTCGGGGTCGCGGTGCTTGAGCAGGCGGGTGATGCGGGTCAGCCGGGTGCCGAAGACAAAACTTTCGACCCGGCCCGCGGCCTGGCCCCGGCCCAGGCCCAGGCCGTGCGCAAAGTGCAACAGCATGCGCGAGTAGCGGCTCATCGAGCCGGAGATGTCGGCCAGCACCACCAGCGGCGCCGGCTTGTGGCGGGGCTGGCGCCAGCGCAGAGACTGCAGCTCACCGCCGTGCCGCGCCATCTGGCCCAGCGTGGCGCGCCAGTCCGGCACACCGGGCCGCGCCGACGGTCGGCTGCGCCGGGTGGGCAAGCGCTCGAACAGGCCGGGCAGCTGCACCAGCAGACGCTGCGCAGCGCGCCACTCGTCGGCCGTCATGGTGTCGAAATCGGCCTGGCGCAAGGCGGCGCTGTCGGCCCAGCCCGATTCGGCCTGCGCCGGCTCGGCGCGGTCCTGCCCTGCGGCGTCCGGCCCCAGCGGCGCGGCCGGTGGCAGCAGGGCGTCGGCCAGGCGCTGGACGCCGGGCTGCAGCGGGTCGGCACTGTCGGTCACGCCGGAGTCCTGCGGCTGCAGGCTCGGCAGGCCGTCGGCCAGCCCAGGCGCGCGCCAGAACAGCACAAAGGCCTGGTCGAACAGCGCGCGGTGCTCAACCCGGGCGATCAGGCAGGCGGCCAGCACGGCGTGAAAGTCCTGCCGGCTCTGCAGCCCGGTCACCTGCAGGGCGGCCAGCGCGGTGTGCACCCGGTCCGGCTCCACCGCCAGGCCGGCACCGCGCAGCAGACGCGCAAAGTGCATGACGTTGTCGGTCAGGTGGCCGGCCGCAGGCGGGGCGGGCACGGCGCTCATGCGGTCATCATCGTGGCGTCGGGCGTCGGGTGGCTGAGCACGGGCGGCAGGCGCTCAGCCCGCCAGACCGCGTGCGTCGGCCTGGGCCTGGGCCAGCAGGTGCGCAGCCTCGCTGCCGGGCGGGTCGCCCTGTACCCGCAGGATGTCGTCCTGGTACTTCAGCAGCAAGCCCAGCGTGTGCTGCACCAGCGCCGGGTCCAGCACCACCGCGTCCAGCGCCATCAGGCCACGGGTCCACTCGATCGTCTCGGCGATGCCGGGCAGCTTGTACAGCTCGATGGCGCGCAGCCGCTGCACAAACGCCACCACCTGGCGCGTCAGCTCGGCGCTGGCGCCCGGCACACGCCGGCTCAGGATGTCGAGCTCACGCTGGGCGTCGGGGAACCCGACCCAGTGGTACAGGCAGCGGCGCTTGACGGCGTCGTGGATCTCCCGGGTGCGGTTGCTGGTCAGGACGACGATCGGCGGATGGAGGGCCTTGACCGTGCCCAGCTCGGGGATGGTGATCTGGAAATCGCTCAGCACCTCCAGCAAAAACGCCTCGAACGGCTCGTCGGCGCGGTCCAGTTCGTCGATCAGCAGCACCGGTGGCACGCTGTTGGCCGGGTCGATGGCCTGCAACAGCGCCCGCTTGGTCAGGAAGCGCTCGCCAAACAGCGCGCTGGCCAGGCTGTCGCGGCGGCGGCTGCCATCGCCGTCGCCGCTGCCGTTGCCGGTGTCGTTGCTGGCGTCACGCTCGGCCAGGCGAATCTCCATCATCTGGCGGCCGTAGTTCCATTCGTAAGCGGCGCCGGCCAGGTCCAGGCCCTCGTAACACTGCAGCCGGATCAGCGGCCGGCCCAGCATGGTCGCCAGCGTGCGGGCGATCTCGGTCTTGCCGGTGCCGGGCTCACCCTCCAAAAACAACGGGCGCTGCAGCTTGAGCGCCAGGAAGACGCAGGTGGCGAGTTGACGGTCGGCCACGTAGTCCAGCGCCGCGAGGCGGGCCAGGGTGTCATCGATGCTGCTGGGCAGGGCGGTGTCGGGCACGGGCGGGATCCAGGCAAGGCGGCAACGGGAGGGCCCCAACGGCAAACGCCGCACCGGGTGCGGCGTTTCTGGCGCTGGGCGGATGCTTCAGCAGAGGGGGGTCAGCCGACCGCCCGAGCGGCCAGCACCGGCACCAGCGCGGCGCGGTACTCGGCCGACGCATGCAGGTCGGTGTTGAAGCCGTCGGCCGGCACGCTGGCGCCGGCAAGCGTTGCGGCCGACCAGCTGCCGGGCAGCTGGGCCGCGAGCAGGGACTCCAGCCCGCTGGCGCGGAAAACACAGGCCCCCGCGCCGGTAACCGCCACGCGCACGCCTTGCGGGCCCTGGCTGACGAACACGCCGACGATCGAAAAACGCGACGCCGGCTGCTTGAACTTCTGCCAGCCGGCCTGGGCCGGCACCGGAAAGCTGACCGCGGTGATCAGCTCACCCTCGGCCAGTGCGGTCTCGTACAGGCCGGTGAAAAAGTCGTCGGCGGCGATGTTGCGGCGGTCGGTGTGCACCGTGGCGCCCAGGCCCAGCACGGCGGCCGGGTAGCAGGCGGCCGGATCGTTGTTGGCCAGGCTGCCACCCAGCGTGCCCCGGTTGCGCACCTGGCGGTCGCCGATCTTGCCGGCCAGGTCGGCCAATGCCGGGATGGCAGCGGCCAGGCCAGCATGGGCCGCCACGGCGGCGTGTGTGGCCATGGCGCCGATCTTGACCACGCCGCCGGCCACGCTGATGCCGCCCAGGTCGGTGATGCCGGCCAGATCGACCAGCGATTCGGGCGCAGCCAGGCCGAGCTTCATCGACGCCAGCAGCGACTGGCCACCGGCGAGCAGCTTGGCGCCATCGGCGGCGGCGGCGCGCACGGCGTCGGTCGCGGTGGCGGGTTTGGCGTAGGCAAAGGCTTGCATGGTGGCGCTCTCCAGCTTGGGGTATCGCGCGCGGCCAAGTGACCGGCGGGTCTGTTTCACAGTGTAGCCAGCAGCAGCAAGCCCCGTGCGCCGGGGCCTCACCCGCCCCGCCCCGTGTCAAACCCGGCCCGCTGCCGGGCGGGGCGATACGCTTTATGCTCGGCGCCATCGCCTCCTGCCACGAGCCCGCCCCATGGACAACGTCGATCTCAATGTGCTGCGCCAGATCACCCAGTGGGTGGCGGCCGGTCACCGTGTGGTGCTGGGCACCATCACCCGCACCTGGGGGTCGGCACCGCGCCCGCCCGGCTCGGCGGTGGCGGTGCGCGACGACGGCCTGGTGGCCGGCAGCGTGTCGGGCGGCTGCATCGAGGACGACCTGATCGACAAGGCGCGGGACGGCGTGCTGGCCAGCGGCCTGCCGCAGGTGGTGCGCTACGGCATCGATGCCGACGCCGCGCACCGCTTCGGCCTGCCTTGCGGCGGGCTGATCGAGCTGGTGCTGGAGCCGGTGCTGCCCCGGACCCAGCTTGACGCGCTGCTGGCCCGCCTGTCCGCCGGCGAGCGCGTGCGGCGGCGGCTGACGATCGCCACTGGCGAGGTGCTGCTGCAACCCGCCACCCGTGACGAACACATGAGCGACGAGCTGCAACTGACCGCGCACACCCTGACCACCCACCACGGCCCGCACTGGCGGCTGCTGCTGATCGGTGCCGGCCAGATGACGCAATACCTGGCGCAGATGGCCGCGGCGCTGGGCTACCAGGTGCTGGTCTGCGACCCGCGCGACGAGTACGCCACGGGTTTTGACGTGCCCGGTGCCACGCTGCTGCGCACCATGCCCGACGACACGGTGCAGGCGATCAAGCCCGACGGCCACACCGCGATCATTGCGCTGACCCACGACCCCAAGCTCGACGACCTGGCGCTGATGGAGGCGCTGACCGGCCCGGCGTTTTATGTCGGCGCGATCGGGTCGCGCATCAACCAGACCAAGCGCAAGGAGCGGCTGAAGGAGCACTTCGGCCTGACCGATGCGCAGCTGGCGCGGCTGCACGGCCCGGTGGGCCTGAAAAACGGCGCCCGCACGCCGCCCGAGATCGCCGTCAGCATCCTGGCCGAGCTGACCGCCGTGCGCTACGGCTACCGCGTGCCCGAGCCGGTGCCGGTCAAGCCGCAAGTGCAGGTCGAGGCCGGCTGCGCCACCTGACCGGCGCCGTCGAGTCGCACCAGGTGCGGCGCTCGCTGGCGCGGGCGGGCTCAGGCCGCCGCGTCCAGGCGCAGGGTTTCGGTGATCGCAGCCACTTCGGACCAAGGCCGGTCGGTGTCCAGGCGCACGGTGTCATGGGCTTCGTCGGCGCCGGGCCATTCGGCCAGGTTTTGCTGAAAGGCCAGCACATCCGGTGTTGCGTCGGACGCGTCGGTGTCGGCGCGCTGGCGCTGCTGCACCCGTTCTCGCAGCACCTCGGGCGGCGCGACGCAGACCAGCAGGCAAAAGCGCACGCCGCGGCGTGCCGCCAGTGTGCGCAGGGCGTCGCGCTCGCTGCGCCGCAGGCTGGCGGCGTCGATCACCACCGACACCCCGGCGTCCAGCGCCAACTGCGCCAGCTCTTGCAAACGCTCGTAGGTGCGGCGGTTGGCGTCCGGGCTGTACAGGCCGGGTACGGCCCGCGCCGTGGGGAGCGATGCAAACAGGTGTTTGCGCTCCACGTCCGAGCGCACCCGCACGGCGCCCAGGCGCTCGGCCAGCACGCCCGCCACTCCACTTTTGCCGGCACCCGCCAGCCCGCACATCAGCACCAGCCGCAAGCCGCCGGGCGGGGCGCCCCCGGGGGTGGCCGGCGCCAGGCCGGCCCCGGCCGTGGCCACGCCCAGGTAGTGCCGGGCCTGCAGATGGGCCGCTTGCTGCGCCGCGGGGTCACTGTGGCCCACGGCCCCGAGCAGGGCCACCTTGGCGCGCACGGCAGCGCGGTACACCGACCACCAGCCCAGCAGCGGCAGGGCCGCCCAGTCGCCATTGGCCTCGAGCGCGGCACTGATGAAACGCCAGGCCAGGCGCGGCAAGCCCTGGGCCTGCAAGTCCATGAAGGTGAATGCCAAGTCGCCCACGGTGTCGATGTGGCGCAGCGTGTCGTTGAACTCCAGCGCGTCGAACAGCACCGGCGCGCCGTCGGACCAGACGATGTTGGCCAGGTGCAGGTCACCGTGCACCTCGCGCACATGGCCGGTACGGCAGCGCAGGTCCATCAGGCTGGCCAGGGCGGCGCCACGGGCCTCGGTCCAGTGCTGCAGGGCGGCCACGGTGGCGTGGTCCGGGTGGGGCGAGCCGTCCGCGCCCGCCGGCAACAGCGCGGCCAGCTCGGCCAGGTTCTCGCGGGCCCAGTGGCGGGTGGCCTCGGCCCGGCCAAAACCCGGCGGCGCCGGCGCCTGCTGGGCATGGAATCGCGCCACCGCCGCCGCCAGGCTGTCGACCATGGCCCCGGTCAGCTCGCCGCGCTGCGCCAGCCGGTCCAGGCGCTGCCGGTCATCGAAGCGGCGCAGGTGCACGGCCCAGTCGATCACCGGCGCGCCGGCGGCCAACGGGTCGCCGGGCACGGTGATGCGCGCGCCGTCGGCGGTCTGGCGCACCGCCACCACCGCCAAATACCAGCGCGGCGCGGTGCGGCGGTTCAGCCGCAGCTCCTGCTCGCAGGCCTCGCGCCGCGCCAGCACGGTCGAGAAATCGACAAAGCCCATCACCACCGGCTTTTTCAGCTTGTAGACCTGGTTGCCGGCCAGCAGCACCGACGACAGGTGGGTTTCGATCAGGCCGGGCGGGTCGGCGGCGCCGGCGCAGGCCCCTGGCCGACGCAACTCGGCCACCATTGCGGCGTGCTTGTGCAGCGCGGCCGGGTCGCTTTCGGCCGGGTGGGCCGGGTGGGGCGGATGGGACGGATGGGACAAGTCAGGTCGCTGCACAGGTCGAACACTCCTGCTGCTATCGTCTGTGAAATAGCTTTCGCAAAATTGACCACGGACAAATCGCGGCGCGGCCCGGCCCCGCCAAATCAAGCGGCCGCCGCGCTGCGGGCAGCCAGTTTGCGCCAGATCAAGCGCCGCGCAAATGCCCCAGTGGCAAAGCCGCGCCGGCCTTGACCTCGCCAAGCGAAAAGCTGGTGTGGATGTCCTTGACATTGGGCAGCTTGAACAGCGTGTCCATCGCCCAGCGGGAATAGGCGTCCAGGTCGGTGGTCAGCACCTGCAACTCGAAGGTGCCGGCGCCGCTGATGTAGTGGCAGCTCACCACCTCGGGCAGCGCGCGGATCGCGTCCTCCAGCGCCCGGGTGGCGTCGGCGTTGTTGCGCTCGGCGTCAACCCGCACAAAGGCCAGCGCGCCCAGGCCGATGCGGCGGCGGTCGATCTCGGCCCGGTAGCCGGTGATGATGCCTTGCCCCTCCAGCCACTTGACGCGCCGCCAGGTGGGCGCGGCGGACAGCCCGATGCGCGCAGCCAGCTCGGCGTTGGACAGGCGCGCATCGCGCTGCAATTCGTCCAGGATGGCGACGTCGTAGCGGTCGAGCTTGTCGCCGTGATTGTCGTCGGCATCGCGGGTCGGCTGGCCAGCTGAGGCGCTGGAACCGTCGGCCGCGCCGATCAGCGTTTTCCCGAGTTTTGCAGTTTTCGGCGCGTTTCTTTCTTGGATGGGCATTTTTTTACTGCTTTCTTGCCGTGAGTATCGCGACAAGGGCACACAAAGAAAAGACTTCGCTGGCGCTTTTTCCTACACTTTCTGATTCGTTTGCCTGGAGCCAGCCGCCATGAATGCACCATTGCCCGAATCGATTCGCCTGGCCTTGGAGGCCGCAACGCTGGACGACCGCCAGTTCTGCTGGCGGCGGCGAAGCCACAGCTACACAGCGGGCTGCGCAGCAGGGCGCAGTGGATTTGGCGTCGAGCGTACCGGCCCTGTGGAGAACTGACATGAACGCACCGCTGCCTGAATCAATTCGGCTGGCCCTCGAAGCCGCAACGCTGGACGACAAATACACGCTCGACAGCGGCCGTGCCTTCATGAGCGGCGTACAGGCGCTGGTTCGGCTGCCGATGCTGCAGCGTGCACGCGATGCTGCTGTCGGCCTGAACACCGCCGGCTTCATCAGCGGCTACCGGGGCAGCCCGCTGGGCGGCTACGACCAGGCGCTGTGGGCGGCCAAAAAGCACCTCAGCAACCAGAACATCGTGTTCCAGCCCGGCGTCAACGAGGAGCTGGCGGCCACCGCCGTCTGGGGCTCGCAGCAGCTTGAATTTGATGCCGCGAACAAGAAGTTCGACGGCGTGTTGGGCCTGTGGTACGGCAAGGGCCCGGGCGTGGACCGCTGCTCGGACGTGTTCAAGCACGCCAACATGGCCGGCACCGCGCCGCACGGCGGCGTCATCGCGCTGGCCGGCGACGACCATGTGGCCAAGAGCAGCACCGCCGCGCACCAGAGCGACCACATCTTCAAGGCCTGCGGACTGCCGGTGTTCTTCCCGTCGTCGGCGCAGGAGATCCTCGACCTGGGGCTGCACGCCTTTGCGATGAGCCGCTTCTCGGGCGTCTGGACCTCAATGAAGACGATCCAGGAGGTGGTGGAATCATCAGCCAGCATCGACGTGTCGGCCGACCGGGTCAACATCATCCTGCCGCAGGACTTTGTGATGCCGGCAGGCGGCCTGCACATCCGCTGGCCCGACGTGGCGCTGGTGCAAGAGGCCCGGCTGATGGACTACAAGTGGTATGCCGCGCTGGCCTATGTGCGCGCCAACCGCCT
>JANMXG010000056.1:0-45690 GCA_031394235.1 Betaproteobacteria bacterium
ATGGCCACCCCCGGCGTCAAGGTGCTGCGGGCGGTGAAGGTGTTTGGCCGCGACGACGCGCCACACGGCCACATGGAGGTCGACTTGAAGGATGTGCGCGTGCCCACGTCCAACGTGCTGCTGGGCGAGGGCCGCGGCTTCGAGATCGCGCAGGGCCGGCTCGGGCCCGGACGCATCCACCACTGCATGCGCCTGATCGGCATGGCCGAGCGGGCACTCAGCCTGATGTGCGGCCGGCTCGACGCCCGGGTCGCGTTTGGCAAACCGGTGTCGCACCAAGGCGTCTGGCATGAGCGCATTGCCGATGCCCGCTGCAAGATCGACCAGGCCCGGCTGTTGACCCTGCGCGCCGCCTACATGATGGACACCGTGGGCAACAAGCAGGCCAAGGCCGAGATCGCGATGATCAAGGTCGTGGCGCCGCTGATGGCCTGCGAGGTGATCGACATGGCGATCCAGGCGCACGGCGGTGGTGGTGTGTCCGACGACTTCGTGCTGGCGGGCTTTTACGCCGGCGCCCGCACGCTGCGCCTGGCCGACGGGCCAGACGAGGTGCACCGCGAGGCCATTGCCAAGCTCGAACTCGGCCGCCAGCGTGCGCTGCGCACCGGCCTGGCCGGACCAGCGGTCGAAATGCCGATCACCCGCGGCAGTTGATGGCGCCGCAGCGCCCGTATTTTCAGGCTCACCCATAGAAAGCACACCACATGAAAGCTGTTCTCTGCAAGGCCTGGGGCCTGCCCGACACCCTGGTGGTTGAAGACGTGCCCACGCCGCAACCCAAAGCGGGCGAGGTGTTGATCAAGATTGCGGCGGCGTCGGTGAACTACCCCGACGTGCTGATGATTCAGAAGAAGTACCAGGTCCAGCCCGAGCTGCCCTTCATCCCCGGCAGCGAGGTGGCCGGCACGGTGGCAGCGCTCGGCGAGGGCGTGACGAACGTCAAGCTGGGCGACCGGGTGATCGCGTTTGTCGGCCTCGGCGGTTTTGCCGAGCAGGTGGTGGCCAAGGCGGCCGGCCTGATTCCCATCCCGCCCGAGCTGGACGACGCCACCGCCGCCGGCTTCACGCTGGTCTACGGCACCTCGCACCATGCGGTGATCGACCGCGGTGAGCTCAAGGCCGGCCAGACCATGCTGGTGCTGGGCGCGGCCGGCGGGGTCGGGCTGGCGGCGGTGGAGATTGGCAAGGTGATCGGCGCCAAGGTGATCGCCGCCGCGTCCACCGACGAAAAACTGGCGGTGTGCAAGGCGCACGGCGCCGACGTGCTGATCAACTACAGCACCCAGGACTTGCGCGCGGCCATCAAAGAGGCCACCGGCGGCCTGGGCCCGGACGTGATCTACGACCCGGTGGGCGGCATCTACGCCGAGCCGGCCTTCCGCTCGATTGCCTGGCGCGGCCGCTACCTGGTGGTGGGCTTTGCCAACGGTGAGATCCCCAGGCTGCCGGCCAACCTGATGCTGCTCAAGGGCGCCAGCATGGTCGGTGTGTTCTGGGGCGACCATGTGCGGCGCGACCCCAAGGCCAATGCCGCTGCGATGCGCGAGATGATGGGCTGGGTGGCCGAGGGCAAGCTCAAACCGCTGGTCTCGGCGCGCTACTCGCTGGCCGACACGGCCAAGGCTTTTGAAGCGCTGGCCGCACGACAAGCCACCGGCAAGATCGTGATCGAGCCCGGCCGCAGAGATTGAGCGTTTTCTAGTGCGCAGCCGACCCGAGCCGCGCCCCTTGTCCCGCTATCCATGAGGCGTCCCATGAAGACCCAGATCACCGAGATGTTTGGCATCCAGCACCCGATCATCCAGGGCGGCATGCATTTTGTCGGCTTTGCCGAACTGGCCGCTGCGGTGTCCAACGCCGGCGGCCTGGGCATCATCACCGGGTTGACCCAGCGCACGCCCGAACTGCTGGCCAAGGAGATCGCGCGCTGCCGCGAAATGACCGACAAGCCGTTTGGCGTCAACCTGACGTTTTTGCCCACGGTGTCGTCGCCCGACTACCCCGGGTACATCAAGGCCATCATCGACGGCGGGGTCAAGGCGGTCGAGACCGCCGGCAACAACCCGCAAAAGTGGCTGCCCGCGCTGCACGAGGCCGGCATCAAGGTGATCCACAAATGCACCTCAGTGCGGCACTCGCTCAAGGCCGAGTCGATTGGCTGCGACGCGGTCAGCGTAGACGGCTTTGAGTGCGGTGGCCATCCGGGCGAGGACGACATCCCCACCTTCATCTTGCTGCCGCGCGCTGCCGATGAGCTGAAGATCCCGTTTGTCGCCTCCGGCGGCATGGCCGACGGCCGATCCCTGGTGGCCGCGATGGCGCTGGGCGCGCAAGGCATGAACATGGGCACCCGCTTCATCGCCACCCAAGAAGCGCCAGTGCACGACAACGTCAAGCAGGCGATTGTTGCGGCCAGCGAGTTGGACACCCGGCTGGTGATGCGCTCGCTGCGCAACACCGAGCGGGTGCTGCGCAATGAGGCGACGGACCGCCTGCTGGCCAAGGAAAAGGCGCTCGGTGCCAGCCTGAAGTTCGAGGACATCATCGGCGAGGTGGCCGGTGTCTACCCGAAGATCATGCTCGAAGGTGAAATGGACGCCGGGGTCTGGTCCTGCGGCATGGTGGCCGGGTTGATCCACGACATCCCGACCTGCAAAGCGCTGATTGACCGCATCATGGCCGAGGCCGATGCCATCATCCGCCAGCGCTTGATGGGCTTTCTGGCAGATTGACCGGGGCTGGCGACCCGCCGATGCCCCGGGGTCCGCTGCAAGAAGCGGGCGCAAGCACCGGCCGGCCCGGGGCCGTCAGGCCGCCGTTTTGGGCGCGTAACCCAGCACGGCCTTGACTTCCAAAAAGTCGGCAAAGGCGTGGTCGCCCCACTCGCGGCCGTTGCCCGACTGCTTGTAGCCACCAAAAGGCGCCATCAGGTCGGGGCCAGCGCTGTTCAGGTTGACCTGACCCGCACGCAGCCTTGAGGCCACCTTGCGCGCTGCGTCCAGGTCGGTGCCCGAGACGTAGGCGGCCAGGCCGTACGGTGTGTCGTTGGCGATCTGCACCGCCTGGTCCACCGAGTCATAGCCGATCACCACCAGCACCGGGCCGAAGATTTCCTCGCGCGCCACGGTCATGGTGTTGTTGACATGGCCCAGCACGGTCGGCTTGACGTAGTAGCCGGTCTCCAGACCAGCCGGCTTGCCCGGGCCACCGGCCACCACGGTCGCGCCCTCCTGGATGCCCGCCTGGATCAGCGTCTGGATCTTGTCCCACTGGGTGGCTGAAATCACCGGGCCCAGTGCAGCGCCGCTGTCGGGCGCACCGACCGTGGTGGCCTCGGCGGCAGACTTGGCAATGGCCAACGCCTCGTCCATGCGGTCATTGGGCACCAGCAGGCGGGTGGGGGCGTTGCAGGACTGGCCCGAGTTACCCATCACACCGCGCACGCCGTTGGTCACGGCACGCTTCAAATCGGCGTCCGGCAGGATCAGGTTGGGCGATTTGCCACCCAGCTCCTGGTGCACCCGCTTGACCGTGGCCGCGGCATTGCGTGCCACCTCGATGCCGGCACGGGTCGAGCCGGTGAACGACACCATGTCGACCTCGGGGTGGCTGGCGATGGCCGCGCCCACGCTCGGGCCGTCGCCATTGACCAGGTTGAAGACACCGGCCGGCACACCGGCGGCGTGCAGGATCTCGGTCCAGATCTGGGCCGAAAAAGGTGCGATCTCGGACGGCTTGAGCACCATCGTGCAGCCGGTGGCCAGCGCCGGCGCCACCTTGCAGGCGATCTGGTTGACCGGCCAGTTCCAGGGGGTGATCAGGCCGCAGACGCCGATAGCTTCCTTGACGATCATCGTGCTGCCGCGCAGCTCCTGAAAGTGGTAGTCCTTCAACACCGCCATCGCGGTCTGCAGGTGGCCCAGGCCCATCGCGGCTTGGGCTTTTTGCGCCAGCAGCACCGGCGCACCCATTTCTTCGGTGATCGCGGCGGCCATGTCGGCATAGCGCTTCTGGTACTCGGCGATCACCCGCTCCAGCAGGGCCACACGCTCGGCCACCGGGGTTTGCGAGTAGCTGGCAAAGGCGGCGCGGGCGGCGCGCACCGCCTTGTCCACGTCGGCGGCCGAGCCCATCGAGATATGGCCGGCGGCCTGCTCGGTGGCCGGGTTGATGACGGCCAGGGTCTTGGGCGTTGCCGGGTCAACCCAGGCACCGTTGATGTAGAACTTCAGGTACTCGCGCATGGGTGTCGCTCCAGGAAGTGGTCTCGCGGCACAACGCCGGGTGCGGGCATTCTAGGCAGCGCTGGGCGGCGCTGCACCCAGCGCACAATGACCCCATGGCGCATGCCCTTCCCACCCCCGAAACCCCCTCCGGCGACACCGGCGCGTCGCCCGACGGGCGCCACCGCCGCAGTGCCCTGACCCGCAAGCGCATCGTCACCGCACTCACCGCGCTGGTGAGCGAGGGCGCGATCACGCCCACCGCCGAGATGGTGTCGCTGCGCGCGGACGTGGGCCTGCGCACCGTGTTCCGTCACTTCGACGACATGGAGACGCTATACCGGGAGATGAACACCGAGTTCGACGCGATGCTGGCCGCGGCAATGCGGGCGCCGCTGGCCGCCGCGTCGTGGCAAGACCGGCTGCAGGAAAGCGTGACCTTGCGCGCCGCGTTGTTCGAGCGTTTGGCGCCGTATTACGTGGGCACCCAGGTGCACCGGCACGAGTCGCCGTTTCTCAACGCGCAACTGGTGCGGGCGGCCGTGCTGCACCGCGACCAGGTTCGGCGCATGCTGCCGCCTGCACTGGCCGACGACCCACCCCGCTTCGAGGCGGTGCTGCTGGTGCTCAGCATCGATGCCTGGCTGCGGCTGCGGCGCGAGCAGGGGCTGGACCTGGCAGCCGCGACCACGGTGGTGCAGACACTGGTCGGGGCGCTGATAGGCGCGGCGCCGGACCGCCCGCCGGGCTAGCCGCCGGGCGTGGGATCCGGCAGCCGGCACCTACAACGCGGGTGCTCACGGCACCGTGAACGGCGCGGAGTCGCCTTGCGTTGCTTGGCCTGAAAGGCTGTGTTGGTGCGTGTTGCACGACCGCGCCGCGCCGTGGCGCAGGTCAGGACAGCAAGGTCCACAGGCCCACGCCGCCGACCGTCAGACTCAAGGTGACGGCGTACAGCAGCGTGACCAGCGCAGCGCGCAACAGGCGCGGCCAGCGGCGACCGCCATGCACCCGCCGCATCGCCGCCAGGGTGTGCCAAGGCACCGCAATGCAGACGGCCAGCGTGAGCCAAGGCAGGTCCAGCAAGGCCAGCGCCAGCGCCAGGAACCAGAAAGCATGCCCTTGCAGGGCAAGCACCAGGTGCTCGGTCTAGCGCAGGGGGCGGTTCAGGCAGGCCAGCATACAACGGTAACCCAAGCGGCAGGGGCCAGCGTTGCTTGACGTCACCCGGTCCAACCCGATCCAGCTCAACCCCACTCGACCGGACAGCCGAGGGCATCGCGCCGGTGCTCCTGCAGCAGATACGCTTGCGCCATGGGCATTGGAATCTTGTACGCGCTGGCCGCTGGCCTGATGTGGGGCCTGGTCTTCATCGGACCGCTGCTGTTGCCCGACTACCCGGCAGCGATGCAGGCCTTTGGCCGCTACATCGCGTTTGGCCTGATCGCCCTGCCGCTGGCCTGGCTGGACCGTGCGCGGCTGGCGCAGCTGACCCGCGCTGACTGGCTTGCCGCCACCCGGCTGGGCCTGGTGGGCAACATCGTCTACTACCTGTTCCTGGCCAGTGCGATCGGGCGGGCCGGCGGGCCGCTGCCGACGATGATCATCGGCACGCTGCCGGTGGTCATCGCGATCAGCAGCAATCTGCGGTCGTCCGCGGCGGTGCAGCGGCGTGAGGGCCGCCTGCCCTGGCGCCGCTTGCTGCCGTCGCTGGCGCTGATCGCGGCCGGCATAGGCTGCGTCAACCAGGTCGAACTGGACCACCTTCGCGCGGATCCGCTGGCCGACCCGGCACGCTATGCCGTGGGCGCCCTGCTGGCGCTGGGCGCGGTGGCCTGCTGGACCTGGTACCCGATCCGCAATGCCGACTGGCTGCGCGCCCACCCCGACCGCAGCCCCCGCGCCTGGGCCACCGCGCAGGGCGTGGCCACGCTGCCGTTGGCGCTGCTGGGCTTCTCGCTGTTCTGGGCCTGGACGGCATTGAGCCCCAGCGCGCTGCCGATGCCGCTGGGGCCCCGGCCCGCGGTCTACCTGGGCCTGATGTTTGCCATCGGCTTGTTCGCCAGTTGGCTGGGCACGCTGTGCTGGAACGAGGCCAGCCAGCGCCTGCCCACCGCGCTGGTCGGTCAGCTGATCGTGTTCGAGACGCTGTCGGCGCTGGCCTATGCGCTGCTGTTGCGCGGCGCCTGGCCGCCGCTGCTTACCGGCATCGGCGTGGTCTTGCTGATAGCCGGTGTGAGCTGGGCGCTGCGCATCCGGCCCGAGCCGCTGCCCGAGGCGGCCGCGCAGCCGCATTGACAAATCAATGCCGGTCCGCAACAGCGGCGCCGGGCCAACGCGCACCACATCCGTATCATTTGGCCAATCTCCAGGAGTGTTCCGCATGACCAACGACATGTCCCACCGCCCGAAACGCAGCCGATGGGGCCGCTTGTGGTGGTGGCTGGACGGCAGCCGCCGGGTGGTGCTGAACCTGCTGTTCCTGGCCATCGTGCTGGGCGTGCTGGTGGCGTGGATCAAGAGCGGCCCGCCCCGCTTGAAGGACAAGACCGTGCTGGTGCTGGATCTGCAGGGCGCGCTGGTCGAGCAGCGCTCGGGCAGCCCGCGTGACCAGGCCTTGCAGCAGGTGAAGGGCGAGCCGGGCGGCCAGGTGCAACTGCGCGACCTGATCACCGTGCTGGACGCCGCCGCTGCCGACGACCAGATCAGCAGCGTGCTGCTGGTGCTCGACGGGTTCCAGGGCGCGGGCCTGCCCAGCGTGCGCGAGGCGATGGCGGCGATCAGCCGCTTCAAGCAGGCCAGCGGCAAGAAGGTGGTGGCCTGGGGCCAGCACTTTGACCAGCGCCAGTACCTGCTGGCGACGTCGGCCGACGAGCTGCTGCTGCACCCGATGGGACTGGTGCGGCTCGAAGGCTACGGCCGGCTGCGCAGCTACTACCGCGACGCTTTCGACCGGCTGGGGGTCAGTGCCAACGTGATCCGGGTGGGCAAGTACAAGAACTTTGGCGAGCCCTACTTTGCCAACGGCCCGTCGCCCGCCACGCTGGAGGCCGATGCCTTCATCTACGACGCGTTGTGGGCCAGCTACACCGGCATGGTCGAGGCCGCACGCAAGCTGCCCGCCGGCGCGCTCAGCCAGGGCATCAGCGAGTTGCCGCAGCGTCTGGAGGCGGCGGGCGGTGACCTGGCCAAGCTGGCGCTGGATGGCAAGCTGGTGGACGGCCTGAAGACCCGCGATGAGCTGCGTGAGCTGCTGATCCAACGCGGCGCCCGCGACGACGAGGCCAAAACCTTCCGGCAGGTCGGCTTTACCGACTACCTGGCGCGCCAGAAGCCCAAAAGCAGCGGTGACGCCATCGGCGTGGTGGTGGCGCAGGGCGAGATCGTTGACGGCATGGCCGGGCCGGGCACGGTCGGTGGGCAGTCCACATCGGATTTGATCCGCAAGGCGCGCGAGGACGACAAGATCAAGGCCATCGTGCTGCGCGTCAATTCACCCGGAGGCAGCGCCTTTGCGTCCGAGCTGATCCGCCGCGAGCTGGAGCTTGCCCGCACTGCCGGCAAGCCAGTGGTGGTGTCGATGGGCGATGTGGCGGCCTCGGGCGGCTACTGGATCTCTATGGCGGCGGACGCGGTGATCGCCGACCCGTCCACCCTGACCGGCTCGATCGGCGTGTTTGCGATGCTGCCCACCGCTGAGGGTCTGATGGGCAAGCTGTCGGTCAACACCGCCGGCTACGGCACCACCTGGCTGGCCAACGCCTACGACCCGCGCCGCCCGCTGGACCCGCGGATGAGTGCACTGGTGCAACTGGCCATCGGTCACATTTACGCCGACTTCACCGGCAAGGCCGCTGCCGCCCGCAAGACCACGCCCGACAAGATCGACGCCGTGGCGCAGGGCCGGGTCTGGACCGGCGAGCAGGCCCGGGCGCGGGGCCTGGTGGACCGCACCGGCAGCTTTGCGGATGCGCTGGCCACCGCGGGCCAGCTGGCCAAGCTGGACAAGGACACCCGTTTGACTTATGTCGAGCGTGAGCCCAGCCGCCTGACCCGGATGATGGGCCTGCTGGGCGTGCAGGTCGACGTGGCCGGCCTGTTCGACGCAGCGCTCGCACCGCTGGCCCGCCAAGCGGCAGGCCCGTCCGCCGCATTGGCCAGCGCGGTGCTGCCGGGCTGGCAGCAGGAGGTCGGCTGGCTGGCCGGCCTGCTCGACCGGCGCGAGCCGTTTTCTGCGGTGGTGCATTGCCTGTGCACACCGCCGTGAGTGGGTGCGGCCGGCGCCTTCATTCGCTGCCCCAAAACCCTTGGAGTTACCTATGACCGCCATCGGATTTGATACCCGCCACCTGCTGATCAACGGCCAGTGGCGCGCCAGCGCAAGCGGCGAAACCCTGCCGTTGCACAACCCCAGCGACGGCAGCGTGCTCACCGAGATCGCCCGCGGCCACCGCGCCGACATAGCCGCCGGTGTGGCCGCCGCCCAGGCCGCGCTGGCCGGTGAGTGGGGCCAGCTCACGGCCGCCGAACGGGGCCGCATCCTCTTGAAGATGAGCGCCATCACGCTGGCCCAGGCCGACGAGCTGGCGCGGCTGGAGGCGCTGGATGTGGGCAAGCCGCTCAAGCAGGGCCGGGCAGACGCGGTGGCGATGGCGCGCTACCTGGAGTTCTACGGCGGTGCAGCCGACAAGGTGATGGGCGACACCATCCCGTTTGCCAACGGCTACACCGCGTTCTCAGTCCGCGAGCCGCACGGCGTGACCGGCCATATCGTGCCCTGGAACTACCCGATGCAGATCATCGGCCGGTCGGTGGGTGCAGCCTTGGCGATGGGCAACGCCTGCGTGCTCAAACCCGCTGAAGAAGCCTGCCTCACTGCGCTGGCGTTTGGCCACATCGCGCAACAAGCCGGCTTGCCGGCCGGCGCCCTCAACATCGTCACCGGTCTGGGCGAGGAGGCCGGCGCGGCGTTGTCGTCCCACCCCGGCGTGGCGCATGTGTCGTTCACCGGCTCGGTGGCAGTGGGTCAGCTGATCCAAGCGGCTGCTGCCCGCAACACCATCCCGGTGACGCTGGAGCTGGGCGGCAAAAGCCCGCAGATCGTGTTTGCCGACGCCGACCTGGACGCGGCGCTGCCGTTTCTGGTCAACGCCGGCATCCAGAACGCTGGCCAGACCTGCTCGGCCGCCAGCCGCATCCTGGTGCAGCGCAGCGTCTATGGCGAGGTGGCCCGCCGCATGGCGGGGCGCTACCGGTCGATGCGCATCGCACCGGCGCTGGACGACGCGGACATCGGCCCGCTGATCTCGGCGCGCCAGCAGCACGCCGTCGAGGGCTATCTGGCGCTGGCGCGTGAGTCCGGCCTGGCAGTCATCGCCCAGGCACCGCGCCCTTTGGACCTGCCGGCAGGCGGCTGTTATGTGCCGCCCACGCTGCTGGCCCGGCCTCGGCCGACCACCGGCTGGCGCAGGAGGAGATTTTCGGTCCGGTGCAGGTGCTGATCCCGTTCGACGACGGGCCGGGCGGTGAGGCGGACGCGCTGCGCATCGCCAACGGCACCGCCTACGGCCTGGTGGCGGGGGTTTGGACCCGCGACGGCAGCCGGGCGCTGCGTATGGCGCGTAAGCTGCACTGCGGCCAGGTGTTCATCAACAACTACGGCGCGGGCGGTGGCATCGAGCTGCCGTTTGGCGGCGTCAAGCAATCCGGCCACGGCCGCGAAAAAGGCTTCGAGGCGCTGTACGGCTTTTCGTCGCTCAAGACCATTGCCATCAAACACGACTGACAGGAGATCCACCATGACGACAAGCGGCAGATTGCAAGGCAAAGTGGCCATCATCACCGGCGCTGGCTCGGGTTTTGGCGAGGGCATCGCCAGCAAGTTCGTCGCCGAGGGCGCCAGCGTGCTGATCGCCGACCGCGACCTGCCCAGTGCCGAGCGGGTGGCCCACCTGCTGGGGCCGGCGGCCCGCGCGCTGAAGATCGACGTGGCGGTGGCGGCCGACGTGCACCGCATGATGGACGCGGCGGTGCACTTTTTTGGCCGCATCGACATCCTGGTCAACAACGCCGGCGTCACCCACCTGCCGACACCGCTGGAGGACGTGAGCGAGGCCGACTTTGACCGCGTCGTCGCCGTCAACATGAAGGCGATCTACCTGGCGATGGTCAACGTGGTGCCGCGCATGAAGGCCAATGCAGCAGGCGTGCACGGTATCCGCGGCATGGTGCTCAACATCGCCAGCACCGCCGGCGTCAGCCCGCGGCCGCGCCTGAGCTGGTACAACGCCAGCAAGGGCTGGGTCATCACCGCCACCCGGGCCAATGCGGTCGAGCTGGCGCCGTTTGGCATCCGGGTCTGCGCCCTCAACCCGGTGGCCGGCGAGACGCCGCTGCTCAAGTCGTTCATGGGCGAGGACACGCCCGAGATGCGTGCCAAGTTTTTGTCCACCATCCCGATCGGGCGGTTTTCTCTGCCCGAGGACCTGGCCAATGCCGCGTGCTACCTGTGCAGCGACGAGGCCAGCATGGTCACCGGCGTGTGCATGGAGATCGACGGCGGACGTTGCATCTGAGGCGAGCGTTGCCGCGGCGGCCAGCCCGGCCGCGGCTAGCTGCGCAGGCCGCTGAGCAAGCCGTCGGCCAGCCACTGCTGCAACGCAGCCACCACCTGCGGCACGGCGTCGTCAGCCTGTTCGACCGCCTCTGCGGCCAGCGCACACAGCGCGCCAAAGTCATCGCCACGGGCCACCGCTTGCAGCAAGCCGGCCTCGGCACTGTCCAGGGAGCGCCACTGGGTGTCCCAGCCCCGGCGCCACACCAGCAGGCAGTGGTCCAGCGGCTCGGGTGCGGGCAACTCTGGCGCCGCATCCAGGTTGTCGGCGGCGGCACGCAAAACGTGCCAGGCCGGCCCCACGGCCCATTGCAGCGGCAGCAGTTGCACGCTGGGATGCACCAGCAGCACCAGGCTTGCCCAGTGTTCGGGCGCGACACGCGCCAGCGCCTCGTGGCCGATCACCGGCGCGTCAGCCGCGTCGAAGGCGCCTCGCAAGGCCCAGTCCAGACGCGCCAGGTCGGCCAGTGCCGGATGCGGCACCAGACCGTCGTCGGTGTCCACCCGGGCATCCATGAAAGCCACCAGGCCGTGGCCAAACCAGCGTATCGAGGGCTGGGCCGATGGGTGGGCGGCGATGTAGGCAGCGGCCAGCGCATCGAAGCCATCGTCGCCGAGTGCCAGCGCCAGGATCTCGAAGTTGTCGCGCAGCGCGCCGGTCAGGCGGGCGGTGTAGGCGTGGCGGTAGACACCCAGCGCCGCCGTCCCACCCGGCGCCGGGTGCAGCAGGCCGGTGGTGTGCTGGCCCAACACGGCAGCCTCAAAGGCCTGTTGTTGCTGGCGCAGCTCCGCCGGGCCGCCCTGGGCCGACGGGCTCATGCCGGCAGCGCCGACAGGGCTGTCGGCCCTGTGCCAGCGTGTTGGGCGGCCGGAATTTTCTGTGCCACCTGCTGCGCAATGCCGCGGGCGATGTCCAACTCGGCCAGCAGCGCGTCCAGCGCCGGGATGTGGTCGTCGCGCTCGATCATCGTGGGCTTGAAGCCCATCCGGCGCAGCGTGTGGGCGTACAAATCCCACACCGCGGCACAGACCGGCGCGTCGTGGGTGTCGATCAGCAGGCCGTTGTCGCCGGTCGAATGGCCGGCCAGGTGCAGCTGCACCACCCGGTCGGCCGGCATCGTGTCGATGTAGGCGCGGGCGTCGAAACCGTGGTTCACGCTGCTGACGTAGACGTTGTTGACATCCAGCAGCAGCTGGCAATCGGCACGTCGCAGCAGTGCGGCGATGAATTCAGGTTCGGTCATCTCGTCGGCCGCAAAACGCACGTAGCTCGACACGTTTTCCAGCACCAGGCGGCGGCCCAGCGCGTCTTGCACCCGGCCAACCCGGTCGGCCACATGGCGCAGCGTGGTCTCGGTCAGCGGCAGGGGCAGCAGGTCATGCAGGTTGCGGCCGGACACCCCCGTCCAGCAAAGGTGATCGGACAACCAGCCGGGCTGCACCCGGTCGGCCAGCGCGCGCAGGTCGCGCAGGTAGGGGGTATCCAGCGCGTCGGTGCCGCCAATCGACAGCGAGACGCCGTGCATCACCATGGGCCAATCGGCCCGCAGGTGGTCCAGGTGCTTCAGCGGCTTGCCGCCGGGCACCAGGTAGTTTTCGCTGATGATCTCCAGCCAGTCCACGCCGGGTGGCGGGTGCTGGTTGAAGTCGGCGTAGTGCTCGGTGCGCAGGCCGAGGCCAAAGCCTTGGATGGAGCCGGTGTGCACAAGGCCTCGCCGCGCGCCGCGTTACTTGGCGACCGTGCCGCCAGCGTCGGTGCAGGCCTTGGCCGTCTTGGCGCTCATCCAGCCCTGGCCCTTGCAGCCGTTCATGCCCTTGCACTCGTTCTTGGCAGTCTTGCACTCGCTGGTGCCCTTGCAGCTGTTGGCGCCCACGCACTTGACGCCGCCGTCGGCAGCCTGCACGGTGGGGCTCAGCATCAGGCCGGCCGAGAACAGGGCGGCAGCGGCGGTGGCGATGGCAACGCCTGACTTGATGGATTTCATGGTCGGTCCTTGGAGGTGAATCGCGCCGTCAAGCGCGGGGTGGGGGATGCAACCGGCCCGGTCAGGCCGGGATCAACTTCGGGTGCAGAGGTCTGTCGGTGGCAAGCCGGCTTGCTTACACAAGTTTTGAGCGGGTCGCCGACTAGCTACTTCTACGCAGCCCCTCAGGCGCTGGATGCAGCGATTCAGCGGTCCGACCCGTCAGCCGGCCAGCACCGCTGCGATGGCACTGGCGGTGCGCCCGACGTTGCCGGTATTGAGCCCGGCCACGCAGATGCGGCCCGAGCGCAGCAGGTACACCGCATGCTGCGCCCGCAGCGCGTCCACCTGCGCAGCACCCAGGCCGGTGTAGCTGAACATGCCGCGCTGGCTGAGCAGGTAGCCAAAGTCCTGCCCCGGCAGCAGCGCTGCCAGCCGGTCGTGCAGCGCATGGCGCATCGCGGCGATGCGCTCACGCATGGCGGCCAGCTCGGCCTCCCAGAGGGTGCGCAGGTCGGCATCGCCCAGCACATGGGCCACGATCTTGGCAGCGTGGATACCGGGGCTGGAGTAGTTCCGCCGCACCGTGAAACGCAGCTGACCCAGCACCAGTGCCGCCTCAGCCGCCGTGGCGCAGACGGCGCTGAGCGCACCGCAGCGCTCGCCGTACACGCTCATGCTCTTGGAAAACGAGTTGGCCATGAAAAACGTCAGGCCGGCGCTGGCCAGGGCCCGCACGGCGTAGGCGTCGGCGTCGATGCCGTCGCCAAAGCCCTGGTAGGCCAGGTCCAGGTAGGCCAGCAACTCACGCTCGCGCAACACCGGGATCAGCGCGTCCCACTGGGCCGGGCTCAGGTCCACGCCGGTCGGGTTGTGGCAGCAGGCGTGCAACAGCACGATGCTGCGGGTCGGGAGGGCCCGCAGCGTGGCCAGCATCGCGTCAAAACGCAGGCCGCCGGTGTCTGCGTCGTGGTACGGGTAGGTGTTGACGACAAAACCGCTGCCCTCGAACATCGAACGGTGGTTGTCCCAGGTCGGGTCGCTGACCCAGACCTCGGCGTCGGGCAGCCAGGTCTTTAAAAAGTCAGCGCCCACTTTCAGGCCACCCGACGAGCCCACGGTCTGGATCGTCGCAACCCGGCCCTCGGCTATTGCCGGGTGGTCGGCGCCGAGCAACAGCTTGGCAACCTCGGCGCGGCAGGTGGCGTCGCCCTCCATCGGCAGGTAGCCCTTGGCGCCGGCGGCGGCCAGGATGCGGGCCTCGGCCTGCATCACGCTGGGCAGCACCGGCAGGCGGCCCTGCTCGTCAAAGTAGATGCCGATCGACAGGTTGACCTTGGCCGGCCGGGGGTCGGCGTTGAAGGCATCGACCAGGGCAAAGATCGGGTCGCCCGCGTAGGGCTGCACATGTTCGAACATCAGGGCTCTCCGGGGATGGGCCACTGATTATCCAGACTGGCGCCGGGGTGGGGCGACGGCGGCAAAGTGCCGCCGGCCTCCCAAAAGCGCGTCACGCCGGGGTGGGGCGACGACGCAGGCTACCTGGCGGCTAGTTGCCCAGCGCCAGTTCGATATCGGCGGCCAGTTTCTCGGGCGCGTCCTGTGGCGCATAGCGGCGGATCACCTGGCCGTCACGGCCCACCAGAAACTTGGTGAAGTTCCATTTGATCCCCTTGCTGCCCAGCAGGCCGGGCGCCTCGGACTTGAGCCAGCCGTACAGCGGGTGCGTGCCGCCGCCGTTGACCTCGATCTTGGCCATCATCGGAAAACTGACGCCATAGTTGAGCTGGCAGAACGAAGAGATCTCGTCGTTGCTGCCCGGATCTTGTCGGCCAAATTCGTTGCTGGGAAAGCCCATGATCACCAGCCCGCGGTCGCGGTAGGTCTGCCACAAGGTCTCCAGCCCGCCAAACTGCGGCGTGAAGCCGCACTTGCTGGCGGTGTTGACAATCAACATCACCTTGCCGGCCATGTCAGACAACCGATGCGTCTTGCCCGTGATGTCGATTGCCTCGAAATCGCTGATGCTGTGGTCGGCCATGGGGGATCGTCCGGTGAAGTGGGTTGAAAACGGCGACAGTGCACAGATGCTATCCGCTGCAGCACGGCCGCGCCGGTTGACTGCCCGCCGGTGGGCCACCGAAGATGGCGTCTCTGCACGGGCAGCTGCTAACGTCAGGCGTGCCTCCGCCCTGCATCCGCCCTGCCTCCGCCCTGCCATCCACCTTGCCCAGCCTGCGACCCGCCTGATGCCCGCACCCATCCCCGTGGCCTTGCTCGGGTTTGGCCCGGCCGAACGCCTGACACTGGCGGCGGCGCTGCGCCAGACGGCGCGGCGCATGCCCGCGTACGGTCCCGTACTCGGCCTGGACGACGCCCGCTTCGTGGTGGTCGACGCGGCGAATCCCGAGGCCCTTGCGTTGTTGCGCACGCTGGGCCGTGGGCGTGATGCGGTGCTGGTTGGCAACGCGTTGCCGCCGACTACCGCCGTTGGCGCCCTGCTCGCCGCAGACCCAGACTGGGTGCTGCAGCAGCTCGATGCCCTGTTGACCCTGCAAGGCGATGCAGCGCCGACCGCGCACGCCACCGGGGTGTCGGGTCGCGCCCAGCCGGTCCGGCCCGAAGCAACGCCGGCAGCCCAGCAGCCGTCACACCCGCCCAGCCCGTGGCACCAGGCCCATGACGAGCGCCGCCGCCGCCGCGAGCAGCGCGAGGCCGAGGCGCGTGCGGTCAGCGCGGCACCGCGTGCGCTGCTGGTCGACGACAGCGAGATCGCGTTGCAGTACTTTCGCCGGCAGCTGGAGCACTACGGCCTGCAGCTTGACATGGCGCGGCACAGCGACCGGGCGCTGGACCTGCTCGGCCAGCACCACTACGACCTGGTCTTCCTCGATATCGACCTTGGCGACGACAGCCGGGTGGACGGCCTGACGCTGTGCCACCAAATCTGCAAACGGCTGCCCGTGCCGGGGCGCAGCGCGTCAACAGTGGTGATGGTGTCCGCTTTTCACGACCCGGTGAACCAGGTGCGCGGCACGCTGGCGGGTGCGTCAGGCTACCTGGGCAAGCCGCTGGACGGGTTGGCGCTGGACCGGTTGATGCGGCAACAGGGCCACCGCCGGATCGGGCCACCGCTGCCGCCGCCGCAGCCGCCCGGCTGAGTGCTGTCCGGCGGGCTCAGTGCCGGTCAGTGCGGGCGATGGCCAGCAAGCGCTCGACCTCGTCCCTGTGCACCACGCAGTTGTGCAGGTGCCAGCGCCGGATCAGCTCCATCACCCCAGCCACCACCGCGCCAAAGACCGCAATGGCCGTGAAAGCCGAGAGGTTGAGTTTGGTCATCAGCGTGTAGAACGCGCCCAGCCCGAGGATGCAGGCCTGCTCGTTGAAGTTCTGCACGGCGATCGACCGGCCCGCCCCCATCAGGTTGTGACCACGGTGCTGCAGCAGCGCGTTCATCGGCACCACCAGGTAGCCGCCCGCCAGACCCAGCATCATCAAAAACGGCACCGCCACCCAGACATCGCGGATCAGGTTCAGTCCGATCACCAGCACGCCCATCACGATGCCCAGCGGGATCACGCCGGTGGCTTTGTCCAGCCGCATGCGCATCGACGCCCAGACAGCCCCCACCGCCACCCCCACCGACACCACACCCGCCAGGCTGGACGCCTGGGTGGTGGTGTAGCCCAGCGCGGCCGCCGCCCACGGGAACACGATGATGCGCAAATTACCGCCCACGCCCCAAAACATGGTGGTGGTGGCCAGCGAGATCTGGCCTAGCTTGTCCGACCACAGGCGCGAGTTGCATACGGCAAAGTCGCGGATCAGCACCGATGGGCGCAGCGTCAGCGCCTGCAGCGGCGCCTCGGTTCGCGGGATGTAGAGGTTGAATACCGCGGCGATGATGTAGACCAGGATCATCGCCGCGATCGCGGCCTCGGGCGCGGTATCGACGCTGGTGTCGATCAAGGGAAAGTCTAAACCCAGCAGCAATGGCGACAGCTTGGGCCCCACCAGTTGCCCGCCCAGCAAAATGCCCAGGATGATGGAGCCGATCGTCAGGCCCTCGACCCAGCCGTTGGCCTTGACCAACTGCGACGGCGGCAGCAGCTCGGTCAGGATGCCGTATTTGGCGGGTGAATACGCCGCCGCGCCCAGGCCGACCACAGCGTAGGCCAGCAGCGGGTGGCTGCCAAACAGCATCATCAGGCAGCCCACCACCTTGATGCTGTTGGAGACGAACATCACCCGACCCTTGGGCACCGCATCGGCAAAAGCACCGACAAACGGTGCCAGCAGCACGTAGAACAGCGCAAACATCGGCGTCAGCGCCGGGATCTGCCACGGCGCAGCCTGGCTGGACTTGAGCAATTCGATCGCCGCCACCAGCAGTGCGTTGTCGGCCAGCGAGCTGAAAAACTGCGCCGCCATGATGGTGTAGAAGCCTCTTTTCATTCGCTTCGCTCAGGGCCTCGGTCGTACACGCATCAATGCGGATCTGCAATAGGTTGGAAACAGCGATTGGGCCGCGCGGTGTGCGTTGGCCAGTCCGGCGGCTTCACCCGGACGCGGCGCGGTTATAGCACGCAGTCCCGGCCACGCTGCCCGGCCTGCCTGGGCCGTGTTGCCGAGAGGGTGACTGTCCTGCAGCGCTGGCAGAATCAGTGGCCAGTCCCTGGCGCCGCTACTCCAGCATCATTTTCTGCCGCTCTACCCGCCGCGAAGGCTGACCCGCCGTGCCCCGTCCGATTGAAGCGCTGATCCACGCCGACGCCCTGTCGCACAACCTGACGCGCCTGCGCGACCAGGTGCCCGACGCCCGCATCTGGGCCGTCGTCAAGGCCAACGCCTACGGTCACGGCGTGGCGCGGGTGTTCGGATCGCTGCGCGCCGCCGACGGTTTTGCGCTGCTCGACCTGGCTGAGGCGCAGGTGCTGCGCGGGCTGGACTGGCGCGGGCCGATCCTGCTGCTGGAAGGCGCGTTTGAGGCGCGCGACCTGGAGCTGTGTTCACGCCTGAACCTCTGGCACGTGGTGCACTGTGAGCAACAGATCGACTGGCTCAGCCGCCACAAGACGCAGCAGCCGCACCGGGTGTTCCTCAAGATGAACAGCGGCATGAACCGGCTGGGGTTTTCGCCCGCCGCGTTTCGGACTGCCTGGGTGCGGCTGAACGCGTTGCCGCAAGTCGACGAAATTTCTCTGGCGACGCACTTTTCCGACGCCGACGGACCGCGCGGCATTGCCCAGCAGGTGGAAGCGTTTCAGACGGCCACCCGTGACCTGCCGGGTGAGCGCAGCCTGAGCAACACCGCCGCCGTGCTGCGCCATGCCGACCTGGCCAACGACTGGGTGCGTGCGGGTATCGGCCTGTACGGCAGCGCCCCCGACCACCCGGAGCACCGCATCGCGCACTGGCGGTTGCAGCCCGCCATGACCCTGCGCTCACGCCTGATCGCGGTGCAGGCCTTGCAAGCGGGCGACACCGTCGGCTATGGCAGCCGCTTTGTCGCCGACCGGCCGCTGCGCGTCGGCGTCGTGGCCTGCGGCTATGCCGACGGCTACCCGCGCCACGCCGGCACCGGCACGCCGGTGCTGGTGGACGGCGTGCGCTGCACCACGGTGGGCCGGGTGTCGATGGACATGCTGGCGGTGGACCTGACACCGGTGCCCACCGCACAGTTCGGCAGCGAGGTCACGTTGTGGGGCGTTGGCCCACACGGCAGCCAGTTGCCGATCGACGAGGTGGCGCAGGCCGCCGGCACGATTGGCTACGAGCTGATGTGCGCGCTCGCTGCGCGCGTACCGGTGCGGGTGCATCCTGCCGATTGACGGCAGTCTGCCGCGGGCAGCTGCCTTTCGCGGTCGTCGGTTTGGCGGATCGGCGACCACGCAAGGCGGTTCAGAGCCGCAAGCCGGCAACCGTCACCGCACAGCGGCCACCGCGGTGCAATAAACCGTTGCCGCGCCTGTCAGCGCTTCAAGAACCCGGTGAGCAGCCCGCCCAGCGATGCGCTGATGTCGCCAGCACCGTCGGCGCCGGCATCGGTCGGCAATTCACCACCCGGGGTCAGGTGGTCAACCACCTGCGGCAGCACCTGCGCCAGCTGGCCCATCAGGTCGTCTTGTGACATGCCGGCCTGCTGGGCCATGGCGCTGACCCGGTCACCGCCCAGCGCCGAGTGCAACTGGTCGGCCGATATCGGCTGGTTCTGGCCCGTGGACACCCAGGACTGCACCGCGTCACCCAACCCGCCTTGCTGCAGCTGTTGCAGCAGCCCACCCAAACCACCCAGACCGCCCGCCACGCCGCCGCGGCCGCCCATCAGGCTGCCCAGCACCTGCATCAGCACGGCGCCGCCCGCGCCTTGGCCGCCCCCGGTGAGCGCGCCCATGGCGCTGCCCAAAACAGAATCCAGCAAACCCATGGTCAGGCCCTCCAGCGTTGCAAAGCGGCAATGCTATCGCGGACGTCGGACGCAATGTGACAGGTTCAGGCCAGCGCAGGCACCTGCCGCAAACGCGCCAGCCAGACCAACGCAGCCGCCAGCAGGCCGATCGGCAGCAGCGTGCCCAGGTTCATCGCCGTCCAGCCGCCAGTGGTAACCAGCGCGCCAGATGAAAACGAGGTGACCGTCATGGTGGCGTAGACGCAGAAATCCAGTGCGGCCTGGGCCCGGGTTTTTTCCTCGGGCCGCCAGGTCTCGGTGGCCAGCGTGCTGCCGCCGATGTAGAGAAAGTTCCAGCCCACGCCCAGCACCATCAACGCGCCCAGAAAGTGCATCACGTCGGTGCCATTGAGCGCAAGCAGCACGCAGGCGATGTTGAGCGCCAGCCCGGTGCTCATGATCGGCAGCACCCCGAAGCGCTTGATCAGCTTGCCGGTGAAAAAACTCGGCACGTACATACCCAGCACATGCCATTCGAGCACCAGCGCGGCCGCTGAAAACGGGTGGCCGCACTGCGCCATCGCGATCGGCGTGGCGGCCATCAGCAGGTTCATCACGCCGTAGCCGATAGCGCAGCCGGCGGCGGCGATGATGAACACCGGCTGGCGCACGATCTGCGACAACGGTCGGCCCTGCAGGCCGGTACTGCCCTGACCGGCCAGCGGCGGAAACGGGATCAGCGCCATCAGCCCCAGGCTGAGTGCCGCCACCCCCATGAGCGCAACGTACGCGCCGGCAAAGGGTTGGTCCATCGCATTGCGGCTCCAGTTGGCCAGGTTGGGGCCGACCACGCCACCGATGATGCCGCCAGCCAGCACCCAGGAGATCGCCCGCTCCTTGAACTCGGGCTTCACCAGTTCGGCCGCGGCAAAACGGTACAGCGAGCCGTTGGCGTTGTAGTAGCCGGCCACCAGCGTGGCGGCCGTCAGCAGCCAGAAATTGCGTGACAGCGCCGCCCAGGCGCAGACCCCTGCGCTGGCGATGGCCACCAAAAGCCCGAGCTGGAAGGTGCGCTGGCGACCCCAGCGCCGCTGGTGGCGTGCCACCAGACCGGTGGCCAGCGCGCCGCCCGCCACGTAGGCGGTGATCGGCAGCGTGGCCATCCAGCCAACCGGCGCCAGCGCCAGACCGACCAAGCCGTTGACCGCGATGAACACGACGTTGTTCACCATCAACAGGCCCTGGCACAGGGTCAACAGCAGCAGGCGGGGGTTCATGGCATCCGATCGGGGGCGGGGGGTGCGGGCGGCGGTGTCGATCGAGCTGCTGATCGGGCTGCCGATGGGGCGGCCGAGAGCGCCGACAGCGCCGCTATCACCGAGAGAGCGGCCAGTGGCGCAGTGTCGGCGCGCAGCACGCGGTCGCCCAGGCTGACCGGCACAAAGCCCAGGCTTTCGGCCAGCGCGATCTCGGCCGGGCTGAGTCCGCCCTCGGGACCGCTGAGCACGGTAACCGCAGCGTTGTGGGCCGTGTTGTGGGCCGCGGTGTGGGGCCGGTCCATCAGCAAGCGTGCCAGCGGCGCTGCATCGGGCGACAGGCTCAGCAGCAGGCGCAACTCGGGCGGGCACGGTGGCGGCAGGCCGGCGAGCCAATCCCGCAGGGTGCGCGGCGGCGCCACCAGCGGCACCTGATTGCGCCCGCTCTGCTCACAGGACGCCACTGCGATGGCTTGCCAGTGCGCCGCCTTGCGCTCGGCACGGTCGCCAGCAACGCGCAGCACCGACCGCTCGCACACCAGCGGCGCGATCATGGCCATCCCCAGCTCGGTGGCTTTTTCGACCAGCGCGTCCATGCGCTCGTTGGCCGGCATGCCGGTAGCCAACGTGACCGGGCAGGCCAGCTCGCAATCCACCGGCTGGTGCGCCAGCACCTTGGCGCTGACAGTCTTGCGGCCGATCTCCAGCACCTCGGCCTGCCATTGGCCGCCGCGGCCATCAAACAGCGTGATCTGCGCGCCCGGCTGCAGCCGCAGCACCTGCACATGGCGGCTGGCGTTGGGCGGCAGCACCAGCGCGGCGCCGGGCGCCAGGATAAGGTCAACGTGGAGTCGGGCGGACATGGGAATGGCAGGCGGCTGGGTCGGGTGGGCAGTGGTCTGGACAACCGCCGGCGCGGCCTGCGGATGGGCTGGCGGGCTCGTAGGCCGTCGGGCCGGCGCTGCACGGGTCGGCGGTGGGACGCGCTGGGTGCGCCGGGCTGGACTGGGGTCGAGGCAACGGGTGGACGGGCGGGTCAGCCCGGATCGGCCAGGCGCTGCGCCAGCGCGCGGGCGTCGGCATCGCCCTTGCCCAGACGCACCTGCTCGACAAATTGCAGCGCCAGCGCCCGCAGCTCGGCCGGACCACTGCACTTTTCGATGTCCAAGATCATCCTGTAGCCCTTGAACAGGCCCAGCTGCTGCCGCGCCTCCAAAGTCAGGCGGTCATAGAGCAGTTGGTAGTTCAGGCCCTCCAGCGCGTCGGCCAGGCTCATGCGGGCGGTGGTCCGTGGCGGCTCGGCGGCGGCCGGCTTCACAGACGTGCCGATGCCAGCCGGTGGCGCCGGGACAGCCGGGCCGGTCGCCCTGCCGATCAGGCCCGCTGCCAGCAACTGCTGCAGCTCGACCGGCCCGCTGCCACGCACCAGCGCCAGCCACTCGCCAGCACTGCGGTTCAGGTCGATGCTGAACAGCAGGTTGCGGGCCGATCGCGACAGCGGCAGTGCACGCTCGGTGATCTCGCGCCGCCCGGCCTCGGTCTTGCCCAGCGCCAGGCCCAGCCAGAGGCTCATGTCGGCCGGTAAAGTTGGCTCGCTCAACGGCGCGCCTCACGCAGTTCGCGGCGCAGGATCTTGCCCACGGTGCTCTTGGGCAGGTCGGCGCGGAACTCCACCACCTTGGGCCGCTTGTAGCCGGTCAGGTTGGCCTCGCACCAGGCGCGCACGTCGGCCTCGCTCAGCTTGGGGTCTTTCTTGACGATCACGACCTTGACCGCCTCGCCGGCCTTGTCGTCGGGGATACCGACGGCAGCGCATTCCAGGATGCCGGGCAACTGCGACAGCACGTCCTCGATCTCGTTGGGGTAGACGTTGAAGCCCGAGACCAGGATCATGTCTTTCTTGCGGTCGACGATGCGGAAGTAGCCGCGCTCGTCCACCGTGCCGATGTCGCCGGTGCGAAAAAACCCGTCCGCCGTCATCACCTTGGCGGTCTCGTCGGGCCGCTGCCAGTAGCCGGCCATCACCTGCGGGCCCCGGATCGCGATCTCGCCTGCGGCACCGGGCGGCACCTCGGCACCGTCATCGTCGAGCAAGGCAAGTTCGGTGCTGGGCATGGGCAGGCCGATGGTACCGGTGTAGGCGGTGGCATCCACCGGGTTGCAGGTGGCCGACGGGCTGGTCTCGCTCAGGCCGTAGCCCTCGCAGATCGGGCAGCCGGTTTTCTCCAGCCAAAGCCTTGCCGTGCCTTGGGTCACCGCCATGCCGCCCCCCACCGAAATCTTCAGGTGGCTCCAGTCCACGCTGTCGAAATCGGGGTGGTTGGCCATGCCGGAAAACAGCGTGTTGACCGCCGGAAAGCTGTGAAAGGGCTGCGCCGCCAGGTCCTTGAACACCGCGGCCATGTCGCGCGGATTGGCGATCAGGATGTTGCAGCCGCCCATGCGCAGGCCCAGCATCATGTTCGTGTTGAAGCCGAAGATGTGGTACAGCGGCAGCGCGCAAACGGTGACGATCTGCTCTCCGGCCGGGATTTTTTTCAGGGCCGGCTGGTACCAGGCCTCGGCCTGCAGGATGTTGGCCATCAGGTTCTTGTGCAGTAGCACCGCGCCCTTGCTGACGCCGGTGGTGCCGCCGGTGTACTGCAGCACGGCGATATCGTCAGGCCCCAGCTTGGCGGGCGCCAGGCTCATGCGCCGGCCCTTGGCCAGGGTGTCGTTGAAGCGGATGCCCGTCACACTGGCAGGCAGCACAAACGCAGGCACCAGCTTCTTGACGCGCCGCACCACATGGTTGCCGAGCGCGCCCTTGACCAGGCCCATCATGTCGCCCATGGCCGCCAGCACCACGGTTTTGGTGGGCACCTGCTCGATCACCTGGGCCAGCGTGCCGGCAAAGTTCTCCATCACGACAATGGCCTTGGCGCCAGAATCCTTGAGCTGGTGCTCCAGTTCACGCGGGGTGTAGAGCGGGTTGACGTTGACCACCACCAGCCCGGCGCGCAGGATGGCCGCCACCGCCACCGGGTACTGCGGCACGTTGGGCATCATGATCGCGACCCGGTCGCCGCGCACCAGGCCCTGGCCTTGCAGCCAGGCCGCCATCGCCCGCGAGGCGTCGTCGATCTCGCCAAAACTGAAAACCCGGCCCATGAAGCGGTAGGCCGGCTTGTCGCGGTACTTGCGAAAGCTGTCGTCGATCAGGGCCACCAGGGACGGGTAGACGTCGGTGCGAATTTCCGCGGGCACGCCGGCGGGGTATTGTTTGAGCCAGATCTTCTGCATCGAATCTCTCCAGGACTGGCGCCGATTCTGACTTAGCGCTGACAGCCCAAGCCTCAGGACATTCGATAGCCATGGCCCGACATTCACCGCCGACGCGCACAAAAAAGGCCGGTTCGACCGGCCTTTCAGGGGTAACGCGGTTGCGCCGTGTTACTCGATCGCCTTGACCATGTCCTCGACCACCTTCTTGGCGTCGCCAAACACCATCATGGTCTTGTCCATGTAGAACAGCTCGTTGTCCAGGCCAGCGTAGCCGGCGGCCATCGAACGTTTGTTGACGATGATGGTCTTGGCCTTGTAGGCCTCCAGGATCGGCATGCCGTAGATCGCGCTGCCCTTGATGTGGGCCGCAGGGTTGACCACGTCGTTGGCGCCCAGGATGATCGCCACGTCCGCCTGGCCGAACTCGCCGTTGATGTCTTCCATCTCGAACACCTGGTCGTAAGGCACCTCGGCCTCGGCCAGCAGCACGTTCATGTGCCCGGGCATGCGGCCGGCCACCGGGTGGATGGCGTACTTCACCGTGATGCCCTTTTCGGTCAGCTTGGCCGCCAGCTCCTTGACCGCATGCTGGGCGCGCGCCACCGCCAGGCCGTAGCCCGGCACGATGATCACGGTCTCGGCATTGCCCAGCACAAAGGCGGCGTCGTCGGCGCTGCCGCTCTTGACCGGGCGCTGCACCGCGCTGCCGGCCACGGCGGTGGTGGCTTCACCGCCAAAACCGCCACCGATGACGTTGAAGAACGAGCGGTTCATGGCCTTGCACATGATGTAGCTCAGGATCGCGCCCGATGAGCCCACCAGCGAGCCGGCCACGATCAGCATCGCGTTGTTGAGTGAAAAGCCAATGCCCGCCGCCGCCCAGCCCGAGTAGCTGTTGAGCATCGACACCACCACCGGCATGTCGGCGCCTCCGATCGGGATGATCAGCGTCACGCCGATCACGAAGGCCACCACCAGCATCGCAAAAAACGCGGGCCAGCTCTCGGTGAAGGTGAACACCAGGCCCAGGCCCAGCATCGCCAGGCCCAGGATCAGGTTGAGCTTGTGCTGGCCGGCAAACTGCACCGGCGCACCCTGGAACAGCCGGAACTTGTAGGTGCCGCTCAGCTTGCCAAAGGCGATCACCGAGCCGCTGAAGGTGATGGCACCGATGGCCGCACCCAAAAACAGCTCCAGCCGGTTGCCGGCCGGGATCGGCATGCCCTTGTCGATGCCGTGCAGCATCGCCGCCGGCTCGACCACCGCTGCGATGGCGATGAATACCGCCGCCAGGCCGATCATGCTGTGGAAAAACGCCACCAGTTCGGGCATCTTGGTCATCTCGACCGTCTTGGCGCGGTAGGCGCCGTAGACCCCGCCGGCCACCAGGCCCAGCAGCACCCAGGCCATGCCGGACGCGCTGCCGCTGGAGAGCTTGACGATCAGCGCCGAGGTGGTGAGCACGGCAATCGCCATGCCGATCATGCCGAACAGGTTGCCGCGGATCGAGCTGGTGGGGTGGGACAAGCCCTTGAGCGCCTGGATGAAGCAGACGCTGGCAACCAAATACAGCAGCGTGACGAGGTTCATGCTCATGCTGCGTCTCCCGACTTCTTCAGGTCAGCGGCGGGCGCTTTCTTTTCCTTCTTTCGGAACATTTCCAGCATGCGCCGGGTGACCAGGAAGCCGCCGAAGATGTTGACCGAGGCCAGCGCCACGGCCAGCACGCCCATGGTCTTGCCCAAAGTGGTTTCGGTCATCGCGGCGGCCAGCATTGCGCCGACGATGACGATGGCCGAGATCGCGTTGGTCACCGCCATCAGCGGGGTGTGCAGCGCGGGCGTGACCGTCCAGACCACGTGGTAACCCACGTAGATGGCCAGCACGAAGATGATCAGGTTGGTGACGGTGGGGCTGAGGATGTCCATGGGGTGTCCTTGGTCCTTCTTGTGGGTACTTATTTGCGCAACACGTTGCCGGACTGCGTCATCAGGCAGGCCGCCACGATGTCGTCGTCCATCGGTACGGCAACGGCGGCTGCGTCCTTTGCCAGCACCAGCTTGAGGAAATCGAGCACGTTGCGGGCGTACAGCGCCGATGCATCGGCGCTGACCAGCGCGGCCAGGTTGGTTTCACCCACCAGCGTGACGCCGTGCTTGACAACCGTCTTGTCGGCCTCGGACAGCGGGCAGTTGCCGCCACCGTTCGCGCCCTTGCCGGCCGCGATATCGATGATTACCGAGCCCGGTTTCATCGACTTGACCATCTCCTCAGTGATCAGCGTGGGCGCGGCGCGGCCCGGGATCAGCGCGGTGCTGATCACGATGTCGGCCAGCGCCACCCGCTTGGCCACCTCGACCTGCTGGCGTGCCAGCCAACTGGGCGGCATCGGCTTGGCGTAACCGCCCACGCCCACCGCCGCTTCTTTTTCCACGGGCGTGTCGTACGACACCTCGATGAACTTGCCGCCCAGCGACTCGATCTGCTCCTTGACCGAGGGCCGCACATCGCTGGCCTCGATCACCGCACCAAGACGTTTTGCCGTGGCAATCGCCTGCAGGCCGGCCACGCCAACCCCCAGGATCACCACCCGAGCCGCCTTGACCGTGCCGGCCGCCGTCATCAGCATCGGGAAGAAGCGCTGGTAGCGGTCGGCCGCGATCATCACCGCCTTGTAGCCGGCGATGTTGGCCTGGCTGGACAGCACGTCCATGCTCTGGGCCCGGGTGGTGCGGGGGGCGGCTTCCAGCGCAAAGCTGGTCAGGCCGGCGGCGGCGATGCTGGCCAAACCGGCCGCATCGAACGGGTTGAGCATGCCGACCAGTGCCGCGCCGGGCTTCATCAGCGCCAGCTCGTCGGCTTGCGGCGCCCGCACCTTGAGCACCAGGTCGGCGCCCAGCGCGCCAGCGCGGTCGGTGATTTCGGCGCCGGCAGCGAGGTAGGCCTCGTCGGTGACCGACGCCGCGATGCCGGCACCCGACTGGATGTGAATGCTGTGGCCCTGGGCCTTGAGCTTCTTGGCTGTCTCGGGGGTGACGGCGACACGGGTTTCACCCGCCATCGTCTCGGTAGGTATGCCTATCTGCATGCAGTTCTCCTCGCGGGCTCGCCATTGGGAATCGGGCGGCGCCTGGCAGCAGCTTACCCGACTTCATCTCTCCGGCAGCTGACAGCGCATGGTGCGCGGGGCCGGTGAGGGTGTTGCGGCAGGCGCTGCTGCACCCGCCGCGCGCCGCTACCATCAGGTCATGGCCGACACCCGATGGAAACCCAGCGTCACCGTGGCGGCCATCGTCGAGCGGCTGGTGGACGGCATGCCGCGCTACCTGCTGGTCGAAGAGCACACGGTTGAGGGCCTGCGGCTCAACAACCCGGCCGGCCACCTCGACCCGGGTGAATCACCACTGCAGGCCGTGGTGCGCGAGTGCCTCGAGGAGACCGCCTGCACCTTCGTGCCGCACGCCCTGCTGGGCGTGTACCTGTCGCGTTTTGTGCGGCCGGCGGGTGGCGGCCTGAACGGCGACGGCCCGGCCGAGGACATCACCTACCTGCGTTTTGCCTACACCGGCACCGTGGGCGAGCCCGAACCCGGTCGGGCACTGGACACCGGCATCGTGCGCACGCTGTGGCTCACGGCCGACGAGTTGCGCGCCACCGAGGCGCGCCACCGCAGCCCGCTGGTCCTGCGCTGCCTGGACGACCTGCTGACCGGCGTGCGCCATCCGCTGGACACCGTCTGGGCCGACCCGTCGCTGCAGCAGCCGCGCCGGCTGGGCTGAACCGCGCCGGACCAGCACCCCAGGACCAGAGCCATGGGCGACATCCTGCAGTTCGGATCGGTGTCGGTGCACCTGGGCGAGAAGTCCGGCAAGTACCCCGACGGTAACCAGGTGCTGGTGCGTGGCGCGGACACCCGGGTGGCGTTCGACACGCCGCAGGTGGCCCAGCGCATCGGCGCCGACTTCGACACGGTGGACCTGGTGATCCTTGGCCATGTGCATGAGGACCACATGGCCGGCCTGCCGCGCGTACCCCGTGCTGCCGTGCAAGTGCACCTGGCCGACCTGGCCGCCGCCCAGTCGTGGGCTGGCCTGTCACGCCACTACGGCTACCCCGATGCCGTGCTGGCGCCGCTGCGCAGCCGCATCGAGGCGCAGTTCGACTACCAGCCCCGGCCCGACGCCACCGCCTACCCCGACGGCGCGGCTTGGTCGCTGGGCGGCGGGGTGCAGGTGCGTGCACACCACATGCCGGGCCACACCGCCGGCCACTGCGTGCTGGTGGTGGAAAGCGAGGGCTTGGCCTTCATCGGCGACATCGACCTGTCTGGTTTTGGCCCGTACTACGGCGACGCCACCTCCAGTCTGGCTGATTTCCGCCGCACGCTGGTGGCGGTGGCCGGGCTTGACGTCAAGACCTGGGTCACCTCGCACCACCGCGGCGTCATCACCGATCGTGCGCACTTCCTGACCGCGCTGGCGGCGTTTGCCGCCAAGATCGACCATCGCAGCGACCGGCTGCTGGCGCTGCTGGCCAAAGGCCCGCTGGGGCTGGACGCGCTGGCGCAGCACGGCCTGCTCTACCCGCCCGGCCATGACGCGCCCTGGGCCGCCTTTGCCGAGCGCCGCAGCATCGGCCTGCACCTGGACGAACTGGCCGCCGACGGCCGGGTGCGCCGGTTGGACGACGGCCGCTACCTGGCCGTGTGAGGCCATCCGTCGACAATTGGCCGCATGAAACCCACCCGCGTGGTCGTCGGCCTGTCCGGCGGCGTCGATTCGGCCGTCACGGCCTGGCTGCTCAAACAGCAAGGCCACGAAGTGGTCGGCATCTTCATGAAAAACTGGGAGGACGACGACGACAGCGAATACTGCGCGTCGAACGTGGATTTTGTCGACGCCGCCGCGGTGGCCGACGTGATCGGCATCGAGATCGAGCATGTCAACTTTGCCGCCGACTACCGCGACCGGGTATTTGCCGAGTTCTTGCGCGAGTACGAAGCCGGCCGCACCCCCAACCCCGACGTGCTGTGCAATGCCGAGATCAAGTTCAAGGCCTTCCTGGACCATGCGCTGCGGCTGGGCGCCGAGAAGATCGCCACCGGGCATTACGCCCGGGTGCGCGAGGTGGCTGTCGACAGCGATTCGGGCGCCGGAACCCGCTTCGAATTGCTCAAGGGACTGGATCCGCTGAAGGACCAGAGCTACTTCCTGCACCGGCTCAATCAATCGCAGCTGAGCAAGGCCTGGTTTCCGATCGGCGAGTTGCCCAAGACCGAGGTGCGCCGGTTGGCGGCCGAGATCGGCCTGCCGAATGCACGGAAAAAGGACTCGACCGGCATCTGCTTCATCGGCGAGCGGCCGTTCCGGGAGTTCTTGAACCGCTACCTCAGCCACCAGCCCGGGCCGATCGTCGACGAGCGCGACCGCAAGCTGGGCCAGCATCTGGGCCTGAGTTTTTACACGCTGGGCCAGCGCCAGGGCCTGGGCATCGGCGGCGTGAAGGAACGCGGCGCAGCCCGGGGCGCCGGCGAGCACGCGCCCTGGTTCGTGGCGCGCAAGGACCGCGAGCGCAACGCGCTGGTGGTGGTGCAGGGCCATGACCACCCGTGGCTGCAATCCCGCACGCTGCGTTTTGACGACGCCAGCTGGGTGGCCGGCCCGGCCCCGGCCGACGGCCGGTGTGCGGCCAAGACGCGGTACCGGCAAAGCGATGCCGCGTGTGGGCTGCAAGCCGTGCCGGCGCCGGGGCGCGGCGCGGCGCTGCTGGCCGGGCCGACATTCGGGCCGACATCCAGGCAGACATTCGGGCCGACGTCCGGGCCGACGTCCGGGCTCGCTGCCGGGCCGGTGGTGGACGGCCGGTTTGCCTTGCGCTTCGACCAGCCGCAATGGGCGGTGACGCCCGGCCAATCGGCCGTGCTGTACGACGGCGAGGTTTGCCTGGGCGGCGGCGTGATCGAGTCGGCCGCGGCGTGAGGCGGCGACCCGCTGGCTGAGCCCAGCCGGACGGGGCCGGTTGGCGGTGGTGGGTGGGGGGTGGCGGCAAGTGGCACCAGCCTGCGGCTCAAGTCGGCGGCAGCGGCGGTCGATAGCCTGACAGGGACAGCCCGTGGTGCACGGGTCTGTTGCCGCCCCGCTCCCCCAATCGCCGTCCATGCCGCCCCGACTTGTTGCCCCCATCCTGCCCTGCCGCCTGACGGCCGGTGCCCGCCCGATGGCGGCTGCGCTGGCCGCACTGGCGGCGGCCGTGCTGGGCGCCGCACCGGCCGCCGCCGGCACGCTGGAGGCCCAGGTCAGCGACGGCGCCGGCAAGCCGCTGGCTGGCGCTGTGGTGTTTGTCGAATCGCGTGAGGCCAAAGCTGCCGCTCGGCCGGCCGCGGGCGTGGAGATCGCGCAGAGCAACCGGCAGTTCCTGCCGTCGGTGACGGTGGTGCCGGTGGGCACGGCGGTCACGTTTCCGAACCGAGACACGGTGCGGCACCACCTGTATTCGTTTTCGCCGGTCAAGAAATTCGAGATCAAGCTCTATGTCGGCACGCCGGCCGCGCCGGTGGTGTTTGACGCGCCCGGCATCGCCGCGCTGGGCTGCAACATCCACGACAGCATGGCCGCCTGGGTGGTGGTGGTCGAGACGCCGCATTACGGCATAACCGGCGCTGATGGCCGGCTCACGCTGGGCCAGATCCCCGCCGGCGCCTACCGTTTGCGCACCTGGCACCCTGGCCTGGCGCCGGGCGCGCCGGCGCTGGACCAGGCACTGCTGGTGCCCGCCGCCGGCGCTGTGCCGGCCCACGTCAAACTGGTCGGGTTGGCCTTGTGAGCGCGCCGCTGTCGGCCGCCCGCAGCCTGGCCGGTCACTGGCAGCGCCTGCGCCGGCGCATGGCCCCCAATGGGCTGCGGCTGTCGGGCCGCATCGTGCTGGCGTCGTTGGCACTGTTGCTGATGGTGCAGGTGGCCGGATTTGTCGTGATCCGCCAGAGCATTGACCGCAACGCCCGTACCCAGCTGGCCGACCGCCTGGCGCTGGCCGAACGGGTGTGGTTGCGGCTGCTGGACCAGCGCGCCGCCAAGCTGAGCCAGGGCGCATCGGTGCTGGCGGCCGACTACGGCATTCGCGAAGCCGTCGCCACGCAGGACCTGGCCACTGTGCGTTCGGCACTGGACAACCACGGCAGCCGCATCGGCGCCACGCTGACCGCGCTGCTGGACACCCGTCTGGCGGTGCAGACCCTGGGCGAAGGCGTGGACCCGGCATTGGCGCCGGCGCTGGCCCGGCTGGCGCCCCAGCTGGCGACGCGCCCAGGCGCGAGCGTGGTGGCTTTGGTGGGCACGGTGCCCTGCCAGTTTGTGATGGTGCCGCTGCGTGCGCCGGCGCTGGTCGGTTGGGTGGTGATGGGTTTTGCGCTCGACCAGGCGCTGCTCAACGACATGCAAGGGGTCTCGGGTGTGCAGGCGTCGCTGGTCGCGCAACCCACGCACGGTGTGGCGGCCGTGTTGCTGAGCAGCTTCAAGACGGGTGACGACGCCAGCCTGTTGGCCACCGTGGCGGCCGACGGCGATCTGGTGCTGGCCGGCACGCCGCATCTGGTGGCCAGCTGGCTGGTGACGCAGAACGCCGACGAACGCATCGTGCTGCGCCTGGCCGGGTCGGTGGCCGCCGCGGTGGCACCGTTTCGCAACCTGCAGTGGCTGCTGGCGGTGATCACTGTGCTCGGCCTGGTGCTGTTTGGTGCCGGCAGTGTCTGGACCGCCCGCATCGTGACCCTGCCGCTGCGCCGGCTGGTCAGCGCTGCCGAGCGCCTAGGGCGCGGTGAATACGATCAACCGCTGCAACACACCGGCGGCAATGACGAGATCGGCGACCTGGCGCGCGCCTTTGACCACATGCGGCTCAGCGTGTCGGCCCAGCAGCGGCAGATCCGCGAGCTGGCCTACCGTGACCGCCTGACCGGCCTGCCCAACCGGCTGCAGTTTCGCGAGGACGTGCAGCAGGCCATTGCCGCGGCCGAGCGCAGCGGCAAGCCGTTGGTGGTGGTGATGCTGGACCTGGACCGCTTCAAGCACGTCAACGACGTGCTGGGCTATGCCTTCGGCGACCGGCTGCTCCAGCGGGTCGCCGAGCGCCTGCAGCAGGTGGTGCGCGAGGGCGATGTGGTGGCCCGGCTGGGCGGCGATGAATTTGCGCTGCTGATGCCCGACGCCGACCTGGATCTGGCCCAGCAAGTGGCCCAGCGCATCGCCACCGCGTTTGAGCTGCCGCTCAAGATCGACGACCACACGGTGGACCTGAGCGCTGGCTTGGGGCTGGCCGGCTGGCCGCTGCACGCCAGCGATGCGGACGCCTTGCTCAGCCGGGCCGAGGTGGCGATGTACGCCGCCAAACGCCGCACCGCCGGCGCGCAGGTCTACGACCCAGCGGTGGACACCACCAGCGCACTGAACCTGTCGCTGCTCAGCGAGTTGCGCCGTGCGCTGGAGCGCAATGAGCTGCGGCTGTACCTTCAGCCCAAGATCGACATCGCCAGCGGTGGGGTGTCCGGTGCAGAGGCCCTGGTGCGCTGGCAGCACCCCGAGCGTGGGCTGGTGCCGCCGATGCAGTTCATCCCGTTTGCCGAGCAGACCGGCTTCATTCGCCAGCTCACGCTCTGGATGTTCGACCGCGCTGCCAATGAGCAGGTGGCCCTGGCGCTGCTGGGGGTGCGCCGGGTGTCGGTCAACCTGTCCACCCGCGACCTGCTGGACCAGGACCTGCCCGACAAGCTCGATGCGATCCTGCGCCGCCACCGCGCAGTCGCCGACGGTTTTTGCCTGGAGATCACCGAGAGCGCCATCATGGACGATCCGCAGCGCGCCGAGGCCACGCTGAACCGGCTGGCCGAACGCGGCTTCAAGCTGTCGATCGACGACTTCGGCACCGGCTACTCGTCTCTGGCCTACCTGAAAAAACTGCCTGTCAATGAGCTCAAGATCGACAAGAGCTTCGTAATGGCAATGGAGACCGACCCCGGCGACGCCAAAATCGTGCGCTCCACCATCGACCTGGCGCACAACCTGGGGCTGACGGTGGTGGCCGAAGGCATCGAAAACGCGGCCGTGCTGGCGCTGCTGCACACCCTGAATTGCGACGAAGGCCAGGGTTACCACATGAGCCAGCCGCTGCCGGTGGCCGACTTCCAGGATTGGGTGGCGCGCTGGCAGGCCAAGCCGCCTGCGCCCGCCGGCACGCCGGCCGCGTTGCGCGGCAGCGCGTCCCTGCTGCATTGATCCCCCGCCCCCGGTCCGGCAAAGCCGGCGGCGCAGCGTTTGATGGGTTCAGGTCCGCGCGGTGACCGGCTTCTTCACCGATCGGCTCGGCTGGCGTGCGGGCAACGCGTCGCCGCAAAAGCCGAAGCTCAGCGCGGGCCGCTTGCCGCTGATCAGCTCGGCCAGGGCTTGGCCCGAGCCTGCGCCGTGGGTCCAGCCCAGCGTGCCGTGGCCGGCGTTGAGCCACAGGTTGGGCAGGCGGCTGCGGCCGATGATGGGGATGTTGGTCGGCGTGCTCGGGCGCAGACCGGTCCAGAAATTGGGCTGGCGGGTATCGGCAACCCCGGGGAACAACTGCTCATAACGCTGCACCAGCGCCGCGCAGCGCTTTTGCGCGGTGGCGCCGTCGAGTGAGGTGTCGTAGCCGGCCAGCTCGGCGGTGCCGGCAATGCGGATGTGCTCGCCCAACCGGCTGATCGCGATCTTGCGGGTGTCGTCGAGCAGGCTGACCACGTTGGCGTCCTGCGGACGTTTCAGCCGCAGCGTGGCCGAATAGCCTTTGGCCGGGTAGATGTTGAGCCAGATGCCCAGCGGGCGCAGCAGCGGCGCGGTGTAGGAGCCCATCGCCGCCACGTACTGGTCGGCCACCAGCGTGCGGACCCCGCCGGTCTGCAGGCTGCGCACCCGCACCCCGGTGATGCCGTTGCCGTCGCGGTCCAGGCCGTCCACCGCGGTGTTGAACAAAAACGTGGCGCCGCGCGCTCGGCACAGCGCTGCCAGCTTCTGGGTGAAGACCTGGGCGTCGCCCGACTCGTCGCTGGGCGTGAACGTGCCGCCGTGGATGTTGGCCCCAAACGCGGCCAGCGCCGGCTCGACCTGGAGCACCTCGTCCCGGCCCAGCACCCGGCGGTCCACCCCATAGCGGCGCATCAGCTCGGCGCCTGCGGCACCGGCGTCGAAGTCGGCTTGCGACGAAAAAAAGTGCAGGATGCCGCGCTCCAGCCGCTGGTACTCGATGCCGGTGCTGTCCACCACCCGCTTGAGCGACTCATGGCTGTAGCGGCCCAGCGCCACCAACTGCCGCACGTTGCGCTCAAACGCTGCGTCGTTGCATTGGCCCAGAAACGACAAACCCCAGCGCCACTGGTGCGGGTCCAGCCGGGGCCGGAACAGCAGCGGCGAGTCATCGCGCAGCAGCCATCGCGCCACCTTGAACGGCGCACCGGCGTTGGCCCAGGGCTCGCAGAAGCTGACCGAAATCTGTGCACCGTTGGCCGCACTGGTCTCCAGCGCCGCGTCGGGCTGGCGGTCGACCAGCGTGACCTCGTGGCCCTCTTCGAGCAGGTGCCATGCGGTGGAAATGCCGATGATGCCGGCGCCGAGAACGATGACCTTCATGTCGAGCTCCTGAGAGGGCCGTCGGGCGGGTGGCGCTTGCACACACTGCAGCGACTGCCGGGGCCTGGCCAGATTGTCGGCAAGGTCGCGTCAGCGATGAAGTCTCATTCACTCAATTCAAGTTTGATCAGCGGGGCTGATATTGGCCAGCGACCCGTTGCCAAATGGCGGCAACGTGGGCGGCAGCTGGGGCGGCAGCTGGGGCGTGAGCTGGGGCGGCAGCTGGGGGCGCCGGCGCCGGCGCCACAGCCGGCGTCAGCATCAGCGCTGCAGGCGGGTCTGCAACAGCCGGCGGCGCACAAAGCCCAGGCGCTGGGCCTGCAACGCGGTGGCTTCCTCGGGGCGCAGCCCGCCACGGGAGACCAAGCGCAGGACGGTACGCAGTTCGGGCGCCAGCCCTGCCAGGGCCGGCTCGGCCAGTCCGCCTCTGGTGGCTTCGGCGTGCGCCAACTGCACGGCTGTGCCGTAAAGCCAAGCCAGGAATTCAGATGATCCCCGCAAGCGCTGGATCGCGACCGCGGTTTCGGCCAAGCCGCGGCGGGCCGCCGCATCTTGTGCACGGGCCATCGCCCAGCCGAACAGCACATCGCGGTGACCCACCATCCAGTCCCGAAACAGTGGCTCGGCCCTGCGCACCGCAGGGAAAAAGGGCGCCAGGCCAAGGGGCCGGATGTCGCCCGCAGCGTCGCCGGTGCTGTCGCCGGTGCTGTCGTCGGCGGTGAAGTCGGTGCTGTCGACGGAATCCGCGCAGGGCGCTGAGACAGGCGCGCGGGTGGCAGAACGGACGGAAGCGGTGCCAGGGATCATGGTGATTCAGCGTAACCGCCGGACCGGCGTACCGGCTGTGACGCTTGGTGGTGCGGCGGTGTGACTTGCATCACAGCTTGCGGTGCCCACAGGACGGGCGGGCAAATTGCCGGTCCTTCGCTTTTGGACCCAACGGTGAAAGTTCAAGACAAACCGTGTGCAAATGTGATTATTGCCCGCACGCCTGCGGGGGCTTGGGCGTCCAATTGGCACTGGTGCGGGTGATCTCCCGCACCAGTGCCGCGCACCGCACAACGCCGAAAGTCCGCCATGCTGCTCAAAGCCATGCCCGCCCTGTTTGCCCGCTTCTCGCAGACCCGCCCGCGCGCCAGCCGCGCGCAAGAGCCGGCCGACATGGGCACCGCCTTTGGCATGGAGCAGTGGCTGGCCGAATGTGACCGCGCCCCCGCGCCGCTACGGCTGGACAGCCCGGCACGGCGCGGTGTTCGCTGGTTGCCGCGCTGGATGCCGCGCTGGCTGCACCCAGCCGCCACCCGCCCGATGCGCGGCTGAACGCACACCCACCACCGGCCCGCAACACGGCGTGGGGGGCCAGGCCGTGAAAGCCCGCATCGCACCATCAAGTCACGCACTGACCTGATGGGTCTGAATCTGCACGTGCCGCCTACAATACCAGGGTGATCCGACTCAGTTTCCGCCAAAAAGTGCTTGCCGCCCGCGAGGAGGCGATTGTCAGTACCGTGATGCGGCTGCTGGCCGAAAAAGGCTTCGACCAGATGACGGTCGACGAGGTGGCGGCGGACGTGGGCATCGCCAAGGCCAGCCTGTACAAGCATTTCGCCTCCAAGGAGGCGCTGGCCGCTGCGGCGATGGTGCAGGCACTCGGCCTGGCTCTGGACCAGGTTCAGGCGCAGCAAGCCGTGGTGGGCGCCAGCGCGATGGACCGGCTGCAGGCGATCACCCGCTGGACGCTGCAAACCCAACTGGCCGGCGCCATGCCCACGCTGCCGGCCGAAAACTCGGCCCTGCGCAATGCGTTGATAGCGCACCGCGGCTACATGGACCGGTTGATGACGCTCAGCGACGACCTGGGCGCCTGGATCGTGCAAGCGCAGGCCGATGGCGACATCGATACTCGCCTGCCGCCAGAGGCGGTGCTGTTCACGGTCTACGCCCGTGCGTGCGATCCGGTGCTGGGGTTCCTCAAAGCCGGTGGCCGCTACAGCGATGCGCAGATCGTCGACTGGGTCATGGGCACTTGCTTCAACGGGCTGGCAGCGCGGCCACAAGGGCGGCCATAACCGCGGTCGGCTCGACGGCCGTCAGCGCACGATCAAGAGCGGCGTCCGGCAGCCTGCCAGCACCCGGGTCACCACCGATCCCATCACCAAGCTGCCCAGCACGCCGTGCCCGTGCGAGCCCATCATCACCAGGTCGAACTTGCCCTTCTCGGCCAGGCTGGCGATGGTGTCGGCCGCCGGCCCCACTTTGGCGACAAAGTCAGCCGCGATCTTCTGCTTGGCAAAAAAGCTGCGCAGCGGCTTGAACACCTTGTCGCTTTCCTCAGCGTAGTGGGCCTGCAGCACCGCCTTGTCCAGCACAGCGGCCGCCCGTGGCGGCACGGCCGGCGCCACATGCAGCAGGGTGTATTGGTGCAGGCCGCCCAGCCATTCGTCATGGGCGGCCAGGTAGGCCAGCATGCGCTTGGTGAACGGGCTGCCGTCCACGGGGACCAAAATCTTCATGGCTGTAGCTCCTGGTGTGGGTACCGACCGACCAGTGTCGCACCGGGTGCAGCGCCGGTCTTGTTGCAAGTCAAGGCAACCGGCGGTCAGTCCCGCGCGGGTCGAGGCAACAGCTCGGGCAACTGGTCGGGCAGTACGGGCAGTACGGGCAGCACAGGCAGCACAGGCAGCTCGATCAGTTTGAAGGGCTGGTAGCCCTCGCACTCGCCCTTGCGCAGCAGGCCGCGGGCTTGCGACACCACGCGGGTGGGCACCATGCCCGGCCGCGCCACGCTGTAGTCGTGGCGGCAGTGCAGGTGGCCGTGCAGCCACAGGTCCGCCAGCGGGATCAGGTCGTCGTCGGCATTGCAAAAGCTGGCGCTGCCGGGCTGGTGGCCAAAACGCGGGTCCACGCTGCGCAGGCTGGGCCCAAAGTGGGTGATGGCCACGGTGTGGTGCCAGCCGTCGGTCACTGCCGGCCCTGGATTGGCACGCAGCAATTCGGTGGCCAGCCAGTCGCGGCAGGCCAGCGACTCGTCGCGCATCAGCTCGGACGTGATCGGCTCGCCACCGCGTTTGGCAGCCATCAGCTTGAGAAAGTAGCCCGCTGCCCGCATCGCCCGGTCGCGACCGGCCGGGCCGAACAGCTCAAAGTCAGACCAGCGCACCGTGCCGACAAAACGTACCCGCTGGCCAGCAGCGCTGGTCAGCACCAGGCTTTGACGCTCCAGCAAGCGGATGCCGAACCGCTCGCAGCGCTCGCGCAGCAGCGGCCAGGCGCTGTGCAGATCGCGGCCGTCGAACTCGTGGTTGCCGGCCACCGAGACCACCGGGCACGGCCAGCCGGCGAAACGGTCCAACGCCGTCCAGTTGGCGTCGATGTCACCGGCCAGCACCAGCACCTCGGCGCCCGGCGCGGGCTGGGGGTCGAAAGTCTCGGTTTCGAGGTGGAGGTCTGAAAACAGCTGCAGCCGCATGCGTCCGCCGGGCGCGGATCGGGGCGTCAGGCCGCCAGCGCCTGCTCGATCCTGGCCTTGGTCGCCAGCAATTGCGCCGGCAAGCGCCCGGCGAGTTGCTTGAACAACTCACCGTGCAGGCCCAACTCGGTCAGCCAGGCTGCCTTGTCGATCGAGATCACCGACTGGTACTGGGTCCGTGTGAAGTCCAGTCCGGTCCAGTTCAGGTCCTCAAAGCGCGGGCTGACGCCGAACACGTTTTCTTCACCGCCGCCGCTGCCTTCAACCCGCTCCAGCATCCACTTCAGCACCCGCATGTTGTCACCGTAGCCGGGCCAGACAAACTTGCCGTCGTCGCCCTTGCGGAACCAGTTGACGCAGTAGATCTTGGGCAGTGCGGTGCCCCCGGCGGCCAGCTTGGCGCCCAGCGCCAACCAGTGCGCAAAGTGGTCGCCCATGTGGTAGCCCATGAAGGGCAGCATCGCGAACGGGTCACGCCGCACCTGGCCGACCGCGCCAGCAGCAGCGGCGGTGGTCTCCGAGCCCATCGTCGCGGCCATGTACACGCCCTCGGCCCAGTTGCGGGCCTCGGTCACCAGCGGCACGGTGGTCGAGCGGCGGCCACCGAACATGAAGGCGTCGATCGCCACGCCCTCGGCGTTGTCCCAGTCCGCATCCAGCGCCGGGTTGTTGGTGGCGGCCACGGTAAAGCGCGAGTTGGGATGTGCGGCTTTGGCGCCCGTCAGCTTGGCGATCTCGGGAGTCCAGTCACGGCCCTGCCAGTCGATCAGGTGCGCCGGCACCGGGCCGTCAATGCCCTCCCACCACACATCCCCGTCGTCGGTCAGCGCGACGTTGGTGAAGATCACGTCGCGCTTGAGCGAGTCCATGCAGTTCGGGTTGGTCTTGTAATTTGTACCCGGCGCCACGCCGAAATAGCCCGACTCGGGGTTGATCGCGTGCAGCCGGCCATCGGCATTGGGCTTGATCCAGGCAATGTCGTCGCCGATGGTGGTGACGCGCCAGCCCTCAAATCCTTCCTGCGGCGGCACCAGCATCGCAAAGTTGGTCTTGCCACAGGCGCTGGGGAAGGCCGCCGCGACGTGGTACTTCTTACCCGCCGGCGAGGTGACACCCAGGATCAGCATGTGCTCGGCCAGCCAGCCCGGGCTGCCCGAAGGCCCCTGCGCGGCCTGGCGGCCCATGTTGCTGGCGATGCGCAGCGCAAAGCACTTCTTGCCCAGCAGCGCGTTGCCGCCGTAGCCCGAGCCGTAGCTCCAGATCTCGCGCGTGGCGGGGTAGTGCACGATGTACTTGGTGGCGTTGCAGGGCCAGGCCGCGCTTTTTTCGCCCGGTTGCAGCGGGGCACCCACGGTGTGCATGCAGGGCACAAATTCACCGTCCTCGCCGAGCACCTCAAAAACGGCCTTGCCCATGCGCGTCATGATGCGCATGTTGACCGCCACATAGGCGCTGTCGGACAGCTCGATGCCGATGTGCGCGATGTGCGAGCCCAGCGGGCCCATCGAAAACGGCACCACGTACATCGTGCGGCCGCGCATGCAGCCGGCAAACAGCGCGGGCGTGCCGTCAGGCTGGCCGGTTTGCAGCAGCGCGCGCATGTCAGCCGGCGCCATCCAGTTGTTGGTCGGGCCGGCGTCGTCTTTGTGTTCGCTGCAGATGAAGGTGCGGTCTTCGACCCGGGCGACATCGCTGGGGTCGCTGCAGGCCAGATAGCTGTTGGGGCGCAACTCGGCGTTGAGCCGTTTGAAGGTGCCGCCGGCCACCAGGTCAGAACACAGCCGGTCATATTCGGCTTGCGAGCCGTCGCACCAGTAGATCTCGGCGGCCTCGGTCAAGGCGGCCATCTCGGCCACCCAGGCCACCAGACGGGGGTGCTTGACATAGGCCGGCACGTTCAAGCGCAGGCCTTCCATCACGGGCTGGTTCATCACAAGGTTCCAATCAATAAAATGCAAAAACGGAATTGAACAAACCTCGGCGGCCGGATCGGGGATCAGGGAGGGCGGGGCTCGTGCAATGCCGCAGCGAAGGGGGTGCTCGGCGACGGAGGGGTTGCAGGACAACCGGACCGACAGCGGGTTACGGCGGGTTACACCGGAGCCTGACGGGCGTGAGCCAGCTGTAGCCGGCAGGCGTATTGTCAAACCAGTGTAATAGTCCGGTAACCACCGGGGATTGGGGGGTCATGCAAATTCCGTATGACTTAATGCGCAGTTGGCGCCGGGGCTGTCGCCGGGCTGACGGCATTGCCGGCGCCTGCCCCGGCTCCGGCCTCAGCGCCAGCGCCAGCTCCAGCTCCAGCTCCAGCTCCAGCTCCAGCTCCAGCGCCAGCTCCAACTCCAGCGCCAGCGCCAGCGCCAGGTCCAGCGGCAGCACCAGCGCCGCCGTACGATCCAGCCCGCTGGCACCTGCCGCTCCGAGGTGCCCTGTCCCGTCCCGCACCGTCAACCCGCCCGCCGCGCAACCCCATGAAGATCCTCAGCGTCAGCATTGCCCGCAGTGAAATCCGCCTGATCCAAGGCCAGCCTGTGGCCAGCGCCATCGGCAAACGGCCGGTGGTCGGGCCGGTCGGTGTGCACCGCCTGGGGCTGGACGGCGACGAACAGGCCGACCAGACGGTGCACGGTGGCCTGAGCAAGGCAATCTATGCCTACCCGGCGGCCCACTACCCGTTCTGGCAGGGCGTGCGGGCGCAAGCCCGGGCGGCGGCGGCCGACGCCGCGCTGCCGCACGGCTTCATGGGTGAAAACCTGACGATCGACGGCCTGCTGGAAGAAAAGCTGTGGATCGGCGACCAGCTGCGCCTGCCGGGCTGCCTGCTGGCCGTGAGCGAGCCGCGCCAGCCCTGCTTCAAGTTCAACGACGTGATGGGCTTCAACCAGGCCAGCAAGCTGATGGCGCAGTCGGGCTACTGCGGCGCCTACCTGGGCGTGATCGTGCCCGGCCAGCTTGCCGCGGGCGATGAGATCGAGTTGATCCCTGGCCCGCGAGAGGTCAACCTGCGTGAGCTGTTCATGGCGCGCATGCGCAAACGCGGCTGATCTGGCGCAGGCGGCGCCGAGCTGCCGGGTGCTGTCCAGCCGCCACGCCAACCGACACCCCACCCCCCCATCCAGCCGACGGTCAAGCGGCCGTGAAATTGCCGTGAAAGCCCAGCGGCAGCAGGTAGGGCAGCTGGGCTTGGGCGATCGGGCCGTCCTCCAGGTGCGCGGCGTCCAGCAGGTTGAGCACCGTGGCCTGACGTCGGGCATCAAAGGTGGTGCCCAGCAGCCAGGCGTCCAGCTCACCGCTGCGGCCGGGTTTGGGGATCCAGATGTGCTCCTCCACCACGATTTGATCGCCGTAGTCGAAGCAACGGGTGCGGCCGCTGTCCATGTCGCGCAATTGAAGACCGTGAAATTGCGCCGGCCGGGGCGGGGCGCCGAACGACACCGCCGTCAGCAGCCAGCGCGCTGGCAGGCCGATGCGGCGCGGATCGATCCTGGGAAACTCCGCCCGGTCCTCGAAGCGCTGCAACTGGCTGCGCCCGCTGGCCAGGTCCAGTGTCACCTGCTGGGTGCACGAGGCACTGGGCTGCGCGGGCCGGCCCTGCATCGGCGCCACGGCGCCGTCGTTGAGAAAGCCCAGGTCCGGTGCGCCGATGAAGCTGAGCGCAACCTGGCCATCGCGGGTCTCGTGGGCATTGCCCACATGAAACACCATCTGCGCCGGCAGCTCAAACACCCGTCGCTGGCGCGGGTCGGCCTTGCTGATCACCAAGATGCGCAGCGGCTCGCCCGGCGCCATTTCAAACCGACGTGGTCCGTCAGACGGCTCACCAAACCGCAGGCGCACCGGCGGCAACGGCACGACCAGATGGCGGGCGGTGACGGCCATGTCGTGCGCCATGCCGCCGGGGAAGGGTGACTCGCCCAGCGCGACATCCACCAGCCGGCCCTGGGGATCGATGTGCCAGACCACCAGGTGGCGGCCGGCGTTGCCGATATTCCACAAATGGCCATCGGCATCGATTTTGGGATGGGCTGAAAACGGCACACCGCGCAAGTCGTCGCGCCAGACCACCGGACCCTGGGTGGACAGATCGGTCGGGTCCATGGCGTAGGCCGAGCCGCCCTCCCACAGCGCCAGCAAACGGCCGCCGTGTTCCAGTGCGTTGGTGTTGGCCGAATTGACGCTGTCGGGGCCGGAGAGGGGCGGCGCGTTGTCCACCGCCGTACCAAAGGCGCCGTACAAGAACCGGCCGGCCTGTTGCTCGGCCTGCAGTTTGACGGTCTTTACCAGCCGGCCCCGGTGCGCCACGCGGCTGCCGGTCAGCGTGAACTGCTGCACCATGCCGTCGCCGTCAAACCAGTGGTGGTAGCGCTCACCGCCGCGCTCGTACAGCGCCGGGCCATTGCGGTAGAAGCGGCCGGTCAGCGCCATCGGCCAGCGGCCCCGCAGCGCCAGGCGCTCGGCAAAGCAATCGCCGGACGCATCACTGACGCCCTTGAACGGCGTCAGCAGCGGCTGGCTGGCGACGTTGGCAGCAAAGTCGGCGGCGCGGCCGGGGCGGGCCAGCGCGGCGGGTGCCGCGGCCAGGCCGCCTGCCGCGGTGGCCAGCGCTTGCAGCAGGTGGCGGCGGTTCATGGTGCTGCGCCCGGCGCTCATTGCGACAACCGCACGACGATGGGGTTGCCGTCAAGCGCCACCTTGCCGGTGTCCCAGCTGGGGCCAAAGGCGCCCGGCGTACCGGACGCGCCCCAAGGTTCGGTGGGCATACCGACCAGGTTGACGCCCATCTTGCCGTCGCTGTCCAGGTCCTGGAACAGCGTGAGCGCCACCACGTCGCCTGCCAGGCCGCACAGCGGAAAGCGCATCGTCGTCGCCTCGGCTGCCGGCAGGCGCAGCGCCACCACAGGCCGGCTGCGGAAGCTGGCGGCATCGGCAAACGCCGCCAGCATCAGAAAGCCTTGGCCGGGACGCACGTGGTGCACCTCGACGGTGGCACAGCCGGGCTGGGCTGCGACGGGCTGGGCCGCGACGGGCTGATCTGCGGCGGGCTGGCTTGCGGCAGGCAACGCCAGCGCAGCGGCCAGCCCGCAGGCCAGCGCAGTGGCCAAGACAGTGGCCCGTTGCGGCCGGTGCAACAAGGGGGAAGTGCTCATGGATCAAGCTCCAGCAGGATGGGGTGAATCCATTCTGTGGCGCACTGACCCGGGCTTTGATGGCGCCGAGACGGGGCGCTGGCGCCGGTCGCCAAACGGCGCCGGCGCGGCGTGAAATGCCGGGTTTGTCAGGCCGCAGCGGCCAGGCTGGACGCCAGCGTCGGGTAGTCGGTGTAGCCGGCCGCGCCGCCGCCGTACAGCGTGGCCTGCACCCACTTGGCCAGCGGCGCGTCCTCACGCAGCCGGCGCACCAGGTCCGGGTTGCTGATGAACGGCTTGCCAATGGCCACCAGATCGGCCGCGCCCGAGGCCACGGCGTCCAGTGCCATCGCCCGGCTGTAGCCGTTGTTGACCATCCACGGCCCGGCGTACGAAGCGCGCAGCGCGGCATAGTCGAACGGCGCCACGCCCTTGTCGCTCAAGTCGCGGGCGCCGCCGGTCTGGCCTTCGATCAGGTGCAAAAACGCCAGCTTCAGCGGCGCGAGTTGCTGCACCACATAGCCATAGAGCGCGGCGGCGTCGCTGTCCTGCGCCGCATCGTTGACTGGCGTGATCGGCGACAGGCGCAGTCCGGTGCGGCCGCCACCGATCTCGGCCACCACCGCCGTCATCACCTCCAACAGCAGCCGCGCGCGGTTTTCGATCGAGCCGCCATAGGCGTCGGTGCGGTCGTTGATGCTGTCGCGCAAAAACTGCTCCAGCAGGTAGCCATTGGCGCCGTGCACCTCCACGCCGTCAAAGCCGGCATCGATGGCGTTGCGCGCCGCCTGGCGGTAGCTGGCGACCACGCCGGGCATCTCGTCGGTGCGCAAGGCCCGCGGGGTCGAGCAATCGACAAACCCGTCGGCGGTGAAGGTCTTGCCGATCGCCGGCCGGGCCGTGCTGGACACCGGTGCCGCGCCGCCCGGCTGCAGGCCGGTGTGCGAGATGCGGCCCACATGCCACAGCTGCACAACGATCTTGCCGCCCGCGGCGTGTACCGCGTCGGTGATCTTGCGCCAGCCGGCCACCTGCTCGGGCGTGTAGATGCCGGGGGTGTCGAGGTAGCCCTGGCCCTGGGCGCTGACCTGGGTGGCCTCGGTCACGATCAGGCCGGCACTGGCGCGTTGGGTGTAGTACTGGCGCATCAGGTCATTGGGCAACTGGCGGGGCGCACGGTTGCGTGTCAGCGGCGCCATCACGACGCGGTTGGCCAGGGCAATGTCGCCGATTTGGATAGGGTCAAAGAGGGTAGTCATGGTCAAGAGCCTAAAGCCTGCGGCGATGTCCTGGCTGTCGCCCAAGCGCGTCGGTCTGTGCTGGCGCAACAATGCGCGGCCATGACCGACACCGCACCGGCCGCTGCGCCTACGCAGCCTTCCCTGCAAACCCCCGCCCGAGCTGCCGACCCAGCGCCCGCCGCCGCGGCTGCCACGGCAATCGGCCCGCTGGCCGATTCGACTCTCGGCCCGCTGGCCGGCCCAACTTTCGGCCCGCTGGCCGGCCTGAAGGTGCTGGAGCTGGGCCAATTGATCGCCGGCCCGTTTGCCGGCAAGACCCTGGCAGAGTTTGGCGCCGACGTGATCAAGGTCGAGCCGCCCGCCACCGAGGCGTCGGAAGGTGGCGACCCGCTGCGCAAATGGCGGCTGCTGCACAACGGCACCAGCGTGTGGTGGCAGGTGCAAAGCCGCAACAAGCGCAGCGTGGTGCTGGACCTGCGCACCGACGCCGGCCGGGCAGATGCCCGCCGGCTGGCCGCCGAGGCCGATGTGCTGATCGAAAACTTCAAGCCCGGCACGCTGGAGAAATGGGGCCTGGGCTTTGAGGCTCTGGCGGCTGACAACCCCGGCCTGGTCATGCTGCGCATCAGCGGCTATGGCCAGACCGGTCCCTACCGCGACCTGCCCGGCTTTGCGGTGGTAGCCGAGGCCATGGGCGGCCTGCGCCACCTGATGGGCGAGCCCGGCCGCGTGCCGGTGCGTGCTGGTGTCAGCCTGGGCGACACGCTGGCGGGGCTGCACGGCGTGATCGGCGTGCTGCTGGCGCTGCAGGCGCGCACGCTGTCGGTCTCGGCCGACGCACCCAAGGGCCGCGGCCAGGTGGTGGATGTGGCCTTGTACGAGTCGGTCTTCAACTGCATGGAAAGCCTGCTGCCCGAGTACAGCGCCTTTGGCGCCATACGCCAGCCCGCGGGGTCCGCGCTGCCCGGTATCGCGCCCAGCAACGCCTACCGTTGTGCCGACGGACAGGTGGTGATCGGCGGCAACGGCGACTCGATCTTCAAGCGTTTGATGCACAGCATCGGCCGCGACGACCTGGGCACCGATCCCGGTCTGGCGGACAACGCCCAGCGCGCCGGGCGGGTGGACGAATTGGACGCTGCGATCACCGCCTGGACCGTGCAGCGCCCGGTGGCCGACGTGGTGGCCACCTTGCAGGCTGTCAGCGTGCCGGCCGGCCGCATCTACACCGTGGCCGACATCGCTGCCGACCCGCACTTCCAGGCCCGCCAGATGATCCAGCAGATCACCACTGCTGACGGCCTGGTGCTGGCCGTGCCCGGTATCGTGCCCAAGCTCAGCGACACGCCTGGCGCGATTCGCAGCGTGGCGCCCACGCTGGGCCAGCACACGGCGCAGGTGCTGGATGCCCTGCGGCTTGGCGCTGATCCGCCGGCGACGGCAAGCGGGGCGGCCCGGTGATCTTGCCCAGGCGCTGCCGCCCGCGCACCACCGCTGCGC
>JANMXG010000057.1:0-8537 GCA_031394235.1 Betaproteobacteria bacterium
CCAGGTGCGGCTGGTCGGCTCAGGGGCGATCCTGCGCGAAGTGCTGGCCGCGGCAGCACTGCTGCAAGACGACTGGGGCATTGACGCCGAGGTCTGGAGCGCCACCAGCTACAGCGAACTCGAGCGTGAAGCCCGCGAGGCGGAGCGCTGGAACCGGCTGCACCCGCAGCAGCCGGCGCGGCCGTGCCACCTGCTGGCCTGTCTGGGCGGCACTGCACCGGTCGTCGCCGCCAGCGACTACCTGCGCGCCTGGCCGCTGTCGATTGCACCGTACCTGCAGGCCCGCATGACAGCGCTCGGCACCGACGGCTTCGGCCGCAGCGACACACGCGTGGCACTGCGCCGCTTCTTCGAGGTCGACCGTCAGCACATCGCGCTGGCCGCGCTGCACGGGCTGGCGCAGGACGCTGCCGGACAACAGCGCTGCGCCACGGCAATCGAGCGCTACGGCTTGGACAGCGACAGCCTGCCACCCTGGCGCGACTGATGCCGGGCTTGGTGTTACAGAGGCTTGGCTGCCGCTGGCCGCAACCGGCGCCCCCGCCTCACGCGGGCTGCCCGCCGGCCACCCGCCGTCTGCGGCGCTGCGCAGCGTGACCCGGCCGTGAACCTGCACCGCCTCGACCTCGTCTCGCTGTCACTGTTCAGCCTGGTGGTGCGCACCGGCAGCATCAGCCGTGGCGCCGAGCTCGGACATCTGGCTGTCGGCGCGGCCAGCAAGCGCATCTCCGACCTGGAGGACGCCGTCGGCACCGAACTGTTCGAACGCCACTCGCGCGGCGTCACGCTCACGCTCGCCGGCCAGGCGCTGCAGCGGCATGCGCAACGCATCCTGGCCGATGTCGACCATCTCGCGGCCGATCTGTCCGACCATGCGGCGGGCATCATCGGCGTCGTGCGCCTGGTGGCCATCACCTCGGCAGTGACCCAGTTCTTGCCGTCCGACCTGGCCACCTTCATCGCCGCGCACGCCGGCATCCGCATCGAGATGGACGAATCCGACAGCCGCGAGGCCGTGCTTGCGGTGGTCGATGGCCGCGCCGAGATCGGCATCTTCGCCGAGCGCACGCCGACCTTCGGGCTGCAGACGGTGTCGTACCGGCGCGACCGGCTCGTGCTGGTCGTGCCGGCGGGCCATGCGCTTGCGGCGCGGGTGCCGCAGGCACCGCTCAATTTCGTCGAGGTCGCCGACCTCGACTTCGTCAGTTTGCCGCAGCAAACCTCGCTCGCGCAGCGGCTCGCCACCGAGAGCGCGTGCATCGGCCGCCGGCTGCGGGTGCGCATCCACGTGCGCAGCTTCGACGCGATGTGCCAGATGGTCGCTGCCGGCCTGGGTGTCGCGGTGCTGCCCGACGCCGCCGTGCAACCGCACCTGCGCTCGATGGGCCTGGCGCGCATCGAACTGGCTGACGCCTGGGTTGATCGCGAACTGTTGATCGGCGTGCGCGACCTCGCTGCACTGGAGCGGCCGGTGCGCTTGCTGCTCGATCACCTGGCCGCGCGTAAACCGGGTTAACCCTGATTTCTCGCTTGGCGAAAGCAGGGATCGTGCAGCGGTCATGGCGCAGGGCTGCCGTCATTTTCAACAATCAGGTACCCAAACCGCCAGCCCATCGCCGCGCACCCGGGCCGGGGCTGTTCGGCTGACTGCAGGCGCCTCGTTGCTTGCCCGCCCGCCAATCCAGCGACCCATCCACTCCCGGAGCTATCCCGCATGAACTTCACCCGCCGTCAATGGACTCTGGCCTGCGCGCTGGCGCTGGCTGCTACAGGCAGCGCCCTGGCTCAAGACAAATTCCCGAGCAAACCGGTCACGGTGATCGTGCCGCAGGCGCCGGGCGGCGCCAACGACACCATCGCGCGCATCGTCGCGCAGAAACTGACCGAGCAGACGGGCCAGCAGTTCATCGTGGACAACAAGCCCGGTGCCGGCGGCAACATCGGCACCGCCAACGCGGCAAAGGCCAAGAACGACGGCTACACGCTGGTGCTCACCGTCAACAGTGCGCACGTCATCAACCCGTCGCTGTACAAAAGCACCGGCTTCGACCCGGTGAAGGACTTCGAACCCATCTCGCCGGTGGCCACGGCGGGCTATGTGTTGGTGGCCAACAACAACTTCGCGCCGAAAAATGTGGCCGAGCTGGTGGCAGAGGTAAAAAAGAACCCGGGCAAGATCACGATCGCTTCAGCCGGCAACGGCACACTGAACCACCTGATCGGCGAAATGCTCGGCAAGGCCGCCGGCATCGACATGCTGCACGTGCCCTACAAAGGCGCGTCGGCCGCAGTGACAGACCTGGTCGGCGGCCAGGTGCAGCTGAGCGTGCAGAGCCTGCCCTCGTCGATCAGCTTCATCAAGAGCAACAAGTTGAAGGTGCTCGGCACCGTCAACGAGAAGCGCGTCGCCGCGCTGCCCGACGTGCCGACCATCGGCGAGACGGTCAAGGGCTTTGGCTCGACGCCGTGGTACGGCTTGCTGGCGCCGGCCGGCACGCCCAAGGCGATCATCGCGAAATTGAACGCCGAGGTGGCGAAGGTGCTCGACGATCCCGGCGTGAAGGACAAGCTCGCGCAGGTGGGCTGCGAGCCGTTCAAGAGCTCGCCCGAGCAGTTCGCGGTGCTGATCCGGGACGATCTGCCCAAGTGGGCCAAGATCGTCAAGGACTCCGGCGCCACGGTAGATTGAGGAGCCGCCCATGCAACCCGGAGCCTTGGACGGCCTGAAGGTCATCGAGATGGGCCAGCTGATCGCCGGCCCTTTTGCCGGCAAGACCTTGGGCGAGTTCGGCGCCGACGTGATCAAGATCGAGGCGCCCGGCGTGGGCGACCCGCTGCGCAACTGGCGGCTGATCAAGGACGGCACCTCGGTGTGGTGGCAGGTGCAAAGCCGCAACAAGCGCTCGATCGCGCTCGACTTGCGCGCCAAAGACGGGCAGGACATTGCGAAGAAGCTGATCGCGCAGGCCGACGTGCTGATCGAGAATTTTCGTCCCGGCACGATGGAAGGCTGGGGCATGGGTTACGGGGACTTGAGCCAGCTCAACCCGGGCCTGGTGATGCTGCGCATCAGCGGCTACGGGCAAACCGGCCCGTACCGCGACCTGCCCGGCTTCGGCTCGATCGGCGAGGCGATGGGCGGCCTGCGCCACCTGACCGGCGAACCGGGCCGCGTACCCGTGCGCTGCGGCATCTCCATCGGTGACACGCTGGCCGCGCTGCACGGCACCATCGGCGTGCTGACCGCGCTGTACCACCGCAAGGTCAACGGCGGCAAGGGGCAGGTGATCGACGTGGCGCTGCACGAGGCGGTTTTCAACGTGATGGAAAGCCTGCTGCCCGAGTACAGCGCCTTCGGCGTGGTGCGCGAGCCGGCTGGCAGCGCGCTACCGGGCATCGCGCCGAGCAATGCCTACCGTTGCGGCGACGGCGGCGTGGTGCTGATCGCCGGCAACGGCGACAGCATCTACAAGCGCTTGATGACCGCCATCGGCCGCGTCGACCTGGGCAACGACCCGCAGCTGTCCGATAACGCCGGCCGCGTCAAGCGTGTCGGTGAGCTTGATGCGGCCATCGAGGCCTGGACGTTGCAACGCGCCACCGCCGACGTGCTGGCCGTGCTGGGCGAGGCCAAGGTGCCGGCCGGGCGCGCCTACACCGCCCAGGACATCGCTGAAGACCCGCACTACCGGGCGCGCGAGATGGTGCTCAAGCAAACCACGCGCGAAGGCTACGAGCTCGACGTGCCGGGCATCGTGCCCAAGCTGATGGGCACGCCGGGCAGCATCCGCTCGTCGGCACCGATGCTGGGCGACGACACCGATGCGGTGCTCGGCGAGATCGGCCTGTCTGCCGGTGACATCGCCGCGCTGCGCGACAGGAAGGTGGTGGCATGAACAGCGTTTGGGACGGCGCACGCCAGCGCATCTACATGCAGGAAGTGGGCCCGCGCGACGGCCTGCAGGTCGAGCAGCGGTTCGTTGCGACCGACGAAAAAATAGCCCTGGTGAATGCGCTGTCGGACGCCGGGCTGGTGAAGATCGAGGTCACCTCATTCGTCTCGCCGAAGGCTATTCCGCAGTTGCGCGACGCCGAGACCGTGCTGCGCGAGATCCGCCGCAAGCCCGGGGTGGTGTACTCGGCGCTTGTGCCCAACCTGCGCGGCGCAGAGCGCGCCGTCGAGTCGAAGGCCGACGAACTGAACCTGGTGATGTCGGCCAGCGTCAGTCACAACCTGGCCAACCTGCGCATGACGCAGCAACAAAGCTTTGCCGCACTGTGCGAGGTGGCCGCGCTGGCCCGGCAGGCCGGCGTGGCGGTGAACGTGTCGTTGTCGTGCAGCTTCGGTTGCCCGATGGAAGGCGACGTGCCGGACGACGCGGTGCTCGACTGGTGTGCGCGCTACATCGACCACATCGGCGCCGACGGCGTGACGCTGTGCGACACCACGGGCATGGCTTATCCGACGCAGGTGGCGCGGCTGACGCGAGCCTTCAGGCAGCGCTGGCCGGATCAGGAACTGACGCTGCACTTCCACAACACCCGCGGCATGGGCCTGGCCAATGTGCTGGCCGGCATCGACGCCGGCGCCGAGCGCTTCGACGCCAGCTTCGGAGGCATCGGCGGCTGCCCTTACGCGCCCGGCGCCACCGGCAATGTCTGCACCGAGGAGATCGTGCACGCGCTCGAGCTGATGGGCTACAACACGGGCGTCGATGTCGCGGGCGTCATCGCCGCCAGCCAGCGACTGCCGAGCTTGATCGGGCACGACATCCCGAGCCAACTGGTAAGGGCCGGGCAGCGGCTCGATTTGCATCCCCTGCCGGCAGACTTCGACGAGATCCGCGCCCGCGCGGAGTTGCGCCCCCCAGCCCGCTAGCGCTCGCTACCCCCCGAGGGGCGGTCCGCCAACGGCCCGGCAAAGCCGGTTCCGTGGCGGGAAACTTGATCTGAACATCCCAGGAGAAAGACCCATGGCCCAATTCGAAATCGATATCAACGGCAGCAAGCGCCGGATTGACGCGGATGCCGATTCACCGCTGTTGTACGTGCTGCGCGACCAACTTGAGCTGAGCGGCCCCAAGTTCGGCTGCGGACTGGGGCAGTGCGGCGCCTGCACCGTGCACATCGACGGTCAGGCCACCCGGTCCTGCGTGTTTCCCGTCTCGGCGCTGGGCAAGCGCAAGGTGACGACGCTCGAAGGCCTGGGCTCCAGCGCCAAGCCCTCGCCGCTGCAGCAAGCCTTTATCGACGAGCAGGCCGTGCAGTGCGGCTACTGCATCAACGGCATGGTGATGCAGGCGGCCGATCTGCTCAAGCGCACGCCCAAGCCGAGCGAGCAGCAAATTCGCGAAGGCCTGGCGATGAACCTGTGCCGCTGCGGCACGCACCAGCGCATCGTGCGCGCGGTCCAGCGCGCATCCGGCCAGCCGGTCACGGCCTAATTCAGGAGACCGTCGTGCATATCGATCGCAGAACTTTTCTCACTTCCTCCGGTGCCGCAGCGGGCGCGCTGGTCGTCGGTTTCTCGTGGGGCGGCGCCGCGTCGGCCGCAGCCGCGCCGTCGCTGTCGCCCGCCAAGGCGGTAGACAAGGCCCGCACCGAGTCCTTCGTCGCCATCCAGGCCGATGGACGTGCCACGGTCTACACCGGCAAGGTCGACCTCGGCAACGGCTCGCGCACCGCGCTGGCGCAACTGGCGGCCGACGAGCTCGACCTGCCCTTTGACCGCATCACGCTGGTGATGGGCGACACCGCGACCACGCCCGACCAGTGGTTGACCGGCGCCAGCACGACCATCGCCCAGGGCGGGATGGAACTGCGCCGTGCCTGCGCCACCGGGCGCGCCGCGCTGCTGGCGCGCGGCGCCGCCAAGCTGGGCGTGGCCGCCGGCGACGCAAGCTGCCGCGACGGCGCGGTCTTTGTCAAGGCCGAGCCCGCGCGCCGCGTCGGCTACGCCGAACTGGTGGCTGCGGCACCGCTTGAACTGGCGGTCGATCCGAAGGTGGTGCTGAAGAAACCGGCCGACTACCAGTGGATTGGAAAGCCGGTGCCTCGGGTTGACATCCCCGGCAAGCTCACCGGCGAGTGGCCCTACATCCACGACTTCCGCGTCCCCGGCATGTTGCACGCGCGCGTGCTGCGGCCCGGCAACGTCGGCGCGTCGCTGCTGTCGGTCGACGACAGCGCAGCCAAGCAGGTCGGCGGCTACGTCCGCACGGTGCGCAAGGGCGATTTTCTGGCCGTGCTGGCCAAGACCGAGTGGGGCGCGATCAAGGCGATGCGCGCGGTGAAGGCGCAATGGGGCGCGGCCGAGCCGCTGCCCGATCAGGCCACGGTGTTCGACCACTGGCGCAGCTTGAAGGTGGCCAAGGAAGACGTGACGCAGAACGTTGGCGACGCCCGCGCGGTGCTGGCGTCGGTCACGCTGGCGCCGCGCAAGCTGAAAGCGCGTTACGACTTCGCGGTGCAGACCCATGCTTCGATGGGCCCGAGCTGTGCAGTGGCTGACTTCAAGGACGGCAAGCTCACGGTGTGGAGTGCCTCACAGGCGACGCACTCGCTGGTGACCGAGATCGCGCCCATCGTCGGGCTGGCGCCGGAGAAGGTTCGCATCGTCTACCTCGAAGGCTCGGGCTGCTACGGCCGCAATGGGCACGAAGACGCGTCGGCCGACGCGGCGCTGCTGGCGGTGCTGACCGACCAGCCGGTGCGCGTGCAATGGATGCGCGACGACGAGATGGCGCGCTCGCCAAAGAGCCCGCCGCGCTCTATCGACCTGGAGGCCGGGCTCGACGACGCCGGCAACATCGTCGCCTGGAACGGCGACTTCTGGATCGCGCTGAACCATATCGTCGCCTTCAAGCCGCTGGACTTTCCGCTGCTGGCCGCAGCCGAGACCGGCGTGCCGCGCTCGGGCAACTGGGTCGGCTTCCTGTTCCAGAACTCAGGCATCGGCTACACCCTGCCCAATGTGCGGGTCAACACCCGCCACGTAGAAAAGGCCTTTTTCCGCAGCGCGCACCTGCGCAGCCCGGGGCGCATCGAGAACACCTTTGCCAACGAGAGTTTCATTGACGAGCTCGCCTTCGCCGCCAAGGCCGACCCGGCCGAGTTCCGGCTGCGCTACCTGAAGGACCCGCGCGCCGTCGAGGTGATCCAGAAGGCGATGGCACGTGCCAAGTGGCAGCCCAGGGCAGGCATCAACCCCAGCGCTGCCAGCGGCGACATCGCGCGCGGACGCGGCCTCAGCTACCTGCGCTACAGCAACAGCAACACCTACGTCGCGGCAGTGGCCGATGTGGCCGTGAACCGCCAGACCGGCGAGATTCGGGTGGAGCGCGTCTGCGTCGCGCACGATTGCGGCCTGGTCGTCAACCCCGACGGGACCATCAACCAGATTGAAGGCGGCACGATCCAGACCGTGAGCCGCACGCTGATGGAGGCCGTGCGCTGGGACCGGCGCGAGGTGCTGTCGCGCGACTGGGCCAGCTACCCGATCCTGCGCCATGACCAGGTGCCCCGGGTAGAGGTGGACCTGATCGACCGCCCTGACCAGCCGACCTTTGCCGCCGGCGAGCCGACGCCGTGCGCCATCCCGGCGGCCATCGGCAACGCGGTGTTCGACGCCACCGGCGCGCGGCTGCGCGAGGTGCCGTTCACGCCCGACCGGGTGATGGCAGCCTTGCGTCGGCCCCTGGGCACCTGAGCCCTTGCCTGTTCGCAAGGCTCGGCGGGGCCTTTGCGCGTGCCCATGCTGATTCGCCCTAGCTTGGCCACCTGATGCCCCCAAGCCGGACCATCAGGGGGGTAGCAAACTACATGAGGCAACTGCGCATCGGCGGTAACAAATCCGATGAGCCAATGCGGCAGCGCGTGGTGGCCGGAGACATCGTCGCTCACCAGCGTGCCGTTGAGCGCCCCGAGCACGCGCCGAGGATGCCCGCCCGCGCGGCTGAGGGTGACGTCGTAGAGCACGGCACGTCCTTTGCCTTCGACGGTCACGAAGTTCGTCGTGCGGTACAGCCACACGAAGGCCTTCTGGGTCTTGCCGCGCCCGGGTGCGGGCAACGCCACTGGCGTCTCGTCGGCGTGCAGCAGGGCGTGGCCGAAATCGCCACCCGCCTGCAGGCGCCGCGTGCACAGCCACATCCCCGCGCCGTGGTACACCTGCACCTTCAGCCGGTCAGCGCGCCGGTTGGCGAAGACGTAAGCGTGGTGCGGCTGCGTGCTGCCAGCAAAGCCGCGAACCACCTGACCCATCAGCACATCGATGCCCCCGCGCAGGTCTCGCGCCCCGAGCGCCAGCATCCACTGGGCTGCAGCGCCGGCGCCAGCGCAACACCATCGAGCCGCGCTCGCCACCGCCTGGCATGCGCCCACCGGCCCTGCAATGCCATCAGTTCAACCCCGTTGGCAGCAGCCCAGGCCGGGGCCTTCAAGCCAGACGCCCGGTAGGTCACCACCTGCGCCAAGCACCGCTCCAGCCGTTCTCGATCCAGGTCCGATTCGCCCCATTCGCCATGGCAATGACTGCG
>JANMXG010000058.1:0-6105 GCA_031394235.1 Betaproteobacteria bacterium
CCAAACACCGCTCCAGCCGTTCTCGATCCATGACCACCTCGCCCCACTGCCCGTTGCAATGGCCGCAAGGTTCTCAGCTTCAGCATCGGGTGGGTAGATGGGTTGGCGGAACGCTTACGGTTCCAGGATGACACGCGCCGGTGAAACATGGTGCGGTAGTACTCTTCGGCGTTGTGCACCAGACGCGCGTTCTGCTGCGCGTAGAACGCTTCATCACGCTCCAGTCCGGGCGTCAGTGGCACTTCGGCGGCGCGGCGGTTCATTTCGCGCAGCTGTTGCACCACCTCGTCCTCGCAACTCCCCTTGAGGCCAAAGCTGGCGGCATAGCCATAGGCCTGGCTGTCTTCTGCTGCATGGTCGAAGCAGGCGTAGCGGTACCGTGCTCGGAGCGCCGCTTGCGGGTCCAGCCTGTCGAGGTAGGTCAGCACGGCCTGGATGGAGCTGAACAGGCTGTAGAGGTCCAGCCCGTAGAAGCCCACCTGGCGCAGGGGGCTTAGGCCGGCGTTGTGGTTGCGCAGCCATTCGACGAAGTCGCGCACGACCGTGTTGCGCCACATCCAGGCGGGAAAGCGCTGAAAGCCAGACAGGGCAGCGTCGGCGTCAGCGTCATCTGACAGGCCGCGTACGTAGCGATTGACGCGCCAGGCGTCGGGCCAGTCGGCTTCCACGGCAACGGCAGTAAAGCCTTTTTCGATGATCAAGCGCTTGGTGATCTCTGCCCGCTCGCGATAGAACTCATCGGTGCCGTGCGACGCTTCCCCCAGCAAGGCAAAGCGCGCCGGGCCGATCTGAGACAGCAACCCGTCGTACTGGCGTGCATCGCCGGCTAATGGCTGCAGGTGCGCGCGCAGGCCCTTCAGCAAGGCGGCGTGGTTGTGTTCGTGTTGAGTTTGCTGCGTGATCATGGTGAGCCCTTTGCCTTCGTCATCGCAGCGATTCATCGCTGAACAGTCAGTGGCCTGGGAGGTGCGTGGCCATGCCGTGCTCTCGCCGGGCTTCTTCCAGCAGCGCGCATACCTCGTCGTCGGTGGCTTGCGGAAATTCCTGGTACCACAGCCCGACGGCGCGAAACGGCTCGGGCGTCGCAGCGCAAATCACCTCATCGGCCTGCTGGCGCAGGGCGGCGCAGGTGTCCCACGCGCCCACCGGCACCGCCACGGCCAGATGCAGCGGATGCTGCTGGCGAATCGCCAACACCGCAGCCTGCATGGTCGAGCTCGTGGCCAGCCCGTCGTCGACCACAATGACAGTGCGGCCCTGAAGGGGAACTGCCGGACGCTGCTTGCGGTAGAGGTTCTCGCGCCGCACCAGTTCGGCTTGTTCGCGCTCAACCACAGCCGCAATAGCCGCGGGCCCGACGGTGAGGCCCGGCATTGGATTCAGAAACTTCACACCGCCGCTGGCGATGGCGCCCATGGCGTACTCCTCGTGGCCGGGCACACCCAGCTTGCGAACCACAAAGATGTCCAGCGGCGCCCGCAACTCGCGGGCCACCTCGAACGCCACGGCAACGCCGCCGCGCGGCAGGGCCAGCACCAGCAAGCCTGCCCGACCGCGGTAATTCTCCAGGTGGGTGGCCAGTACCCGACCCGCATGCCGCCGGTCGCGAAAGGGCGAATTGACGACCGTCATGTGGGGTACCCCGGAGAAGTCAGGTGGGCGGTGAACCAGGACGAGGCCAGTTGCGCGACCTGCTCCAGCGCGCCCGCTTCTTCGAACAGGTGGGTGGCCCCGGGCACCGTGACCAGGCTCTTTTCGCAGCGCAGGTGCGCGTGGGCTTGCTCATTGAGTTCGATCACCTGGTGGTCGGCACTGCCGACGATGAGCAGGGTGGCTGCCGTCACCGCCGCCAGGGCCACAGGCCCCGCCAAGTCCGGCCGGCCTCCACGGGAAACCACGGCAGCGATTTGGTGGCCCAGCCGGGCGGCCGCGATGAGTGCGGCGGGGCTGCCGGTGCTGGCGCCGAAATACCCGATGGCGGCATGCTGCAACTCGGGTTGAGCAGCGGCCCACGCGGTGGCGTCCTGCATCCGCCGCGTCAGCAACGGAATGTCGAAGCGGTGCTCACGCGTGTGCAGGTCGATCTGCTCTTCCTGCGCCGTGAGCAGATCGAGCAGCAGCGTGGCGATGCCGGCGTGTTGAAGGTGCTGCGCAACCTGCCGGTTGCGGGCGCTGTGGCGCCCGCTGCCGCTACCGTGCGCAAACAGCACCAAGCCATGGAACCCAGGGGGCAACACCAAGTCGCCGTTGAGGAAAGCGCCACCTACGGGAATTCGGACTTCGCGCGGTGCCGGGGTGGTGTTGACGCTGTGCACCATGTTCACCTTCCAAATCACGAAATTCGACGCGACGCCGCATTCGTGAGGGCGACCAGCGCCGATGCGGGTTCGTTCATTGCATCAGGGCCAGCGTGGCCAGCGCCAAAGCAGCCAACGGAACCCACCGGCCGCCTTGATGACCGACGGCCAATGCAGTAGTCGCTGTACAGCGCGTCGCAGCCAACTGCGGTTCCGCAAGGCATGCACCGCACGGTAGATGAGCCACCGCGCTTCAGGTTTGATGGCGCGCAAGAAAACATCGGCGCTGCCTTTTTCATCGACGAAGGATCTGGCGCGCCGATTGCTGCCGGGGGCAGCGACCGGTTCTATTTGTCGCAGATCAAAGATGGCGGTTTCAAGTCCGAAGCGCAACACCCGGTTCAATGAACTGAGGATGAAGGCTTGTGAGAGCTGGTCAGGGTCTGCGCGAACACCTCGAGCGGGGTATGCCAGTTGTGCGTAGCGCGGTCTTGTGTTCAAGCTGTCGGCGATGCCACCAAGTTCGTCCTGGCTGAAGACGCTGAGGTCGGTGCCCTTGGACAGGTACTGACGAATGAGCCCGTTGGTGTTCTCGCAGGTGCCTCGCTGCCAGGGGCTGTGCGGGACACAGAAGTAGACCTTCACGCCGGTCTGCGCGGCCAGGTCGACGTGCCGCGACATCTCCTTGCCCTGGTCCTAGGTGAAGCTCTTGCGCAGCGGCGCAGCAATCGAATTCAGCTTGGCGGAAAAGCCCGCCAGTGCCGAGGCGGCAGTGGCGTCATCCATCTTGGCCAACAGCACCAGGCGGCTCTTGCGCTCCACCAGCAAGCCCACCGAGGACTTATTGCCGGCGCCCTTGATGAAGTCGCCTTCGCAGTGGCCGGGCATCACGCGGTCATCCACCTCGGGCGGGCGCACATGGATGCTGACCATGTCGGGGATCTGACCGCGCCGGCCCTCCCCCCGCGACCGGGGCATGCGGGTGCTGCGACCATAGTGCACGCAGGCTGCGAGCTGCTTGCGGAACTCGCCCCGCGGCTGCGCATAGATGGCCGTGTAGATGGTCTCGTGCAAGACGTGCCGTTCAGGTTCGTTGGGGAACGCGGGCTTGAGGGTAGCCGCTATTTGCTGCGGCGACCACTTCCAGTCCAGCAGCGTACGCACCACGTCCCAGCCAAGGCTGCCGAAGTCGAGCTCGCCAGCAGGGCGGCACGCCACGCGCCGGCTCATACAGGCGGCAGACCCGCTTGGCCGAACTGATCGACCTGCGCTTCGTACCGGCCTTGCTGGTGCACAGCGCCGTACCCCCGATGTATGCCTGCCTGGCGCTGCCGCAACCGCTGCGCTGGTTCATGGGCCGCTGGGCACGGCGCATGAATCACAGCCTGGCCCAACTGCTGATTGAACAGGTCGGACGCAGCATACACTGGCATCCGGAGACGACGACCAAGGCGGGCATGGCGGCGGACGGAACGCATCCCAGTGCCGAGGGCTATGCGGCCTGGGCCGATGGCTTGAGGCAGCGCATCCTGGCCGGCCAGGCGCCAGAAGCGGGATGGGTTTCAGGGTAGTCGTTGCGATGGGCCGAACGGCAAGACGGCGCCTGCGAGTGGACTTTGCTGCACTGCGCATGAGCAAGAATGGCAACGATGCAATCGCGCTTGCTTCGCCGACATCGATGGGCCTTGGGATTCCTTGCCCTGTTGCTGCTGCTCGTGCTGCTGGGGCTGGCCTTGCGCAGCCGCCTGCCGACCATCGTGCCCGACCTGGCCGTTCCGCATGGCAAAGGCGTGCAACTGGAAGGCGCACGCGGCCCGCTGACGGCCGCACAAAGCAAAGCCACCCTCAAGGGCGTGGAGGGTGGCAGCCCAAAGACCGGCATTTTCGAGCGCCACTTGGCGCGTGAGGAAGCGATCACCGACAGTCCGCTGACCACGGGCAACCAAGTGCTGCTGCTACAGGACGGACCGGCCACCTACCAGGCGATGCTGGGCGCCATCCTGGCGGCGCGGGACCACATCCACATGGAAACGTACATCCTCGACGACGACGATGTCGGCCGGCGCTTTGCAGACGCACTTATCGCCAAGCAGCGGCAGGGTGTGCAGGTCAACCTCATTCGGGACAGCGTCGGCACCATCGGCACGCCGGAGGCCTTCTTCCAGCGTCTGACCGACAGCGGAATTCGGGTCCTCGAGTTCAACCCGATGAATCCCGCGATGGCGCGAAAGGAGTGGGAGCTGAATCAGCGTGATCACCGCAAGTTGCTCATCGTCGATGGACGCGTGGCCTTCCTCGGCGGCATCAACTGCAGCAGCGTGTATTCCGGGGGCTCGTCCACCCAGGGCATGCGTGCGCGGCCCACCGGCAGCCCGCCATGGCGTGATACCGACCTGCAGTTGCGAGGGCCGGTGGTGGCGGAACTGCAGAAGTTGTTCTTGGCCACATGGGCCGCGCAGAAGGGCGAGCCGCTCGCGCCGAAGGACTTCTTTCCGAAACCCGAGATTGCCGGTCGGCAGCTGGTGCGCGCAATCGGCAGCTCGCCCGACGTACTCTACAGCCTGATCTATGCCACCCTGCTCTCGGCCATCGCCAGTTCCGAGACCAGCGTGCACCTGACCAACGCGTACTTCGCCCCGGACCCGCAACTGCTTGCCGTGCTGGAAGCGGCCGCCGCGCGCGGCGTTGACGTGACCTTGATCCTGCCCAGCAACACTGACTCCTGGCTGGTGTTTCATGCCGGGCGCAACTACTACGAGCAGCTGTTGCGCGCGGGCGTCAAGATCCACGAGCGGCGCGACGTAATCCTGCACTCGAAGACGGCGTTGGTCGACGGGGTGTGGGCCACCGTCGGATCGACCAATCTCGATTGGCGAAGCTTCCTGCACAACCACGAGTTGAACGCAGTCGTGCTCGGCGTCGAATTCGGCCACCAGGTGCAGGCGATGTTCGACAACGATCTGGCGGCATCTGACGCCATCACGCTTGAGCGCTGGCAGAGCCGACCCTTCAGCCTGCGCCTCAAGGAGCGGTTGGCCCATGCCTGGGAGTATTGGCTGTGAACAGCCAGGCGCAAGCCCACGCCGTTTTGACCGTCACTCAAGTTGGCGCTCAAGGTTGACGTGCACAACCCGCATCATGAGCGCTGCACGGGCCGCGTGCTGCACGTCCAGATCCAGGCCGAGGGCAATACGGCGGCTAGTCAGCGCCGAGATGGCTCACCTTCAGGCAGATCAGGCCAACTTAGGTTCCAGTGAACAGCGTGTGCTGGCTCCAGCGCGGACTGCGCAGCTATGTGCCCACGGGGTAGTCGCCGCCTTCGTCATTGAACACATCGCCGGTCACTACGTGCCCTGATCACGCCGCGCGATGACGCATTCATCTCAGGCACAGCACCAGCATCGAACGTGTGGATGAACACAAGACCGGCTCGATCGAGTCGGTGCCTCCAACCGGCCCGGAGAACGGCGTTGCCGGCTTCATCGAAGCCAAGAGACCGGATGCTGGAGGCGCTCGGCAGTCTCGCACCTTCGGTCAGAGTGTCGAAGGCTTCGTCGACCGGTCTGGCCCATCGGTTGGAAGTTCAATCGACGAGCACGAAGTCGATGAAGCCACGCTCCACGTCCGTCGACACCAACTTGACGCGGAGCTTCTGGCCCACCTCGAACCCGCGCAGACCAGACTCGAGTCGGCCCTCGGCCGGCGGCGCGAAGATGCGTACCCACTGCCCGGACTCCGAACTGCCAGTGACGATGGCGTCGTATTGCTGGCCGACATGGGAATCGAGCAGCAGCGCGGCCTCGGACTT
>JANMXG010000059.1:0-15474 GCA_031394235.1 Betaproteobacteria bacterium
GCAGCCGACACAGGTGGACTCGCTCACCACCTTGGCGCCGGTGGCCTTGTCGACCGTGATCGCCTCGACCGGGCAGGCATGCAGGCACCAGGCCTCGTCGCACTGGGTGCAGGTGTAAGGCACCTTGCGCCCGGTGTGGTGGAAGTCGAACACCTTGATGCGCGATTTGGCCGGCGCGTAGACGCCGTAGTTTTCGAACGAACAGGCCATCTCGCATTGCAGGCAGCCGGTGCATTTCTCCGGGTTGATGTGCAGGCTTTTCTGCATGGTCGTCTTCTCCGCAGGGTTCAGGATGAGGGGTGAAGCCCACCCGCACGCCATGCGCACGCCGAAGGCTTGTCGCATCATCGACACAGCGTTGGCGCGAGGCCACCTAGGCCATACCCTAGGCCGTTCGGGGCGCCGGGGCCGGCTGTTCCAGCCTGTGACGCCTCCGGGGCTGGCCTGAGAATCAATCGCATTGAGCGGATGCCGGTGACACCCCGATGGCGTGGCCTGCGTGGCCGCAGAGGCCCGGGCCGGTGCGGGCTAGCGGCTACCGGCCGGCATTGGGAAAAAACACCGGCTCGCCGCCGATCCTGTAGCTGGCGATAGCGGCCTGCCCGGCCGGCGACACCACCCAGTCGGCAAAGCCCTGGGCCAGCGCGGCCTTGACGTGCGGGTGCCGGGCGGGGTTGACGACCATCACCCCGTACTGGTTGAACAGGCGCGCATCGCCCTCGACCAGCACCGCCAGACCAGCGCGGTTCTTGAAGTTCAGCCAGGTGCCGCGGTCGGCCAGCACATAGGCACCGGTGGACGCGGCGATGTTGAGCGCCGGGCCCATGCCGCAGCCGCAGGCCTTGTAGCCGGCGGGTTTGGCTGTGGCCAGGTCGATGCCGGCCAGCTGCCAGTAGCGCTGCTCGGCGGCGTGGGTGCCGCTGTTGTCGCCGCGCGAGACAAAGCCTGCGCTGGCCGCGCCGGTGGCCGTGCTGCCGGCCGCCGCCAGCTTGCGCAGTGCGACGGCGATGTCCCTGCCCCGCAGCCTGGCCGGGTCGGTGGCCGGCCCGACCAGCACAAAGTCGTTGAACATCACCGGCAGTCGTTTGGGGCTGAAGCCATCGGCGACAAACTTCTCCTCGGCTGCGGTGTCGTGGACGAACACGACGTCGGCGTCGCCGCGCCGTGCCATGTCCAGCGCCTGCCCGGTGCCCAGCGCCACCACCCGCACATCGGTGCCGCTGGCGGCCTTGAAGGCCGGCAGCAAATGGCCAAACAGGCCGGACTGCTCGGTCGAGGTGGTCGAGGCCATCACGATGAAGGGCGCGGCGGTCGAAGTCTGGGCGCGGCCCTGTGCAGCGGTCAGCAGTATTGCCAGGCCCAGCCCGGCAAGGCCGAGCTTTCGGCGGGATGGGCGGTTCAGGTCCACGGCAGCTCTCCTTTGAGGAACTGCGCCACGTCCGGCGGCAGGTCGGTACGTTTGAAGAAGTCGTTCACACCCAAATCGGCGGCCAGCCGGCCGGCGTCCAGGTAGAGCACCCGGTCGGCCAGACGCTTGACCTGGCCCAGGTTGTGCGTGCTCATCACCAACGCCATGCCGTCGTGGCCAAACTCGTCGATCAAGGTCTCGACCTCGCGTTTGGCCGACGGGTCCAGGCTGGCGGTGGGCTCGTCCAGGAACAGGATGTCGGGCCGCACCGCCCAGGCACGGGCCAGCGCCAGGCGCTGCTGCTGGCCGCCTGACAGCGCGCGCGCCGGCCGCTCTGCCAGTGCCTGCAGGCCAACCCGGGCCAGCGCCTGGTCCAGCCGCGAGGCCCGGTCGGCTGCCGGCACGCGGGCCAGCCACAGCGCGATCTGCAGGTTGCGGCGCACGCTGAACTGCAGCAAAAACGGCCGCTGGAACACCATCGCGGTGACCGGCCGGATCTGCGCTGCGGCCAGCACCCGCTGGCCGGTGCTGGGCGCCACGAGGCCGTTGAGCAGGCGCAGCAGGCTGGTCTTGCCCGCGCCGTTGGCGCCGACCAGCGCAATCCGGTCGCCGCGCCGCACCTGCAGGCTGATGTCGCGCAGCGCCCACTGCGGGCCAAAGCGCAGGCCGGCCTGCAACAGGCTGATCAACGGCGCGGTCATCGGGCCATCACCGGGCCATCCTGGGCGATCACCGGGACATCACCGGGCCAGCGCGCCGACCAGGCCCGGCCCGCCAGCGCTGCGACGCTGGGTCAGCCCCAGCGCCAGGTTGACCAGCGCCACCACACCCAGCAGCACCGCGCCCAGTGCCAGCGCCAGCGGCAGGTCGCCCTTGCTGGTCTCCAGTGCGATGGCGGTGGTCATCACCCGGGTCACGCCGTCGATGTTGCCGCCCACCACCATCACCGCGCCCACCTCGGCCACGGCCCGGCCAAAGGCCGTCAGCAGCACGGTCAGCACCGCGCGCCGTTCGTGCGCCAGCAACAACACCGCCGACAGCAGCCGGCCGGCGCCCATCGCCACCAGCTCGTCGCCGCCCTCGCGCAGCGCGTCGGCCACCAGTTGGCGCGACAAGGCAGCGATCAGCGGCACCACCAGGATGCTCTGGGCGATCACCATCGCGGTGGGTGTGAACAGGATGCCCCAGTTGCCCAGCGGCCCCGACCGTGACAGCAGCAGGTACACCACCAGCCCCACCACCACCGAGGGCAATGCCAGCAAGGTGTTGAGCAGGCCCACCACCGCACCATGGCCGGGGAACCGCGCCACCGCCAGCCACGCCCCCAGCAGCAGGCCAACACCCGCGCCCACCGCGCAGGCCGTTGCCGACACCCGCAGCGACAGGCCGACGATCTGCCACAGCGTGGTGTCGGCCTGGGTGATCAGCTGCAGCGCCAGGCTGAAACTTTGAGAAAAAACGTCCATCGGTGCCTTGTTGCGGTGCTGGGCCGGTGCCGCCGCGATTCTTGCCGCTGGCGCGCTGCGGCGCGATAGGCACAGGCTTGCATAGCCGTTGGCCGGCAGCGTTGCCGCCCGCGCCGGTCGTTGCCCCTGAACGGCACACCAGCGCTGGCATGATCCGGTGCTGCACCCTGCACAAGGCACCGCATGATCGAGCTGCACTACGTCCCCGGCAATGCCAGCATGGCGCCGCACATCCTGTTGCACGAGCTCGGGTTGGCGTTTCAGTTGCGCCTGGTCGACCGCGCGCACAACGCCCACAAGTCGGCCGACTACCTGGCGCTCAACCCCAATGGACGGATCCCGGTGTTGTGCGACGGCCCGCTGGTGCTGTTCGAGACCGCCGCCATCTGCCTGCACCTGGCCGACCAGCGGCCCGCCGCCGGCCTGCTGCCGCCGCTGGGCAGCCCAGAGCGCGCGCTGGCCTACCGCTGGCTGCTGTGGATGAGCAACACCGTGCAGGTGACGCTGGGGCATTACTTCTACCCCGAGCGCGTGATCGCGGGGGTCGCGGCCGAAGTGGCCGCCCAGATCCGCGCCAACGCGCAGGCCCAGGTAGGCGAGCACCTGGCCATGATCGAGGCCCAGCTGGCCAGCCACGGCCAGCCCTGGCTGCTGGGCGCCGAGCACAGCCTGCTCGACAGCTACGGCCTGATGCTGTGCCGCTGGACCCGCGGCTTTGACGGCGCCGGCCCAGCGCCTGCGCGCACCCGGCTGGTCATCCGGGCTTGGCTGGACCGCGTGCTGGCGCGGCCGGCGGTGCAGCGGGTGCTGGCCGACGAAGGCCTGCCGCCGCCCTGGGTCTGATCAACGCCTCCAGGGATGGCCTTCGCCACAATCCGCAACATGCCGATCGAGCCATTGCCAACCACGACGCCCGACCCCGCTGCAGCGGGCGGGCCGGCCGGTCTGCCGATCAACCTGCCGATCGACCAGCCAACCCACCTGCCAAAAATCCTGCCAACCCACCTGCCAACGGACCTGCCACCGCGCCTGCTGGCCCACCTGCAGGCCCTGTCGCATGGCCTGCTCGAACGTGAAACCGCGGCCCGCCTGCTGCTGCTGGCCGCGCTGGCGGGTGAGCATGTGCTGCTGATCGGCCCGCCCGGCACCGCCAAGAGCGAGCTGGCGCGTCGGCTGCACCGGGTCTTTGAGGGCGCGCGTTATTTTGAGCGGCTGCTGACGCGCTTTTCCACGCCGGAGGAGCTGTTCGGCCCGCTGTCGCTCAAGGCGCTGGAGGACGACCGCTACGAGCGCCTGATTGACGGCTACCTGCCCACCGCCGGCGTGGCGTTTCTGGATGAGGTGTTCAAGGCCAATTCGGCCATCCTCAACGCGCTGTTGACGCTGCTCAACGAGCGCGAGTTCGACAACGGCACAGCGCGGCTGCGTACGCCGCTGATCAGCGTGATCGGCGCCAGCAATGAGGCGCCGACCGACGAGTCGCTGCTCGCCTTCCACGACCGCTTCTTGCTGCGTGTGCCGGTGGCGCCGGTCAGCGATGCCGCCTTTTTCGACCTGCTGGCGCTGACCCACCATCCCGCGCCCGACTTGCCCGCGCCGCTGACGGCTGCCGACCGCGCCGCGCTGCTCGCCGCCTGCGCCGGCGTGGCGCTGGGCGACGAGGCACCACCCGCCATGGCCGTCTTGCGCGGCGTGGCGGCGGGCCTGGGCTTGACGGTGTCCGACCGGCGCTGGCGCCAGCTGGTGGCGCTGATGCGCTGCGCCGCCGCCAGCGAGGGCCGCGACACGCTGGACGCACTGGACCTGTGGCTCGCGCCCTATGTGCTGAGCCACGATGCCCGGACCGTGGCCGCGCTGACCGACTGGGTGACCGCCCAGCTGGCCCAGGCGGTGGCCCAGCCGTTGACCTGGCTGGACCATGCGGTCTGCGCCTTTGAAAAGCAACTCGACCTGGAGCAGCGCCTGCCGGCGGCCGACGACACCAGCCTCGATGACCGCGCCGGCAAGCTGGCGCTGGCGCGCGCCATCGGCCTGGGTGACCGAGCCGACGACACCGACACCGGCGGCACGGGGCCGGGCGGCGACGGCGGGCTGCAGCGCATCCGCGCCCGCACGCTGGAGGACCGGCTGCGCCGCCGTTTCAGCCCCGTGCACATCGCCGCCCGCAGCGCGCAGGTGGATGCGCTGCGCCAGCGTGCCGACGCCGCCGGCGCCAGCGTGCAGCAGGCGCACGACCGGCTCGTCCAGCGCCTGGCCCACCGGCTGTGGCTGCCGCCCGCGCTGGCACAAAGCTGGCTGGACGCGCACCGCCAGACGCTGGCCACGCTGGCCGGCCTGCAGGCCCGGCTGGCGGTCACGCACGCCGGTTTTGCCGGGCTGCTGGTCGATGAGCAACTGCCCGCCACCCCACCCGCGCCGGTAGCGCTGGCGCCGGGCTGACCGGTCTGCCCGGACACCGTGGCGCCGCAGCACATCAGGACCGTCCCGATGCCGCCCAGCGCGACCGCCAGCACAGCCGGTACCCTGACCGGCGCCCTGACCGCTGTCCCGACCTCGTCCCCGACCGCCATTCCGACCGGCACCCCGACCGCCGAGGCCGCCACCGGCGGCGCCACAGCCAGCCCGCTGGAGCAGCCGTTCCAGCAACTCGCCGCCTTGCCGCGTACGCTGTGGCTGCCGGCGCTGGTCTGCCGCACCGGCACCGGCGAGGCCGACACCAGCGCGCAGCGCCTGGCCGATGTGCGGCGCTGGCGCGACGCCCTGGCCCGCGGCGAACTGCCGGCGGACAACGCCCACTTCGGCGACCCCGCCGCCCTGGCGCCGCTGCGCGTCGCCGCCGGCAGCCTCGGTCTGGCCGCCCTGTGCCGCGGCGCTGACGCGCTGGCCGAGCAACTGCTGCGCACGCTGCTGTGGCACCTCGACCGGCTGATCGACCTGCAGCCCCGCCTGGGCCGCGACGCCGCCATCGCCCAGATCAGCGCCGAGTTCAGCAGCGCCTGGACCGTGCTCAAAGGCGATTGGGACGCCGTGCTGGCGCTGCTGCAAGGCCTGGGCGATCTGGGTGCACTGCGCTGGGACGAACTGCGCGGCCAGTTGAGCCGGCGCGAGTGGCAGGCCGCGCAGCGCATCAGCGACACCCTGGGCCGGCTGCCCGAGTTGGCCGCGCTGATCCGCCGCCTTGGCCGGGCCGAGCGCGCCGCCCAGCCGCCCGCCCTGCCACCGCAGACCACCGACAGCGCCGCGCCGCGGCCGCTCGGGCTCAAGGCGGTGGAAACCCGGCTGCCCGGTGCGCCGGGTGCGCTGCGCGGTATCCGCCTGTCCGACCGCATCGAGGCCATGCTGGGCAGCGAGGCCGCGATGCTGCTGCACCCGGTGCTGCACAAGCTGTGGCGGGCCCGCCGTGCCGAGGCCCGGCTGCTGACCTACGACAGCGAGGCCGTGCTGATCGACTGGCGACCCGACCCGACCCAGCCGCCGCGCCAGGCCAGCGCACCGCCCCAGCCCGAGGCGCTGGAGCGCGGGCCGATCATCATCTGCCTGGACACGTCCGGCTCGATGCGTGGCGCGCCTGAAATGGTGGCCAAGGCGGTGGTGCTGCAGGCTGTGCGCACCGCCCACGCCGAGCGCCGCGCCTGCCTGTTGATCGCCTTTGGCGGCCCCGACGAGATCATCGAACGGGCCCTGGCGGGTGGGCCTAGCCCCGGCGCTGCGCTGGCCGCCTTGCTCGACCTGATGGGCCAGGGTTTTGACGGCGGCACCGACCTGCAAGGCCCGATCGCACGCGCGATCGAGCGGGTGCACCAGGCCCGCTGGGCCAGCGCCGACCTGCTGATCGTCAGCGACGGCGAGTTTGGCTGCACCGCTGACACACTGGACCGGCTGGATGCGGCCCGCGCGCAATTCGGCCTGCGGGTGCAGGGTGTGCTGGTGGGCGACCGCGAGACGCTGGGCCTGATGGCGGTGGCCGACCACATCTTCTGGGTGCGCGACTGGCGCCGGCATGGGCCGGACGGTGGCCCGGCGGCTGGCAAGTCCGCCGCTGGTTTTTCACCGGTGCACAGCAAGAGCCTGACGGCGCTGTACTTTCCCGGAGCGCTGTCCGAGCGCGCGGCGCGGCACAAGCCGGGGTGACGGCCCTGCAGCGCGGACAGGGGGCTGGTGGTGCTTGGGCGCAGGTCGGGTGCGCGTGCGCGCATGGCCCCCGTGTTCGTCCCGTCGGAGCCCGTCCATGACGCTGCTTTTCAGGTTGTCACCCCTGCACCGCCAGACGCTCGCCACCGGGCGGGCCGCCATCCTGACGGCACTGTTGGCCCTGGCCCCGCTGGGGGCGCAGGCCTGGGACCTGGTCGGCCCGCATGCCGTTGTGCTGCACGCCCGTGATGGCAGCCGCCTGCAGCTGGGCACGATCACACTTGCGCCGGCCGACAACGGCCGCAGCGCCTTCAAACTGGCGATGGACCCGGCCCGCTTCAAGGACTTTTTCCTGCCGATGCAGGCGTTCAAATGTGTGGAGGGCGGCGGCAAAGTGTTTTGCCACGCCCTACCCGTACCCGCAGCCCGGCACGGTCAGCGTGCAGCCCGGTGGCAACGACTTCGCCTGGCTGGAGCACAGCCTGCTGTTCATGTTCAAGACCCCGGCCGAGTTTGGCGCCAAGCTCTGGAACGGCGTGTACTTCCCGCTGCGCCTGACCGACCAGGGCCTGGAAGGCCGGCCCCAGGCGGTGGACCTGAACCGCATCAGCGCACCGCCCGACAAGCCCGGCCCGCCGCCGTTTCGGCCGGCGTTGCGCGACGACATCGCGCCCGGCGCACGCGGGTTCGAGTGGCTGACAATCGAATGAGTTTTTTTCCACCCTCCCAGGACATCCCCATGCAAACCCGTGAACTGGGCCGGTCCGGCCTGCACATCGCCCCGCTGGTCTTTGGCGGCAACGTGTTCGGCTGGACCGCCGACCGCGCCACCTCGTTTGACCTGCTCGACGCGTTTGTCGCCAGCGGCTTCAACCTGATCGACACCGCCGATGTCTACTCGCGCTGGGTGCCGGGCCACAGCGGCGGCGAGTCCGAGACCGTGATTGGCGCCTGGCTGGCCGCAGGCGGTGCCGCCCGCCGCGACCAGGTGCTGATCGCCACCAAGGTCGGCAAGCCGATGCCCGACACGCCGGGCCACGTCAACACCGGGTTGTCGCGGCGGTGGATCCGCCAGGCGGTGCATGACTCGTTGGCGCGGCTGCAGACCGACCACATCGACCTCTACCAGTCGCACGATGACGACCCCAACACCCCGCTGGAAGAAACCCTGGGCGCGTTTGCCGAGCTGATCCAGGAGGGCAAGGTGCGCGCCATTGGCGCGAGCAACTTCACGGCACCGCGCCTGGCCGAGGCGCTGGCCACCAGCGCCCGTCTGGGCTTGCCACGTTACGAGAGCCTGCAGCCCCTCTACAACCTGATGGACCGCGCCGCCTACGAGGCCGAGCTGGAGCCGCTGTGCCGGTCCCAGAACCTGGGCGTGATCAACTTCTTTGGCCTGGCGCGCGGCTTCTTGACCGGCAAGTACCGCAGCGAGGCCGACCTGGGCAAGAGCACCCGCGGCGCCGGCGTCAAGGGGTACCTGACGCCGCGCGGCCACCGGGTGCTGGCCGCACTCGACGCCGCGGCCCAGGCGCTGGGCGCCACGCCGGCGCAGGTGGCGCTGGCCTGGCAGATCGCCCGCCCCGGCCTGACCGCGCCGATCTGCAGCGCCACCAGCACGGCACAGTGGGACGAGCTGGCGGTTGCCGCCCGGCTGGCGCTGGATGCCGCGACGATCGCAGCGCTCGACGCTGCCAGCGCCGAGACCCCGGCCTAGCGTGGACTGGCCCGAGGACCTGGGCCCGGTGCGCCCGGCCGGCGCTGTGAGCGCGTCGGGCCACGTCAAACCGTTTGTGCACCGCGCCACCGGCGCGAATGGCGGCGGTCTGGGCCTGTATTTCTCGATCAGCGAGATCCAGAGCCAGATGGCGGCCGACGACCCGCTGGCGCTCGACCTGGGCTACACCCGCACGATGATGGGCTTCTTGCTGTTCCGGCCGCAGCCGGCGCGCATCGGCATGGTCGGACTGGGCGGCGGGTCGCTGGTCAAGTTCTGCCACCGCTACCTGCCGGGCGCGGCCCTGTGGGTGGCCGAGATCAACCCCCATGTCATCGCGCTGCGGGATGAGTTTTTGGTGCCGCCCAATGATGAGCGCCTGACCGTCGTCTGTGCCGATGGCGCGCTGGCGCTTCGTCACGCCGCGCAGCCGTTCGATGTGTTGCTGGTGGATGGTTTTGACAGCCAGGGCCAGCCGGCGCGGCTGTGCTCGCAGCGGTTTTATGACGACTGCGATGCCGCGCTGCAGCCGGGCGGGGTGCTGGTCGTCAACCTGCACCACGGCCATGCCCGCTACGGGATTTTTCTCGACCGGCTGCGCCGCAGTTTTGGCGAGCTGCTGGTGGTCAACGACGGCGAGCTGAGCAACTCCATCGTGTTTGCGATCAAGGACGATGGGTTTGCGCGCTGGCGGCGCGGGCCGGTGCGCCGGCCGCGGCAGTTGGACGCGGTGGCCGCAACGCAGCTCAAGGCAGCGTTTGCGCTGGTGGCAGCGGCGCTGAAGTCGCCCGCGGACAACGCGTTGGCGGGTTGAGCCGGCCAGCGGGGCGCCGCACAGGACAGCGGTTATCGCTTGGCACCGCAGCGCATCGGCTAGGCCAAATCCCTACAGCGCGACGCGATGGGCGGGTATTCAATTGCCGAACTGCCACCTTGAAGGGGACCGCCTTGACCCGTACCGCCTGCCTGTTGACCCTGCTCGCCGGTGCCGTGCTGAGCGCGCCCGTCTGGTCCGCCGACTATCCGGTGCGACCGGTCAAGTTCGTCGTGCCGTACCCGCCGGCCGGCACCACCGACGTCCTGGCGCGGATCGTCGCGCAATGGCTCACCGAGAAAATGGGCCAGCCCTTTGTGGTCGAGAACAAGGCCGGCGCGGGCAACAACATGGGCACCGAAAGCGTGGTCAACGCGCCACCCGACGGCTACACGATGCTGCTGGTCAACCCGGCCAACGGCATCAACGCCACGCTCTACAAAGGACTGAACTTCAACTTCATCCGCGACATCGCGCCGGTGGCCGGCCTGGTGCGCACCCCCAATGTGATGGAGGTGACAAGCTCGCTGCCGGTCAAGACGGTGGCGGAATTCATTGCCTACTGCAAGGCCAACCCCGGCAAGCTGAACATGGCCTCGTCGGGCAGCGGCACCTCGGTGCACCTGTCGGGCGAGCTGTTCAAGTCGATGACCGGCTGCGACATGGTGCACGTGCCCTACAAGGGCGCCGGGCCGGCGCTGATCGACCTGATCGGTGGCCAGGTGCAGGTGATCTTCGACAACCTGCCGTCGTCGGCCGGACACATCAAGAGTGGGCGCCTGCGCGCGCTGGCAGTCACGTCTGAAGCCCGCGAGCCGAGCCTGCCGCAGGTGCCGACCGTGGGCGAGACGGTGGCCGGCTACGAGGCGACCGCCTGGTTCGGCGTCGGCATGCCCAAGGGCACACCGCGCGACATCATCGACAAGGTCAATGCCGAGATCAACCGCGCGCTGGCCGACCCGAAGATGCGCGAGCGGCTGGCGGAGCTGGGTGGCAAGCCCATCGCCGGAACGCCCGATGACTTTGGCAAGACCATCACGGCCGAGACCGCCAAGTGGGAGAAGGTGGTCAATGCCTCGGGGGCCAAGGTCGAGTGAGTCGGCTTTGATGGCTGCGGCCGACAGAGCCGCGCTGCAAGAAAGTCTGCCGGCCGTGTTGCAACCTCAACCCTTGACGGCGCCAGCTGTGAGACCGGTGATGATCTGCCGCGCGGCCACAAAGGTGAAGATCAGCGGTGGGATCGCGATCAGGCTGCCCATGGCCATGACCTTGCCCCAGTCCACGCCGATGTCGGTGATGAACAGCGAAGCCGCAACCGGTAGCGTCCGGGTTTGGCGGGCGGTCAGCACCAGGGCCAGGATGAACTCATTCCAGGCAATGCGGAAGGTGAAGATCGATGCAGCGGCCAGACCCGGCGCCATCAGCGGCAGCAGCACCTTGGTGAAGACGCGGACCGGCCCACAGCCGTCAATCGCTGCGGCCTCTTCCAGTTCAACCGGCACTTGCAGCACAAAGCCGGACAGCAGCCAGATCGTGAACAGCAGGTTCACCGCCACGTACAGCAGCACCAAGCCCCCACCCCGGCCAGCGCTGCGATCTTCATGATGAAGACAAACGGTGTCCACTGCCAAATGTCGGCCACAACGATGGCCGCGAAGGCCAGCGTCGGGTCGGCCAGCCAGGTCTGCGGCGCCAGGCCGACCAGCTTCAAGACCGCATTGATCAAACCGAATTGCGCATCAAACATGTCGCGCCAGGCCAGCCCCACCGCGATCGGCGCAATCATCATCGGCAGGATGAACAGCGTGCGGAACAACGCCATGCCGCGCACCGGGTGTTCCAGCGCCAAGGCCAGCGCAATGCCCAGCACCATCTCGGCGCCGACACACACCGCCGCAAACAGCAAGGGGGTGAGCAGGCTGCTCCACACCCGCGGGTTGGTGAAGGCCGAGACAAAATTTTGCGCACCGACCCAGCGTGCGCTGTCCCACGGCGTGCCCAATGACCAGTCGTCGCCGGCCAGCTGGAACGCCACGACCACCGGCTACAGGCAGGCCGCCGCCATCACCAGCACCGCAGGACCGAGGTAGAGCACGGGCACCCAGCATGGCGTTTTCATGCTGCGCTCATGGCTTGGGTGTGGCATTCATGCACAGCGGAGGCTCAGACCTTGTAGCCGCTCTCCCGCATGATCGCGGTGACTTGCGGCACCAGGTCGCTGAGCGCCTGCACTGCCGTATTTTTGCCGGTGAGCGCCTCGCTCAAGCCCACGCCCAAGGCCTGGACGTTGATCTTGTCCCAGACCGGGATGATGGGCCGCCAGTCGGGGTTGCTGTACTTCAGCGCCTCGATGAAGGTGATGAACTCGGGGTACTTGCGTACCGCATCGACATCCCTCATCGTGCTGTTGCGCATGGGCGCACCGCCGGCCAGCTTGACGGCCTTGTCCTGGGCCGTGCTGGTCAGCCATGGCATCAGCAAAAAGCCGGCCTCCGGGTTTTGGCATTTTTGGGTATCGCCAAGCCCAGCCCGCCGCTTTGCGAGGCGCGCCGAACGCCCTTGGGGTGCAGTGCCCAGCTGACATTGCCGACCACCTTGCTCTTGCTGGCGTCGTTCACCAGCCCGGCAATTGAGGTGCTGTCCAGGGACATCGCCGCCTGGCCTTGCAAGAAGGCGGTGTTGCTTTCGCCCTGGCCATAGCCGGCAATGCCTGCCGGGCCAGTGGCCACCACCGCTTGCAAAAACTTCAGCGCGTCGATGCCGGCCTTGTCATAACTACCCGAACAGCGGTGTGGACATCGACCGGTCAGCGGACTTGCCAGGTCAAGCCGCGATTTCGGGATCACAAGAATTCAGGGCTGATGGGGTCGAGGCAACAGGCGCACGCGCCAGGCCGCTGAACCCGATTTGGGTCTCAGGACCAAAGTTCAGTGCAAGGCCAATATTTGTATTGCTTGCTACAGTATTTGTAGCATAAGCTCTTAACTATGTGGTCCCTGCTGCTCGTCACCCTGCCCTCCCAGCCCAACGCCGTGCGGCTGCGCATCTGGCGTGCACTCAAAGCGCTGGGTTGCGCGGCGCTGCGCGACGGCGCCTACCTGCTGCCGGCCAGCCAGGTGGCAGCGCTCGACGCCCTGGCCGACGAGGTGCGCAGCCACGGCGGCACCGCGTCGGTGTTGTGTCTGGCGCCGCGCGACGAGGCGCAAGGCGCTGAGTGGCCGGCGCTGTTTGACCGCAGCGAGGGCTACGCCGCCTGGCGCGAAATCGCCGCTGCGCTGCAACTGACCCTGCCCAACTTGACCGAGACCGAGGCCCGACGTCGGCTGCGGGGTGTGGCCGATTCCCTGGCCGCGCTGCGCGCCATCGACTACTTTGCCGGCCCAGCCGCCAAGCAGGCCACCGCCGATCTGGCCGGCCTGCGGGTTGCGCTGAACAGCCGGTTTTCGCGTGGTGAGCCCCAGCCCACGGCCACTGTCGCCTTGCCTCGGCTGGAGCGTGAAGCGTTTCAAGGCCAGCGCTGGGCCACCCGGGCACGGCCCTGGGTAGACCGGCTGGCCTGTGCTTGGCTGATACGCCGGTTCATCGACCGGCGGCCCGAGTTCATCTGGCTCGCAGACCCCGACAGCCCGCCGGTCACCCCGGCCGGCGCGCTGGGTTACGACTACGACGGCGCACGTTTTACCCATGTCGGCACGCTGGTCACCTTTGAGGTGTTGCTCGCGCAGTTTGGTCTGGCCGACGATTCCCCGCTGCGCCGCATTGCCGGGGTGGTGCACTGTCTGGATGCCGGCGGCATCGCAGTGCCCGAAGCCGCCGGGCTGGAGGGCTTGTTGGCCGGCCTGCGGGAGCTGCACGCCGATGACGACGCCCTGGCCGCAGCCGCTGCCACCTTGTTTGATGCGCTGTACGCCGCGCCAGCACCCACAGCCACAGCCCCGGCATGACCCCCGCGCCCACCGCAAGCGCCACAACCGCCGCCGCCGCAGCCGTCGCGGTTGCACCCGCTGCACCCGCCCTTGTCAGCTTTGCCGAGGCGCTGCGCTTCTGGCTCAAGCTGGGCTTCATCAGCTTTGGCGGGCCGGCCGGGCAGATCGCGATCATGCACACCGAGTTGGTCGAGCGCCGCCGCTGGATCAGCGAGCAGCGGTTCTTGCATGCGCTCAACTACTGCATGCTGCTGCCCGGCCCCGAGGCCCAGCAACTGGCCACCTACATCGGTTGGCTGATGCACCGGACCTGGGGCGGCATCGTCGCGGGTGCGCTGTTTGTGCTGCCGTCGCTGGGCGTCTTGATCGCGCTGTCGTGGATCTACCTGCGCTTTGGCGACCTGCCGCTGGTGGCGGGCATCTTCTATGGCATCAAGCCCGCAGTGACCGCGCTGGTGCTGCAGGCGGCGCACCGCATCGGCAGCCGGGCGCTGAAAAACCGCTGGATGTGGGGCATCGCCGCCGCGTCGTTCATCGCCATCTTTGCCTTCGACATGCCGTTTCCGGCGATCGTGGCGGCGGCGGCGTTGACGGGCTTCATGGGTGCGCGGTACGCACCGCAGGTGTTTGCGCTGGGGGGTGGCCACGGTGCGGCCCAGACCGGCTACGGCCCGGCGCTGATTGACGACGACACGCCCACGCCGGCCCATGCCCGGTTTTCGCGTTCGCACCTGGCCAAGGTGCTGGGCGTGGGCCTGGCGCTGTGGGCCGGGGTGATGGCCGCACTGGTGGCCAGCCAGGGCTGGTCCGGCACGCTCGCTGCCATGGGCTGGTTTTTCACCAAGGCCGCGCTTTTGACCTTTGGCGGCGCCTATGCGGTGCTGCCCTATGTCTACCAGGGCGCCGTCGAGCAGCACCACTGGCTGACCGGCCCGCAGATGATCGACGGCCTGGCGCTGGGCGAGACCACGCCCGGCCCGCTGATCATGGTGGTGGCCTTTGTCGGTTTTGTTGGCGGCTGGGCGCGCCAGGTGCTGGGGCCGGACGCGCTGTTTCTGGGCGCCGCGCTGGCCGCCACCGTGGTCACGTTTTTCACCTTCCTGCCGTCGTTTGTGTTCATCCTGGCCGGCGGGCCGCTGGTCGAGGCCACCCACGGCAAGCTGGGCTTTACCGCGCCGCTGTCGGCCATCACGGCAGCCGTGGTCGGCGTGATCTTGAACCTGGCGCTGTTTTTTGCGGGGCATGTGCTGTGGCCGCAGGGTTGGGGCGGGCGCTTTGATGTCGTCTCGGCGCTGATTGCTGTGGCGGCCGCGGTGGCGCTGATGCGCTTCAAGGTCGGTGTGCTGCCGCTGCTGGGCGCTTGCGCGCTGGTCGGCCTGGCCAGCAGTGGGCTGTTGCCGCGCTTTTCTTGAGCTTGACCTGGAGCGATCCCATGCGCCTGTCTGTACCTGACTTTGACAATGACCGGCTGCTGCCTGCGGGCGCTGCCGCGCCGGCTGACCCGGCCAAAGCGGCGTCGATGACACCGGCGATGGCGCTGGCGTTGGCCAGCAACTTTGGCAGTGCGGCGCAGTGGCGCAGCGATGTGTTGGCGCAGGCCCAGGCCTTGGGCGGCGGGCCCGGCTGGGTCGCGCTGGTGTTCCAGCCGCAAGACGGCCGGCTGGTCCTGCGCGGGTCGACCCCTGCGCAGGCGGCCCAGCCCGCAGAGCGGCCCAAAACGCTGCCCGAAACACTGCCGGAATCACTTCCCGAAACGCTGCCCAAAACGCTGCCCAAAACGCTGCCGATGTTGGCCCTGGCCACGCCCGTACCGGGCGCACCCGCGAGCGCCTGGGCCGACCTGCTGGACCGCATCGACTGGGCGCTGGTCCATAGCCGCTACCAGACCGCCGTGCACGACGCTGGCGCCGACCTGGGCCTGGCCGCGCAGGACATCGCCGGTCGCACGGTGCTGGACGTGCGCCGTGCCGGTGTGTTCGAGGCCGCACCCAGCACCTTGCCCGACGCCCGTT
>JANMXG010000060.1:0-31395 GCA_031394235.1 Betaproteobacteria bacterium
CGCCGCATCGTCGTCAAGGTCGGCTCCAGCCTGGTCACCAACGAGGGTCGGGGCATCGACGCCGACGCGGTGGGCAACTGGTGCCGGCAACTGGCGCTGCTGGCGGGCCAGGGCCGTGAAGTGGTGATGGTCAGCTCGGGAGCGATTGCCGAGGGCATGAAGCGCCTGGGCTGGCGTACCCGGCCGACCGAGTTGCATGAGCTGCAGGCCGCCGCTGCCGTTGGCCAGATGGGCCTGGCCCAGATGTACGAGACCCAGCTCTCGCTGCACGGCTTGGGCAGCGCACAGGTGCTGCTGACCCATGCCGACCTGGCCGACCGCGAGCGCTACCTCAACGCCCGATCAACCCTGCTGACGCTGCTGCGGCTGCAGGTGATCCCGGTGATCAACGAGAACGACACGGTCGTCAACGACGAGATCAAGTTTGGCGACAACGACACCCTGGGCGCGCTGGTGGCCAACCTGGTCGAGGCCGATGCGCTGGTGATCCTGACCGACCAGCGCGGGCTGTATTCGGCCGACCCGCGGCAGGTGCCCGACGCCCGCTTCATCGACAGCGCCACGGCGGGTGATCCGGCACTCGAATTGATGGCCGGCGGCGCTGGGTCATCGATTGGCCGGGGTGGCATGCTGACCAAGATCCTGGCCGCCAAGCGCGCGGCCGGCAGCGGCGCCAGCACCGTGATCGCCTGGGGCCGCGAGCCCGATGTGCTGCTGCGGCTGGCTGCGGGTGAGGCCATTGGCACGGCGCTGCTGGCCGGCACGCCCAAGCTGGCAGCGCGCAAGCAGTGGATGGCCGACCACCTGCAGCTGCGTGGCGCAGTGACGGTGGATGCCGGTGCGGTGCTCAAGCTGCGCGACGAGGGCAAGAGCCTGCTGCCCATCGGCGTGACCGAGGTGGAAGGCGATTTCCACCGCGGTGACGTGATCGCGGTGCGGTCGCAGACCGGGATCGAGATCGCCCGTGGGCTGGCCAACTACGCCTCGGGCGAGGCCCGGCTGATCGCCCGCAAGCCGTCGTCGCAGATTGCCGGGCTGCTGGGGTTTTCCAACGAGGCCGAGCTGATACACCGCGACAACCTGGTGCTCACCTGAAACTGGCGTTTCAGCTGCCCATTTGATACGCCCCGGCGATCTGGAACAAATGCTCGCGGGACGCGGGCTCCAGGTACGGCATCAACAGTGCCAGCACATGGTAAGCACCGCGCGACAGGGCGGCGGCAGCGCTCTCGGGCTCCAATGCCCGGCGCGGGTCGCGCACGTACTCGTAGCTCAACCAGTAGGTCAGCACCACCACCATGCTGCTGGCCACCGGCTCGGCCTCACGGCGGTCGATGCGCATGGTGTTGCCGCGCGCTAGACCGTCCAGCACCTGGGCCACCGCGCGTGACTTGTTCTTCAGCACAAACTGGAAGTGCGTCTCCAGCCGGCGGTTCTTGCTGAGCAGGTCGTTCAGGTCGCGGTACAAAAACCGGTACTGCCAGATCAGCTCGAACAGCATGTGGAAGAACAACCAGGCGTCTTCGACATTGCGCACACCGTCGGCGGCCTGCAGCAGGTCATTGAGCGAGCGCTCGAAAGCGGCGAACAACGAGTTGATCAGCTCGTCCTTGGCCGGGTAGTGGTAATACAGGTTGCCCGGGCTGATGCCCATCTCGGCCGAGATCAGCGTGGTGCTGACATTGGGCTCACCAAAGCGGTTGAACAGGTCCAGCGTGACCTCAAGAATGCGCTCGGCGGTGCGGCGCGGTTTCTTGGCTGCCGACTTTGCCGACGGGCTGGAAGGCGGTTGTGGTTTGATGGGGTGAGGGTCGTGCATGGCGTGGCGGGAATCTAGCATCAAGCAGGGCCAAACGGCCTGATCGGTGTCCCTTAGCCAGCGCTGTTGGTTGCATCCCAACCCGCCGGCCCTGCGATCTGCGCGCGGGCGGTCGCGCTCCCTACAATCGCGCCCCATGCCCGCAGTCAGCTTTCAACAGGTCGAAAAGACCTACACCGGGGTGCGCGGCACGTTTCGCGCGCTCGACGCTGTCTCGTTCGACATCCCGCAAGGCGAGTTTTTCGGCTTGCTCGGCCCCAACGGCGCGGGCAAGACCACCTTGATCAGCGTGCTGGCCGGGTTGACCCGGCCCACGGGCGGCCGGGTCACGGTGATGGGTTTTGATGTGCAACGCGACTCGGCCGCAGCCCGCAAGGCGCTGGGTGTGGTGCCGCAAGAGCTGGTGTTCGACCCGTTTTTCACCGTGCGCGAAGCCTTGCGCATCCAAAGCGGCTACTTCGGGGTGCGGCACAACGAGGCCTGGATCAACGAGTTGCTGGAGCACCTGGGTCTGGCGGACAAGGCCGACGCCAACATGCGCCAGTTGTCCGGCGGCATGAAGCGCCGGGTGCTGGTGGCCCAGGCGCTGGTGCACCGGCCGCCGGTGATCGTGCTGGACGAGCCGACCGCCGGTGTGGATGTGGAGTTGCGGCAGACGCTGTGGGCCTTTATCGCCCGCCTGAACCGCGAGGGCCACACCGTGCTGCTGACCACCCATTACCTGGAAGAAGCCGAGGCCTTGTGCCACCGCATCGGCATGCTCAAGCAGGGCAAGCTGGTGGCGCTGGACCGCACCGCCAACCTGCTGGCTGCCACCGCCAGCACCATGCTGCGCTTCAAGACCGATCAGGCCCTGCCTGCCGCACTCGCCGGGCAGGCCCGTGTCACCGGCCGCATCGTGCAGCTCAAGGCGCGGGATGCCGGCGATGTCGAGCGCCTGCTGGCCGCGCTGCGCGAGGCACAGGTGCGCATCGAAGACATGGAAATCGGCCGCGCCGACCTGGAGGATGTGTTCCTGGAGATCATGAGCGCCGGGGTGGCCGCATGATCCGCCTGGCGGGCGCGCGTACGCTGTTCTACAAGGAGGTGCTGCGCTTCTGGAAGGTGGGCTTCCAGACCGTGGCCGCGCCGGTGCTCACGGCCATGATGTATTTGCTGATCTTCGGCCATGTGATGCAGGGCCGGGTCGAGGTGTTTCCGGGCGTGGGCTACACCAGCTTCCTGATCCCCGGGCTGGTGATGATGAGCGTGCTGCAAAACAGCTTTGCCAACAGCTCGTCCAGCCTGGTGCAGAGCAAGATCACTGGCAATCTGGTGTTTTTGCTGCTGTCGCCGCTGTCGCACTGGGCCTGGTTTGTGGCCTATGTGGGCGCCAGCATGGTGCGCGGCCTGGTGGTCGGGCTGGGGGTGTTTTTGGTCACGGTCTGGTTTGCGCCGCCGGCCTTTGCCCAGCCGCTGTGGATTGTCGTCTTCATGGTGCTGGGCTCGGGCATGCTGGGCGCGCTGGGCCTGATCGCCGGGCTGTGGGCCGACAAGTTCGACCAGATGGCGGGTTTTCAGAACTTCATCATCATGCCGATGACGTTTTTGTCCGGGGTTTTCTACTCGGTGCACTCGCTGCCGCCGTTCTGGTTGCAGGTCAGCCACCTGAATCCGTTTTTCTACATGATCGACGGCTTCCGGCGTGGTTTTTTTGGCACCAGCGATGTCTCGCCCTGGATCAGCCTGGGCGTGGTGGGCGGCAGCTTTGTGCTCGTCTCAGCCGTGGCGCTGCACCTGCTCAAGACCGGCTACAAGTTGCGGCCTTGACGGGCGCGGGCCACCACCCCGGCCATCGGCCGGCGCCCAACGGCAACGCATGACGCTCTGAGATAATCCGGCGCATGTCGAACCCCACTGCTGACGATGTGCGCAGCTTCATCGCTGCCGGCCTGCCCTGTGACCACCTTGAAGTCCAAGGCGATGGTCAACACTTTTTTGCCACCATCGTCTCGCCCGAGTTCGCCGGCAAGAGCCGGGTTGCCCGCCACCAGCGTGTCTACAGCGCGCTCGGCGACCGGATGAGGGCGCAGATCCATGCGCTGTCGATGAAGACCCTGACCCCCGCCGAATGGGCGGCAACGCCTGCCCTGGCGCAGCCCCCTCACCACTGACAACCCGCGGCTGCACGCTGCGGGTGGCCTGATGGCGCCATCCAGCGCGCCCAGCCACCTGATCCGGCGAGCGGCCCCCGACCCAGGCCCCAGCTCATGGACAAACTCATCATCCGCGGCGGCCGCCGCCTGCAAGGCACCGTGGCGATAGCTGGCGCCAAAAACGCTGCGCTGCCCGAGCTGTGCGCCGCGCTGCTGGTCGATGGCGTGACCACGCTGCACAACGTGCCGCAACTGCAGGACGTGGCCACCATGCTCAAGCTGCTGCGCAGCATGGGCGTGGTGGCCGAGCGAACCGCCAGCCAGCCCGACGCGGTGACGCTGGACGCCCGCCACATCGGCGCGCCCGAGGCGCCCTACGAACTGGTCAAGACCATGCGGGCGTCCATCCTGGCGCTGGGCCCGTTGCTGGCGCGCTTTGGCCAAGCCAGGGTGTCGCTGCCCGGCGGCTGCGCCATCGGGTCGCGCCCAGTGGACCAGCACATCAAGGGCCTGCAGGCGATGGGCGCCGAGATCACGATGGAGCACGGTTACATCCTCGCCAAGGCAGCGCGGCTCAAAGGCGCGCGCATCACCACCGACATGGTCACCGTCACCGGCACCGAGAACCTGCTGATGGCCGCCACTCTGGCCGACGGCGAGACGGTGCTGGAAAACGCCGCGCAAGAACCCGAGATTCCCAACCTGGCCGAGTTGCTGATCGCGATGGGCGCCCGCATCGAGGGCCACGGCAGCAGCCGCATCTGCATACAGGGTGTTCCGCAGCTGCACGCGCCGGCCGCCCCCCACCGCATCGTGCCCGATCGAATCGAGGCCGGCACCTACCTGTGCGCCGTGACCGCCACCGGCGGCGATGTGATGCTGCAAGGCGCCAACGCCCGCCACCTGGACGCAGTGATCGACAAACTGCGTGAAGCGGGTGCCAACATCACCGACGGCGTGCAGCGCGGCGTGAGCTGGATCCGGGTGCGCTCGGACGGCCGACCGCGCGCGGTGGGGTTTCGCACCAGCGAGTACCCGGCGTTTCCGACCGACATGCAGGCCCAGTTTATGGCCGTCAACAGCGTGGCCGATGGCACGGCGCGTATCAGCGAGACGATCTTCGAGAACCGCTTCATGCACGTCAACGAGCTGGTGCGCCTGGGCGCCCGCATCGAGGTGGACGGCCACACGGCCATGGTCACCGGCGTGCCGACGCTGTCGGGCGCCACCGTGATGGCCACCGACCTGCGCGCCTCGGCCAGCCTGGTGATCGCCGGCCTGGTGGCACAGGGCGAGACGCAGATCGACCGCATCTACCACCTGGACCGTGGCTACGACCGCATGGACGCCAAGCTGCGCGCCATCGGCGCCGACATCGAAAGGCAAGCGTGATGACTGGGCTCACCGCGGGCCCCGGCCCCACCATCACCCTGGCGTTGTCCAAGGGCCGCATTTTTGACGATGCGCTGCCGCTGCTGGCCGCTGCGGGTATCGAGGTGACCGACGACCCGGACAAAAGCCGCAAGCTGATCCTGGCCACCACCCATCCCGGTGTGCGGGTGCTGCTGGTGCGCGCCAGCGACGTGCCCACCTACGTCGAGCAAGGCGGCGCCGACCTGGGTGTGGCCGGGCTGGACACACTGATCGAGCATGCCGCCGAGCTGGGCGGCGGCACGGGTGGGCTGTACCTGCCAGTGGATCTGAAGATCGCCCGCTGCCGCATCAGCGTGGCGACCCGGGTCGATTTTGACTATGCGGCGGCCGTCAGGCAGGGTTCGCGCATCCGCGTGGCCAGCAAGTACACCCACATCGCCCGCCAGCACTTTGCCGACAAGGGCGTGCACGTGGACCTGATCAAGCTGTACGGCTCGATGGAGCTGGCGCCGCTGACCGGTCTGGCCGATGCCATCGTTGACCTGGTCTCCACCGGCAACACCCTCAAGGCCAACCACCTGGTCGAGGTCGAGCGCATCATGGACATCAGCTCGCGGCTGGTCGTCAACCCGGCCGCGCTCAAGCTCAAGCGCGAGCCGATGCGCCGGCTGATTGACGCCTTTGCCCGGGCCGCTGGCTGACCCGACCGTGATTTGCGGGACCCACACCGACCTGTACTGACACTTCCTGAACCGTCCTGCCCCCATGACCGCCGTCAACATCCGCCAGCTCAGCACCGCCGCCGCCGACTTTGAGACCGAGTTTGCCCGCGTGCTGCACTGGTCGGCCGCGACCGATGACGCCATCGAGCAGCGTGTGGCCGACATCCTGGCCGACGTGCGCTTGCGCGGCGACGCGGCCGTGCTGGACTACACCGCGCGCTTCGACGGCCTTGCCGCCAGCCACATGGCCGCGCTGGAGCTGAGCCGCGACGAGCTGCGGCACGCCTTCGAGACCATCACTCCGGCCCAGCGCGACGCCTTGCAAGCCGCTGCCGCGCGGGTGCGCAGCTACCACCAGCGCCAGATGCAGGCCTGCGGGCTGAGCTGGCAGTACCGCGACGAAGACGGCACCCTGCTGGGCCAGAAGGTCACGCCGCTGGACCGGGTCGGTATCTACGTGCCCGGCGGCAAGGCCGCCTACCCATCGTCGGTGCTGATGAACGCCATCCCCGCCCAGGTCGCCGGCGTGGCCGACATCATCATGGTGGTGCCCACCCCGCGTGGCGAGAAAAACCCGCTGGTGCTGGCGGCAGCCTTTGTCGCCGGCGTCAGCCGCGTCTTCACCGTGGGCGGCGCGCAGGCCGTGGCCGCGCTGGCTTACGGCACCGCCACCATTCCCCGGGTCGACAAGATCACCGGCCCGGGCAACGCCTACGTGGCGGCGGCCAAGCGCCGGGTGTTTGGCCAAGTCGGCATCGACATGATTGCCGGCCCCAGCGAGATCCTGGTGCTGGCCGACGGCAGCACACCCGCCGACTGGGTGGCGATGGATTTGTTCAGCCAGGCCGAGCACGACGAGCTGGCGCAAAGCATCCTGCTGTGCCCGGATGCCGGCTACCTTGCCCAAATCAAGGCGTCGATCGACCGCCTGCTGCCCGAGATGCCCCGCCAGGCGGTGATCCGCGCGTCGCTGGAAGGCCGTGGTGCGCTGATCCTGACCCGTTCGATGCAGGAGTCCTGCGAGATCAGCAACCGCATCGCGCCTGAGCATCTGGAGGTCAGCGCGCTGGATCCGCAACGCTGGGAGCCCCATTTGCGCCACGCCGGCGCGATCTTTCTGGGCGCCTACACCAGTGAGAGCCTGGGCGACTACTGCGCCGGCCCCAATCATGTGCTGCCCACGTCCGGCACGGCGCGTTTTTCGTCGCCGCTGGGGGTTTATGACTTCCAGAAACGCAGCAGCCTGATCGAGGTCAGCGAAGCCGGCGCCCAGGTGCTGGGCCCGATAGCGGCCGAGTTGGCCTACGGCGAAGGCCTGCAAGCGCACGCCCGGGCAGCGCAGATGCGGCTCAAGGCGGACTGAGCCTGCGCCAGCGGGATCGCGACGGGGTCAATCGGGGTCGGCGCTGTGATCGTGGGGCAGCCGCTGGGCCATCCTTGATCCGCCGCAACATCGGGCCGGGCCAGGCGATCAACATGACGGCACTTGCATCAACTGGAGCCGCCTGTGCCCCGAATGAGAGCCGCCATCTTTGTCGAACCCGGACGCATCGTGCTGGACGACAAGCCCATCCCCGACGTCGGGCCCCTGGACGCGCTGATGCGCGTGACCACCACCACGATCTGCGGCACCGACGTGCACATCCTGAAGGGTGAATACCCCGTCGCCAAAGGCCTGACCATCGGCCACGAGCCGGTGGGCGTGATCGAGAAACTGGGCTCGGCCGTCTCCGGCTACCACGAGGGCCAGCGCGTGATCGCCGGCGCCATCACCCCCAGCGGCTGGAGCAACGCGTGTTTGTGTGGTCAGGGCTCGCAGGACGGTGCTGGCACGCCGCACGGTTTCAAGGCCATGGGTGGCTGGCGCTTCGGCAACACCATCGACGGCTGCCAAGCCGAGTACGTGCTGGTGCCCGATGCGATGGTCAACCTGGCACCGGTGCCCGACGGCCTGACTGACGAGCAGGTGCTGATGTGCCCCGACATCATGTCTACCGGCTTCAGTGGCGCCGAGCGTGCCGACATCCGCATCGGTGACGTGGTGGCCGTGTTTGCGCAAGGCCCGATCGGCCTGTGCGCCACCGCGGGCGCCAAGCTCAGCGGCGCCAGCGTGGTGATCGGCGTGGACCGGCTAGCCGACCGATTGGGCGTGTCCAGCCAACTCGGCGCCGACCACGTGATCGACGCCAGCCGGGTCGATCCGGTCGAAGAAATCCTGCGGCTGACCGGCGGGCGAGGCGTGGACGTGGCCATCGAGGCGCTGGGCACACAGGCCACTTTCGAGGCCGCGTTGCGGGTGCTGCGTCCTGGCGGCACGCTGTCCAGCCTGGGTGTGTACTCCACCGACCTGACGATTCCGCTGGGCGCCTTTGCCGCTGGCTTGGGCGACCACAAGTTCATCACCACGCTGTGCCCCGGCGGCAAAGAGCGCATGCGCCGGTTGATATCGGTGATCGCCAGCGGTCGCATCGATCTGGGCGCCATGGTGACCCACCGCTTCAAGCTGGCCGATATCGAGGCCGCCTACGACCTGTTCGGCAACCAGCGTGATGGTGTGTTGAAGGTGGCGATCACGCCTTGAGGTGCGGCGGTGTTCAGTGCTTCCGTTTGCTGGCCGATGGCGCTAACGTCGGCGTGACGCCGTTGCCAGGGAATCCCCAAAAAAATGGCCACCCCGCGGGGCAGCCATCCGTTCAGGTACCAGTGGTAGGCCGTGTAGGACTTGAACCTACGACCAAAGGATTATGAGTCCTCTGCTCTAACCAGCTGAGCTAACGGCCCGCTGCAAAACCAGCAGAAGCCCGATTGTAGAAGCGTGGCCGGCGGGCATTGACGCGCTGCCAGGTCAGCGGCGTGCGGCCGGCCACTGACACGCAGGCACTGCCCGGCACCCCATCGTTACCACCGCGCAGGGCGGAAACGTTCAGCGCGCCGTCGTGCGCGACACGGAGGCAATCGCCCGGCGCCAGCAGGATGTCGCTGAGCATGCCGTCCTCGGTGATCCACACCGTGCCGCGCTCGCCGCGCAGTTGGTCACCGGCCCGCAATCGCACCGACAGCATGTCATGTGCGCCGAGCTGCAGTGTGGTGCGCACCGGCTGGGTGGCGCCGCAGTCTGGCTTGGGTTGCGTGATGTTCATGGTTCAGCTCCGATCTGGGTTGACGATGGGGCAATTTCATTCCAGCATCGACCGCCTGTCCAACGACAAATCCGCCCAGTTCGCATGCGCTGCAAGAATGCATGAACCAACCGACATCTGCCATGGAACACGCCCTCGCCCGTCTGCCTTCGCTTGATCTGCTGCGCGGTTTTGTGGCGGTGGCCCGGCGTTTGTCGGTCACCCAGGCCGCTGCCGATCTGTTTTTGACGCAATCGGCGGTCAGCCGGCAAATCCGCGCACTCGAGGACCACCTGGGACGGCCGCTTTTCATCCGCCAGCACCGGGCGCTGGCGTTGACGGCCGACGGCGACCGGCTGTACCGCTTGAGCGACGCCTGGCTGACGCAGCTGGGCGCGCAGATCGATGCGCTGCGCCAGCGCACAGGCCTGCCGCCGGTAACCTTGACTGCCACCATCGGCGCGGTGTCTTTGTGGCTGCTGCCGCGGCTGGGTGAGTTTCAGGCGGCGCACCCGGGAATCGACGTGCGGGTGTCGGCCGGCAACCGGCTGGTTGATCTGGAGCGCGAGGGCGTGGATCTGGCGCTGCGCTACGGCGCCGCCGCCAGCCAGCCGCCGTGCGCGCTGCGCCTGTTCGACGAGCAGATGCTGGTGGTGGCCAGTCCGGCGCTGGGCTTGCAACCCGAGCTGGAGACCAATGACTTTGCCCAGATCACGCTGCTGGAATACGACGAGGCCGCGCGCCCCTGGTTGGACTGGACCGATTGGCTGACCTCGCTGGGCCTGCCGGCGGCGCAGTCCAAACCGCGTGCCCGGCTGGCCTTCAGCCAGTACGACCAGGTGATCTATGCCGCGCTGGCCGGCCACGGTGTGGCACTGGGCCGGGCGCCGCTGGTGGCGGCCATGTTGGCCGATGGCCGGCTGACCGCCTTGCGGCCGCGTACCGCGCCGCTGGCGCCCGACTTTGCCTACTGGTTGATCCCGCGGCAGGGCGCCGACACCGCATCACGACAGCAACTGGTGGCCTGGCTGGTTGAAGAGGCTGAGCGCACCCGGGCGCTGGTGGCGCGTTGGTGTTGACGCCAACCGGGTGACGCGCCGCAGGTGAAGCGGATGTCGCCTACTTCGGCCCCGACAGTGCGTTACCCACCAGCCGCGCGGTGATATCCACCAGCTGGATCATGCGCTCGTAAGCCATCCGCGTCGGGCCGATCACGCCCAGCGTGCCGACGATGCGGCCGTCCACCTCGTACGGCGCCGAGACGATCGACAGATCCTCGTAAGGCACCACCCCCGACTCGCCACCGATGTAGATGCGCACACCTTCGGCCCTGCTGGAGTTTTCGAGCAGGCGCATCAGCTCGGTTTTTTGCTCGAACAGATCGAACATCTTGCGTAGCGATCCGAGGTCGTTGCCAAAGTCCTGCACCCCCAGCAGGTTGCGCTCGCCAGCCACCACCAGCTGCTCGGTGTTGTCGGCCAGCGCGTCGGTACCGGCCTGCACGGCGGCTTGCATCAAATGGGCGATCTCGCCGCGCAGGGTCTCGATCTCGTGGCGCAAGCGCTGCTGCACCTCGTCGATGGCCAACCCGGCGTAGTGGGTGTTGAGGTAGTTGCTGGCCTCGATCAGCTCACCCGATGTGTAGTCGCGGGCGGTAAAGATCACGCGGTTCTGCACATCGCCCTCGGGCGACACCAGGATCACCAGCAAGCGCCGCTCGCCCAGCCGCATGAACTCGATGTGGTGAAACACGCTGGCCCGCTTTGGCGACGTCACCACGCCGACAAAGTGCGACAGGTTGGACAGCAACTGCGCCGCCTGGGCGATCACCCGCTGCGGTTGGTCGGGCTGCAATTGGCCGCGCACGCCGGCCATCTCGGGCGCGGGGTGCAGCAGGTCTGTCGCGCGCGCTGTCAGCATGGTGTCGACAAACAGCCGGTAGCCGCGTGCCGTGGGGATGCGCCCGGCGCTCGTGTGCGGGCTGGCGATCAGGCCCAGCTCTTCCAGGTCGGCCATCACGTTGCGGATGGTGGCCGGCGACAGCTCCAGCCCCGAGGCCTTGGACAGCGTGCGTGAGCCCACCGGCTGGCCGTCGACAATGTAGCGTTCGACCAGGGTTTTCAGCAGGGTGCGGGAGCGCTCGTCCATGGGCTTTTCAAGTGCGATTTCATTGTACGGACAGCGCCCCGGCCAGCCGCAGTCACCAGAGGGGCCTGTGGTGTAATTCAACGCATGTCCCGTCGATTCCATCATGCAGCGCTGGTCGGCAAGTACCAGGCCGATGGCATCCGGCCGCTGCTCGAAGAGATCGCACACTTTCTGGTGCGGCTCGGTCTGGAGGTGTCGTTTGAGCACCAGACCGCGCTCAACACCGGCGTGACTGATTTTGAGGCGCTGACGCTGGCGCAAATTGGCGCTCAGTGCGACCTGGCGGTGGTGGTGGGGGGTGACGGCACGATGCTGGGCATCGCCCGAGAACTGGCGCGGTTTGATTTGCCGGTGGTGGGCATCAACCAGGGTCGGCTGGGCTTCATCACCGATGTGCCGATCGGCCACTTCCGCGAGGCGCTTGCGCCGATGATCGCGGGCGACTACGAAGAAGATTTTCGCGCCATGCTGGAGGGCGAGATCTGGCGCGATGGCGAGTGCATCTTCGAGGGCCTGTCGATGAACGACGTGGTCGTCAGCCGGGGTGCTACCGCCAGCATGGTCGAGCTGCGGGTGGACATCGGCGACGAGTTTGTGGCCAATATGCGGGCCGATGGCCTGATCGTGGCCTCGCCCACCGGGTCAACGGCTTACGCGCTGTCGGCCGGCGGCCCCATCCTGCACCCGGGCATCGCCGGCTGGGTGGTAGTGCCGATCGCCTCGCACACCTTGTCGAACCGGCCGATCGTGCTGCCCGACACCGGTGTGGTGCGCATCACCGTGGTGGCCGGGCGAGACGCGTCGGCCAATTTCGACATGCAGGGCCTGGCCAGCCTGCTGCACGGTGACCAGGTGCGGGTGCACCGGTCCGCCCACAAGGTGCGCTTTTTGCACCCGCGTGGCTGGAGCTACTACGCCACCTTGAGGCGCAAGCTGCGCTGGTATGAGGGCGTGGTGTGACCGCTGCTGCGCCTGGCTGCATGGCCCTAGCGGCAGTGCCCGCCCTGGCCCTGGGGCACTGAGGTGCTGCGCCGTCTCGCCCTGCGCGATTTTGTGATCGTGCCGGCCCTGGAGCTGGAGTTCCATGCCGGCTTTTCGGTGTTGACCGGCGAGACTGGCGCGGGCAAGTCGATCCTGGTTGACGCGCTGCAACTGGCGTTGGGCAGCCGAGGCGATGCCGGCGTGGTGCGTGAAGGCGCCAGCCGGGCCGAGGTCAGCGTCGAGTTCGACAGCCCCGCCGCGCTGACCGGTTGGCTGGACCAGGCGGGATTTGCCACCGACCCCAACACCGAGCCCCCGACGTTGCTGCTGCGCCGCACCATCGATGCCCAGGGCAAGAGCCGCGCCTGGATCAACGGCGGCGCGGCCACGCTGGCGCAGTTGCGCCAGGCGGCTGACCACCTGCTCGACATCCACGGCCAGCACGCTTGGCAAAGCCTGACCCGGGCGACGTCCAACCGCGAGCTGGTCGATGCCCATGCCGGGCTGGACACCACCGACCTGGCCGCCCGTTTTGCGCAGCGCAAGGCCGCCACCGACGCGCTGGCCCGGGCCCGCGAACGCGGCGACGAGATTGCCCGCGAGCGTGACCGCCTGGCCTGGCAGATCGGTGAGCTGGACAAGCTGGCCCCCGGCGAGGGTGAATGGCCCGAGATGTCGGCCGAACACCAGCGCCTGGCCCACGCCCAGGCCCTGATGGATGCAGCACGCGGCGCGCTGGATGCGTTGGTCGGCAACGATGGTGATACCGGCGCCGGCAGCGCCACCGCCGAGTCGCTGACCAGCCGGGCGGCCGACATCCTGTCCGGAGTGGCGCACCACGACCCGCGCATTGCTGCGGTGGTCGAAACTCTCAACAGTGCACTGGCCCAGTTGCAGGATGCCTCGCACGCGCTCAACAGCTACCTGCGCCGGGCCGATCTGGACCCCGAACGTCTCGCCGATCTGGACCAGCGCATGGCCGCCTGGATGGGTCTGGCACGGCGCTACCGCCGCCCGGCGGACCAGTTGCCCGCGCTGCTGGCGCAATGGCGCGACGAACTGGCTGCGCTGGACGCCGCCACCGACACCGCCGCGCTGCAGATTGCGCTGGACCGGGCCGACCGCCACTACGGGGATGAAGCGCGGCGCATCAGCGCAGCCCGCCATGCCGCCGCCGCACCACTGGCGCATGCCGTGACCGGGGCGATGCAGGGCCTGGGCTTGGGCGGCGGGCGTTTCGAGGTGGCGCTGCTGCCGCTGGCACAGCCCCAGTCGCAGGGCCTGGAGGCGGTGGAGTTCCTGGTGGCGGGCCATGCCGGCAGCACGCCGCGTCCGCTGGCCCGGGTGGCCTCTGGCGGTGAGCTGTCGCGGCTGGCGCTGGCCATTGCCGTGACCACATTGAGCCGGCCGGTGGCCCCGGCTGACGACGCGCACGGCCCGCTGGCGGTCAGCCCGGGCGCCGGCACGCTGATCTTCGACGAGATCGACGCCGGCATCGGCGGCGCGGTGGGCAATACCGTCGGTGTCCTGCTCAAGCAATTGGGCGGCCAGCACCAGGTGCTGGCCGTTACCCACTTGGCCCAGGTGGCCGCTTGTGCCGACCACCATTACGTCGTCAGCAAGGCGCTGCAGGCCGACGGCCGCACCACCAGCAGCGTGCTGCCCGTGCTGGGCGAAGCCCGCGTTGCCGAAGTCGCGCGCATGATGGGCGGAGAGCGCCTGGCCGGCACTAGCCTGGCCCATGCCCAGGCCATGCTGCAGCAGGCGCTGGCCCCGCAAGCCGCGCCCGACATGAGCGCCAAGACCGTGCACCAATCCACCCCGCGCAGGCGCAGCAAAGCATGACCGAATCGGCCACCCCCGTCACCAACACCTCGATGCGCGAGCTGGTGCTGATCACCGGCATTTCCGGCTCTGGCAAGTCGGTGGCGCTGCACGCGCTGGAGGACGCCGGCTATTTTTGCGTTGACAACCTGCCGCCCGAGCTGCTGGGTGAGTACATGCGGCTCAACCACCCGCGCTACACCCAGCGTGTGGCGATTGCCGTGGATGTGCGTGCCGCCGGCTCGCTGCCGGCGCTGCTGCCGCTGATTGCCGACTTGCGCAGCGCGGGCGTCACGATCCGGCCGCTGTTTCTGGACGCCAGCACCGACACGCTGGTGCGCCGGTTCTCGGAGACCCGGCGTCCGCACCCGCTGAGCCACCCTGGTGCCGGTGGCAGCGTGCAGCACGCGCTGGTCGAGGCGATCGAGCTGGAGCGGCTGATGCTGGCCGAATTGCGCGAGGTCTCCACCATCATCGACACCAGCACGCTGCGCCCGGCCGGCCTGCGCCACCATGTGCGCGAGCTGGTGGCCGCCAGCACCGGGCGCCTGACCCTGGTGTTCGAGAGTTTTGCGTTCAAGTACGGCGTGCCGCTGGACGCCGACTATGTGTTCGACGTGCGGGTATTGCCCAACCCGTACTACATCCGTGAACTGCGGCCGCTGTCTGGCCGTGACGCGCCGGTGGCCCAGTTTCTGGACGAGCAGCCCGAGGCCGGCGAGTTGCTGGACCAGATCGAGGCCTTCATGCGGCGCTGGCTGCCCGCGCTGGCCACTGACCAGCGCGGCTACGTCACTGTGGCCATCGGCTGCACCGGTGGTCAGCACCGGTCGGTCTACATGGTCGAGCAACTGGGCCAGCGTTTTGCCGACCACGGCGCCACTGTGATCCGTCACCGCGAACTGGATGCTTTCGATTGACGCCTGACCTGCCAAACCCGGGCGACGCTGCGGCGCCGCCGACCACCGACCACTGGGCCGAGCTGCCGCTGTTTCCGCTGCAGACGGTGCTGTTTCCGGGCGGCTTGTTGCCGCTCAAGGTGTTCGAGGCCCGCTACCTCGACCTCATCAGCCACTGTTTGCGCAACCGCTCGCCGTTTGGCGTGGCCTGCATCGGTCAGGGCAGCGAGGTGCGGGGCGGCGGCAGCGACAAGGTCCGGCTGGAGCCGATCGCCGTGCTGGCCCATTTGCAGGATGTGGACGCCGAGCAGCCCGGCATCCTGAAGATCCGCTGCATCGGCGGCCGCCGGGTGCGGTTGGGCGCAGCCTGGCAGCGGCCGGACGGCCTGTGGCTGGCGGCGGCGCAGGCGCTGGACGACGACCTGGCCGCCACCGTGCCACCCGAGCTTGACGCCACAGCCCGGGCGCTGGGCCAGGCGATTGGGTCGCTGGCCGCGCAAGACCAGCACCCGTTCGACCGGCCATACCGGCTGGACGAGGCCGGCTGGGTGGCCAACCGCTGGTGCGAGATCCTGCCGATCTCGGTCGCCGCCAAATACCGATTGATGGTGCTGGACGAGCCGGTGCTGCGGCTCAAGCTGGTGGACGAGTATTTGCGCGGCAAGGGTGTGATCTAGCCGAGGCTTTGGGCCTCGCGGCTGCGGCGTACTGCAGCCGACCTGCCGAGAAGGCGCCGGGCCGCTGGTGAGCGGCCCGGCGCTGGCCCCGCTCGGCGGGGTCAGGTCGGCGGGCCGGCATCGAGCAGCCGCCGGATCGGCGCCGGCAGGCCCATCGCCAGCGCCTCCTGCCGCAGTACCCAGCGGCCCACCGGCAAGCTGGCCTCGATGCGGCCCCGGGCCTCGGCGGCCAGCCCGGTCGGCAATGACCAGTGGCAAGGCCGCAAGGTCCAGTCGAAATGGGTCAGCGCATGGTGCACCAGTGGCAGCGGCCGGCCCTCGCCCGGCCAGTCGGCGGCCTGCGCCCACAGCGCGTCGCTGCTGTTGAACTCGGGCAGCGTCCACAGCCCCGCCCAGACCCCGGTCTGTGGCCGCTGCACCAGCCACACCCGATCAGCGTCCACCAGCCACAGCAGCGCATGTTCACGCTGGCCGCGCTTGAGCTTGCGGGTCTTGACTGGGAAGGCCTCCTGCCGGCCCTGGGCATGGGCCACACAGCGCGCAGTCAGCGGGCAGGCATCACAAGCCGGCCGGCGCCGGCTGCACAGTGACGCACCCAGGTCCATCAGGCCCTGGGTGTAAGCCTCGATGCTGCCGGGCACCGAAGGCGCCGGCAGCAGCGCCTCGGCTTTCAGCCACAGCGCTTTTTCTTGCCGGGTTTCGGCCAGGTCGCCGTCAAAACCCAGCGCCCGGGTCAGCACCCGCTTGACGTTGCCGTCCAGGATGGCGCAGCGCTCGCCAAAGCAGAATGCGGCAATCGCCGCGGCGGTGGACCGGCCGATGCCGGGCAGCGTGGCCAGTGTGATGCTGTCTCCCGGAAACCGACCGCCGTGGGTTGCCACCACCACCTGGGCGCAGCGGTGCAGGTTGCGGGCACGGCTGTAGTAGCCCAGGCCGCTCCACAGTGCCAGCACCTCATCCTGGTGGGCTGCCGCCAACGCAGCGACATCCGGAAAGCGCTGCAAAAAGCGGTCGTAATAGCCCAGCACGGTGCTGACCTGGGTTTGCTGCAGCATGATTTCCGACAGCCACACCCGGTACGGGTCGCGACTGCCCACCCAGGGCAGGCCATGGCGGCCGTGCTGGCGCTGCCAGGTGATCAGCAGGCTGGCCAGATCCGGTATGCGGGTCGGGTCGGGTTCGGTACTCAGGAGGGCGTGCATGTCGCCATCATGGCGCACAGCCGCAGGCAGTCACCCAGGCACCCGTTGGCCGGACGGTCCGTGATGCCCGCCGCGCCAGTCAGGCCGCGCCGCGCACCAGTTGCAGGTGCTGCGTCCGGTCGGCGCCAACGCTGGCGGGCGGCGTGGCCGCCAGGATGCGCAGACCGTCGGCATCGGCCGACACGCGGTCGGCGAGCGATGCCAGCCGGGTTTCCTCAGCAAGCAGATCGGCGATGCCCTGCGTCAGGCCATGCTCGGCGCTGAGGATGCGGTGGTGCGCTTCACGCCGATGCTTCAGCGCGGCCCGGCGTTCGCGCAGTTGGTCGTCGATCTGGTGGCTGGCGGTGCGAACCCATTGTTCGATGTGGTTGGCCGAGCCCTCGAACACCACCCGCAGCCGCGACAGCAGCATGTGCGCAAAGCGTTCGGAAAAGCCGGGCTGGGCCAGCCGCCAGACCTGCGTCACGCCGACATAGCGGCTGTAGCTGTCCTCGATGCGGCGCAGCTCGCGCTCGAAGGTGGCCAGCGACGGGCAGGCACCGCAGCGCAGCGTGAAGCCAAATTCGGCGTTCAGCGCCCGTTGGCTGGCGCGCAGCATTTGTTCAATCTCGCCAGCACGCTTTTCGGCCTGGTGCAGCAGCGCCTGCAGGCGTTGGCCCAGTGCGGCGTAGGCGCTGGCGGCGCCCAGCCCGAGAAGGCTGTGGGCGCTGTCGTCTTGCATGCGCTGTACTTCGGCCCGCAGCTGCTCGCTGGCCAGGCCGTCCAGCACCTCTTGCAATTGCCGCATCAGCACCGACCGCAGAGCGGCCAGCTTGGGCCCGCAGCGCTCGAAGTCGACGCCCTCGGCATCCAGCCTGCCACCCACCAGCCGGAGGCGGGCGGTGCTCTTGCCGCTCAGGCCGCGCAGCTCCTGCAATTGCTCGGCGGTCTGGCGTTGGCGGTCGCTCAGCCGGCGCAGCGCGGATTGCTGCAACGCCAGCACGCTGTCCTCGACCATGTGGCCAATCACCTGGCTGCGCTGCGGCAGCAGTTGCGACAGCAGCGCGGCCTCAAGCGCCGGCAGGCGGCTGGCGGCCAGCGCCGCGTCGTCACCTTGCACCCGCGAAGTCAAGGCCTGGCGTGCCGACAGTGGAAACACCCGCCCCGGCTCGATGCCCAGGGTCTGTGCAGCTAGCTCGCATTGGCGCTGAACCTGGGCGTCGATCTGTATTGCATCCAGCAGCGGATCGGCCAGCGTGTCGATCTTGTTGAGCACCACAAAACGCTCGATGCCCCGGTCGCCCAGGTGGTCGCGCCACACCGCCAGGTCGGACCGGGTGACGCCGGCATCGGCGGCCAGCAAGTACACCGCGGCGTGGGCCGAGGGCAGCAGCGCCAGTGTCAATTCGGGCTCTGCGCCGATCGCATTGAGACCGGGGGTGTCCAGCACCACCAGCCCCCGCTTGAGCAAGGGGTGCGGATAGTTGATCAGCGCATGGCGCCAGGCCGGCACGTCAACCCGGTCCTGCGCGTCACGCGGTGGGTTGTCGTCGGGGTGATCGTCGCTCCAGAAACCCAGCGCCCGGGCTTCGTCGGTCGAGACCTGGACGGTGCGTACCACCTGCTGCAGGGTCTGCGCCATGGCCTGGGCGTCGCCCACCGGCAAGGGCAGGACGCGCCAGGCGTCGGGCTGCTCGCGCAGCGCAGCCAGGGTCTGGCTGTTGGCACGGGTGCTGATGGGCAGCAGCGCCAACGTCGGGGCCTGCTGGTTGTCCCAGGCCAACTCCACCGGGCACATCGTGGTGCGGCCGGGTGTGGCCGGCAGCAAGCGGCGGCCGGTGTCGGCAAAAAACAGCGCGTTGATCAACTCGGACTTGCCGCGTGAAAACTCGGCGACAAAGGCCAGTACCAGCTTGTCCGTGGCCAGCCGCTGATGCACCGACGCGGCCAACGCCAGTGCCGCGTCGTCGAGCAAGCGGCTGTCGCTGAGTTGCGCGGTCAACTTGGACACGCCGCGGTCAAGCGCCAAGCGCCAGGCGGCAAAGGCGTCGAGGTGGCTGTGCAGAGCGGTAGACATGGACGGAATGCGACGGGCGGCCTGCGCCGGGTTGGGATCACCTGCACATCTGCAAACCTGCATCGGCTCAGGCAGGCCGGCCAGGGTGTCAATCGATCCTAGCGCGGCCTTGCCCCAGGCGCTAGCGAAGTACACAACTGCTGACAAGTTGGCCAGGGCCCCCGTGAACAACTCAACGCCGTTGGCAACCGGCGCAAAAGTAGCTGGCGCGCTGTCCCTGAACGATGCGCCGGATGGTGCCGCCGCAGCGGGCGCAGGCCTGGCCCTCGCGGCCGTAGACCAACGCCTCGGTCTGGAACGCGCCGCTCATGCCATGGGCATCGCGGAAGTCACGCAGCGTCGAGCCGCCCAACTCGATCGCACGCGCCAGCGTCAGGCGCAGCGCCGCCAGCAGGCGTTCGCAGCGCGGCCGGCTCAGTTGGTCACACCGGGTGCGGGGGTCGATGGCGGCGCGGTGCAGGGCTTCACTGGCGTAGATGTTGCCGGCGCCGACAACGATGTCGCCCGCCAGCAGTGCGGCCTTGACCGTGGTCTTGCGGCTGTGCAGTGCCGCGTGCAGCAACGCCGGGGTGAAGCGGCTGTCGAACGGCTCGGCACCCAGTCGGGCCAGCAGCCGGGCAGCCGGGTCCTGGGTCAATGCAGGCGACCAGACCACGGCGCCAAAGCGCCGCGGGTCGGTCAGGCGCAGCAGGCCGCGGCTGGTCAGCAAATCAAAATGGTCATGGGGGCCGGGTTCACCGGCCAGCGCGGTCAATTCGGCCGGATCTGTCAGTTTCAACGACCCGGACATGCCCAGGTGCAGCAGCAGCCCACCCTGGTCGCCGGCCTCGCCGACGTTTGACGGCCCGGCGCCCGACGTGGTTTGCACAGCGGGCATCAAGGGGGTGACGTTGCCCAGCGGCATCCACAGGTATTTGCCGCGCCGCTGCAACGCACCGATGCGCCGGCCGTGCAGGCTGTCCGGGGCAACCCCCAACGGCCAGCGCAACGGTTTGCCCAGGCGGGCAGACTGCACCTCCGCACCTAAAAGGCGGTCGGCCAGGCCAGCGCGTGTGACTTCGACTTCGGGCAGTTCTGGCATCGAAGGGAATTATGGGCGCCGCCTAGAATCCATCTGGTTTTCAGGAGTCTTCATGACCGGCAAAGTTGCCCGCCCGAGTTGGCCCGTGCTGGGCGCCAGGCTTTCCCCGATCAGGGCTGCGGCTCTGGCGGCAGCGTTGTGCTGCGGCGTGGTGACAGCGCAGCCAGCAAGCCCTGGTGCGGCCACCAAGCCTGGAGTGGTCAAGGGTGCGGTGGGCGCCCCTGCAATGTTGGCCAATTCGTCGCTGGACACGTTGCTGTTCTACCAGTTGCTGATCGGCGAGCTCGAACTCAACGCCGGCCGTGCCGGCAATGCCTTTGGGGTGATCCTGGACGCCGCCCGGCGCAACGGCGACGAGGCGCTGTACCAGCGGGCGGTCGAAATTGCACTGCAGGCACGCGCCGGCGACCAGGCACTGGAGGCCGCCCGCGCATGGCGCAATGCCAAGCCCGGCGCGGTTGCGCCGCTGCGCTACCAGGCCCAGATCCTGGTGGCCCTGAACAAGCCCGAAGAAGCCGCCGAGCCGATGGCCGCCTGGCTGGCCGGCGTGCCGCTGATGGAGCAACCGGGCCTGATCGCCGGCTTGCCGCGGGTGTTGCAGGGCGTGGCCGACCGCCAGCGCGCGCTGTCCATCATCGAAAAGCTGGTGCTGCCCTACCTGGACAGGCCCGGCACCCGCACCGCCAGCCGGGTGACGCTGGGCCGTTCGCATTTGGCCGCAGGCAACCTGCCGCAAGCGCTGGGCCTGGCCCGTGCAGCACAGGCCGACGATCTGGCGGCCCCCGGCCCGGCACTGCTGGCGCTGGAAATGCTGCCCGCGACACCCGGTGCAGAGACGGTGGTTACCGATTACCTGGCCCGCCCCGAGGCCGAGCCTGCCGTGCGCATGGCCTATGTGCGCCAGCTGACGCAGTCGCAGCGCTACGCCGACGCCGGCCGACAGCTCGAAAGCCTGACCACCGAGCGGCCGCAGATCCCCGAGCCGTGGTTGATGCTGGGCGCCCTGCGCCTGGAACTCAAACAGCCGCGCGATGCCGAGACAGCGTTGCTGAAATACGTTGAACTTGCCCCCGCGAGCACCGCCAGTACGGCCGCCGGCGGCTCGCCGGACACCGCCGCGAAGCCAGGTGCGGCCGGTGCCGGCAACGCAGCCTCCAAGCCTGTCGCCCCCGCAGCCGACAGTTCTGCTGCTGTCGACGACGATGACGACGAGATTTCGGCTGGCGCCGGCGGCGCGGCCCGCGACCTGACCCAGGCCTGGTTGCTGTTGTCGCAGGCCGCCGAGCAGCGTGGCGACGTCAAGGCGGCCGAGGGCTGGTTGGCCAAGGTGGACAACCCCCAGCGTGCGCTGGAGGTGCAGACCCGCCGGGCCAGCCTGCTGGCCCGCCAGGGCAAGATCAAAGAGGCCAGGGCGCTGATCCAGGCTGTGCCCGAGCGCACAGGCGACGACGCCCGCGCCAAGCTGATGGCCGAGGCCCAGATGCTGCGCGACGTCAAGCGCTGGCGTGAAGCGGCCGAGGTGTTGGGCACGGCCAGCCAGCGCTTCCCGGATGACGTCGACCTGATCTACGAGCAGGCGATGGTCGAGGAAAAACTCGACCGCATGGCCGAGATGGAGCGCCTGCTGCGCCGGGTGATCGCGCTCAAGCCCGACCATCCCCATGCCCACAACGCGCTGGGCTACTCGCTGGCCGATCGTGGCATGCGCCTGCCCGAGGCGCGCAACCTGATCGCGCGTGCGCTCGAGCTGTCGCCCGGTGACCCGTTCATCACCGACAGCCTGGGTTGGGTGGAGTTTCGCCTGGGCAACCGCGACGAGGCCTTGCGCCTGCTGCGTCAGGCCTACAGCGCACGGCCGGACACCGAGATCGCCGCCCACCTGGGCGAGGTGCTGTGGGCCGCCGGCCTGCAGGCCGAGGCGCGCACGGTCTGGCAGGACGCCCGCGGCCGCGACGCTGCCAACGAGGTGCTGCGCGAGACCCTGGCCCGGCTGAAAGTCGGTTTGTGAGCTGGGGCGGGCGCGCGTCGGCGACCGTCCTGCGCGGTGCCAGCGCGGCAGCGCGGTGGGCCACCATCGCCACGTCTGCCTGGGTGCTGGCAGCCTGTGCCAGCGTCGGCTTGCCGGCGGGTGAGTCAGGCCAGACGGTCAGCGGCCGTTTGTCGGTCCGCGTTGCGGGCCAGCCCGAGCGTGGCATCAGCGCCGATTTTGAGTTGCAAGGCTCGGCCCGCGACGGCCAATTGCTGCTCAGCGGCCCGCTGGGCACCACGCTGGCGCGGGCGGTGTGGTCGCCCGGCCAGGCGGTGTTGGCCAGCGCCGGCAGCGAAACCCGCTTCCCCGATCTCGACAGCCTCACCACTGCCGCATTGGGCGAGGCGGTGCCGATGGCCGCATTGTTTGACTGGCTGCGGGGCCGGCCCTGGGCCGGTGCCGGGTCCGTTGCGCGCGGCGACGGCGTGCCCGGGTTTGAGCAACTGGGTTGGCAGATCGACTTGGCGCGCTGGGCCGAGGGCTGGGTCGAGGCGCGCCGCGCCGCGCCGCCCGCGGTCACCGTGAGGGCGCGACTGGAGCCGGCGGGATGAGCCTGGCGGCCATCTACGACGTGCTGGCGCCAGCCAAACTCAACCTGTTCCTGCATGTGGTGGGCCGCCGGCCGGATGGTTATCACCTGCTGCAGTCGGTGTTTGTGCTGATCGATTGGTGTGACACGCTGCACTTCGAGCGGCGCCAGGATGGCCTGCTGCAACGCCACGACCTTGGCCCGGTCTTGCCGCCGGACGACCTGTGCCTGCGCGCGGCGCGGGCGCTGCAGCAGGCCAGTGGCTGCACGCTGGGCGCCGACCTGTCGGTGCACAAGCGTGTGCCCTGGGGCGCCGGGCTGGGCGGTGGCAGCTCGGACGCCGCTAGCACCTTGCTGGCGCTCAACCGGCTGTGGGGGCTGAACTGGCCTCGGGCCCGGCTGCAGCAGATTGCGCTGCTGCTGGGCGCTGACGTGCCGTTTTTTGTTGGCGGCCACAACGCCTTTGTCGAGGGCATCGGCGAGCAGTTGCACCCACTGCCGGCCGGTGCGCTGCCGCTGCAGGACTATGCCGTCGTCAAGCCGGCCCCCGCAGTGGCCACAGCGGCCATTTTTGGCAGCCCACACTTGGCCAGAGATACAGAAGCTGCTATAGTCATGAGCTTTCTTGCAGATGCAGGGCTCAAGCGAAAACTCTCGGCCGGGTACGGCCGGAACGATTTGCAAGGCCCGGCACAGGCCAGTTGCCCTGAGATTGCCTTGGTGGCTGGCTGGCTTGAATCACGATTTGGCAACAGCCGAATGTCGGGTTCGGGCAGCGCAGTGTTTTCAAGAATCGCCAAGAATTATGGCGCGATTGATTCGGTGGACCCGGTGGATTCTGGGGCGGATGTGATGTCGCCCTTGCCGCCAAGTTGGACCGGTCGGTTGTGCCGCAGTCTGGACCGCCATCCACTGGTTGGTTGGGCCGACTGAAAGTGTCGAGGGTGTGGCGCAAGCCTCATCCTGTGTAGGGGAGTCGCCAAGTTGGTCAAGGCATCGGATTTTGATTCCGACATGCGAGGGTTCGAGTCCTTCCTCCCCTGCCAAACAGCTGCTTATCCACCCCAGTTTGTGCAGGCCTGACGGAGAACGTACCGTGCTTTTCAACACCGTGCTGTTCACCGGCAACGCCAATCCTGCTCTTGCGCAGGAGATGGCCAAGAGCCTGGGGGTAGAGCTGGGCAAGGCCACCGTTGGCCGTTTCTCGGACGGCGAAGTCACGGTCGAGGTGCACCAGAACGTGCGCGCCCGTGATGTCTTTGTGGTGCAAAGCACTTGCGCGCCGACCAACGAGAATCTGATGGAACTCCTCATCATGGTTGATGCATTGAAGCGCGCCAGCGCGCGCCGCATCACCGCGGTGATTCCGTATTATGGTTACGCCCGGCAAGACCGCCGGCCACGTTCGATGCGCGTGCCGATCTCGGCCAAGGTGGTGGCCAACCTGCTGGAGACCGTGGGTGTCGAGCGGGTGCTCACGATGGACCTGCACGCCGACCAGATCCAAGGATTTTTCGACATCCCCGTGGACAACATCTACGCCTCGCCGGTGCTGCTGTCCGACCTGAAAAGCAAGGCCTACCCCGATCTGGTGGTGGTCAGCCCCGATGTGGGCGGTGTGGTGCGCGCGCGTGCGCTGGCCAAGCAGCTCGGCAGCGAGCTGGCCATCATCGACAAGCGTCGGCCCAAGGCCAACGTGTCCGAGGTGATGCACGTTATCGGCGAAATCGATGGCCGCAACTGCGTGATCATGGACGACATGATCGACACCGCCGGCACCTTGGTCAAAGCCGCCGAGGTGCTCAAGGAGCGGGGCGCCAAGCGGGTGTTTGCCTACTGCACCCACCCGATCCTGTCGGGCCCGGCGGTCGAGCGTATCGCCAATAGCCAGCTCGACGAGGTGGTGATCACCAACACCATCCCGTTGTCCGATGCGGCAAAAGCCTGCAAGAAGATCCGCCAGTTGTCGGTGGCCTTCTTGTTTGCCGAGACAATCCGCCGCATCTCGGACGGTGAGTCAGTGACCTCGCTCTTTGCGGAGCAAAACAGCAATTTCTGACGCTGCAGGTGGCCGGGGCGCTGCGCCCTTGCCGCCGGTGGTGCAGGGCCACCCGGCGCACGAGCCTGGCGGCTTTTCGGCAGCCGCAAGGCTGTTCAACCCCGGTGTCTGGTCGCGGACACCACCCATGGAGCAACCATGAACTTCACCGCTTTCGAGCGCAATCTGCAGGGGACCGGAGCGAGCCGCCGCCTGCGCATCTCGGGCAAGGTGCCTGGCATCGTTTTTGGCGCCGGCGAACCGCAGATGATCGAGCTGGACCACAACGCGTTGTACTTCGCGCTCAAGAAGGAAGCCTTCCACAGCTCCATCCTGGAGATGGACCTGGGCGAGACCAAGCAGCAAGTGCTGCTGCGCGACTTCCAGATGCACCCCTGGAAGCAACAAGTGCTGCACGTTGACTTTCAGCGCGTCGACGAAACCACCCGTATCCGCAAGAAGGTGCCGCTGCACTTCTCGGGCGAAGAAAACTCGGTCGCCGTCAAGACCGACAAGTGCCTGGTGGCGCACGTCTCGACCGAAGTCGAGATCGAGTGCCTGGCCACCGCGCTGCCCGAGTTCATCGCGGTGGACCTGGCCGGCCTGGTCAAGGGCCAGTCGCTGCATGCGTCCGACCTGGTGCTGCCTGAGGGCATCAAGTTCGTCAAGCATGGCAAGAACAACCCGGTGATCGTCGCCGCCACAGCGCCGAAGGTCGAAGAAGAAGTCGCACCGGTCGAAGCCGTGCCGGCCAAGAAGGCCGCCGCCAAGAAGGCCGCTGCCAAGACCCCGGCCGCCAAGAAGTAGGGCCTGGCCGCAGCCTGACACAGGTTGCGTCGGCTGCAAGCCCCGCCCCGGCGGGGCTTTTTTACGCCTGACGGTTTCGCCGGTACCGCTGCCGATGTGGTGCGGCCTGGCCGTGCGCCCGGCATTACAGTCGGACCGAACATGAACGCTTTCGACCCCGCTGCGCTGGAATGCCTGGCCGCCCTGGCGGATGCCGGCAGTTTCGACCGGGCGGCGCAGCAATTGGCGATCACGCAGTCCGCGGTGTCGCAGCGCCTGCGCGCGCTGGAGACCGGTCTGGGCCGGCTGTTGGTGGTGCGTTCCCGCCCGCTGCGCTTGACCGAACCTGGCAAGGTGCTGCTGCGCTATGCCCGCCAGATGCAGGCGATGCGGGCTGACATCTCCCGCGAGTTGGGTGCCACTTTGGCGCACGATGAGCGCCTGGCGATTGCCGTCAACGCCGACAGTCTGGCCACCTGGGTGCTGCCGGCGCTGGACCCGGTAGTGCACGACGGCCAGCGTCAGGGCTATGGTCTGGAACTGGTGGTCGATGACCAGGACTTCACCCACCAGAGCCTGCGCGAGGGCGCGGTGCTGGGCTGTGTCAGCACCGTGTCCGAGCCCCTGCGCGGCTGCAGCGCCACAGTGCTGGGCTGCATGCGCTACATCGCTGTTGCCAGCCCCGCCTTCATCGCGCAGGCGTTGCCGCAGGGCTTGAACCGGGCCAACTTTGCCAAGCTGCCGTGGCTGGTTTTCAACCGCAAGGACGACATGGCGTCGGCCTGGGTGCAGCAGGCCTTCGGCGTGGTGGACGCGCGGCTGGCCGAGCGCCATGTGCCGTCCACCGAGGCCCATGCCCGGGCAGCACAGATGGGCTGGGGCTTGGCGGTCCTGCCCGAGCAGATGGTGCTGGCGGCACTGGCCACCGGCGCGCTGGCGGCGGTTCATGCCGAGGTGTTTGTCGACGTGCGGCTGCACTGGCACCAATGGCGACTGCTGGGCAGTGAGGGCGCTGGTGCGCCGTTGCCGCTGCGTGCCAGCGCGCTGGACCGCATCGGTCGAGCGCTGGCCGATGGCGCGCGCACCAGCCTGCGGCCACCGGGATAATCGCCGCGATGATCCGTTTGATAGTCGGCCTGGGCAACCCCGGCCCCGAATACGAGCACACCCGCCACAACGCCGGTTTCTGGTGGGTGGAAGCTGCCGCGCGCCAGCTGGGCGCGTCGCTCAGCTTCGACCGCAACTACCACGGCCTGCTGGCGCGGCTGGCGCTGCCCGAGGGGCCGGTCTGGTTGCTGCAGCCGATGACCTTCATGAACCTGTCGGGCAAATCGGTCGGACCGCTGGCGCGTTTCTACAAGTTGGCGCCCGCCGAAATCCTAGTGGTGCATGACGAGCTGGATTTGGCGCCGGGCCAGATGAAACTCAAGCAGGGCGGTGGGGCAGCCGGGCACAACGGCTTGAAGGACATCCTGGCGCAACTGGGCTCGCCTGACTTCTGGCGCCTGCGCATCGGCATCGGCCATCCGGGTGACCGGGCGGAAGTGGCCAACTGGGTACTGCGCCGTCCACCCCTGGACGATCGGCTGGCGATCGACAAGTGTGTTGCCGATTCGGTCGAAACCCTGCCCCTGCTGCTGGCCGGCACCATGGACCGGGCGATGATGAAGATCCACGCCAAGCCGCCGCGTCCCAAGCCGCCACCGCGCCCGCCGGTTGAGCCCCCAACCGCGCAGGGCAATGAGCCGCCCGTCCTGCCACCGCCGCAACCCCAGGAGTAGCTCGCATGCGCTTGCGCCCCGTATTGTCATGTCCAGCATCGCCGCAGGCTGGCGCAGCGTTGTCTCGAGGGTTCACCGCATCGCTGCTGGTCTGCATGGTCAGTGCCGGGTCAGGCGCGCTGGCCGCCGATGCACCGGTTTACCGCTGCGGCAGCAGCTATTCGGCCCAGCCGTGCCCGGGCAGCACGGCGCTGGATGTGGCCGACCCGCGCAGCGTGGCGCAGCAACGCGAGGCGCGTGAGGCCAGCGGGCGCGACGCCGCGCTGGCGCGTCAGATGCGGACCCAGCGCATGGCCGACGAGCGGGCTGCGCCCAAGGGCGGCGCGGCCAACCTGGGTCCGGTGGCGGCGCACCCGCCCGCAAAGGCGGCGTCCAAGCCCCACCCGTCTGCCCACAAGAAACCAAAGAAGCCGGCCCAGCCGGCGTCGGCACCGCGCTGACCCCAGTCTCAGGCTGCGGCGCCGGCGATCAGCCGCTGGTACTTGAACCACAACACCTCGCGTGTCTCCACCCGCTGCGGATCGACCGGGATGCACGCCACCGGGCAGACCTGCACACACTGCGGCTCGTCAAAATGCCCGACGCATTCGGTGCACTTGCCGGGGTCGATCTGGTAGATCTCGTCGCCCATGCTGATGGCCTGGTTCGGGCATTCAGGCTCGCAGACATCGCAGTTGATGCATTCGTCGGTGATCATGAGTGCCATAGGCCCTCCTGAATTCCGACGAATACGCCCTCGGCTGGCAGGCCTCGGGCGCGTGCGGCGGGGCAACGCAGGCGTTGCCGATTCCCGCCGCCCGTGTCGGTGATCATGAGTGCCATATGTACGCCCGACTGTTGTTGCCCAACGCCTTCGTCGCCATGATCAAGCGTCGCTGGGCTGGCGTGCCACGCGTTCTTTCAGGCGGTCCAGCACCAACGGGGCGACAAACTTGGACACATCGCCGCCCAGCGTGGCAATTTCGCGCACAAACGTGCCGCTGACAAACTGGTACTGGTCGGACGGCGTCAGAAACAGGGTTTCGACTTCCGGCATCAGTTGGCGGTTCATGCCGGCCATCTGAAACTCGTACTCGAAGTCGCTGACCGCACGCAGGCCGCGCACCACCACGTTGCCGTTGTTGCCCACGACAAAATCGCGCAGCAAGCCGCGAAACGCCACCACCTCGATGTTGCGGTAGGGCTTGGCGATCGCGCGCGCGATGTCCAGCCGCTCGTCGATGGTGAACATGGTGCGCTTGTGGTGGCCCACCGCCACGGCGAGCAGCAGCTTGTCGAACAGCTGAGATGCCCGGCGCATCAGGTCTTCATGGCCCAGCGTCATCGGGTCGAAGGTGCCGGGATATACCGCAGTAATGAACTTGGCCTGGGTCAAGATCGTCTCCTAGCGCGCGCGTTATTCGGAGGTCGGACTGTTGCGCCGCAGCAAATGATAGTGCACCGAACCGGCGCGGCCGTGCTTGAAAACGGCGAGGCCGGAGGGCAGGTCGGTGTCATTCAGCGGCGTGGCGGATTCGGCATAGACCAGTCCGCCCTCGACCACCAGCGGCGCGGCCACGGCCAGCGCACGGGGCAGCAGGTCGGTATCAAAGGGCGGATCCAGCAGAATCAATTCGAAGCAGGCGGGCGCGCAGCGCGCCATCCACACCAGCGCATCGAAGGCCTCGACCCGCAGGTTTTCAACTTTCAGGCGTTGCTGGCTGGCGCGCAGGCTGACTACCAGGCTGGCGTCACGCTCGAGCAGCAGCACGTCGGCCGCGCCGCGGGATGCCGCCTCGAAACCCAGCGCGCCGCTGCCGGCAAACGCATCCAGGCAGCGCCAGCCCGACATGTCCGCGCCCAGCCAGTTGAACAGGGTCTCGCGCACCCGATCAGGCGTGGGCCGCAGGCCCGGCCGGTTGGCCACCGGCAGCTTGCTGCGCCGCAACTGGCCACCGATCAGCCGCACTTCGTTGGGGGTCTTGCTGCGCGCAGGTGCCGGGGCGGCCACGGCCGGTTTGGCGATCATTTTGCCGCGCGACTTGGGCTGGGTTGCCGGTGCAATGCGGGGCTTGGCGCTTTTGGGCGCGGACTTGCTCAGGGGCTGGTTCACGGCGGGAGGGCGGGTTGGGGTGGGCGGTGGATTTACAGGCGCACTGGGATGCCGTGATGGGCCAGCACGGCCTTGGCCTGGCCGACGGTGAACTCGCCGTAGTGAAAGATGCTGGCCGCCAACACCGCGTCCGCGCCGCCGATCTGGATGCCCTCGGCCAGGTGCGACAGTGCGCCGACCCCGCCCGAGGCGATCACCGGCACCGGCACAGCGTCGCTGACAGCGCGGGTCAGGGCCAGGTCGAAGCCGATCTTGGTGCCGTCGCGGTCCATGCTGGTGAGCAAGATCTCGCCGGCGCCAAACTCGGCCATCTGGCGGGCCCAGGCCACCGCGTCCAGCCCCATGTTCTTGCGGCCGCCGTGGCTGTACACATCCCAGCCGGGGCCGCGCAGGGCCAGGTCGTTACCGGCCCGGCGTTTGGCGTCGATCGCCACCACGATGCACTGCGCACCGTATTTGGCCGAGGCTTCCTGGATCACCGGCGGGTTGGCGATGGCCGCCGAATTGAAGCTGACCTTGTCCGCGCCGGCGTTGAGCAGGCGCCGCACATCGGCCACGGTGCGCACGCCACCGCCCACGGTGAGCGGGATGAAGACCTGCGAGGCTACCGCCTCAATGATGTGCAGGATCAGGTCGCGGCCGTCGCTGGTGGCGGTGATGTCGAGGAAGGTCAGCTCGTCGGCGCCTTGCTCGTTGTAGCGGGCGGCGATCTCGACCGGGTCGCCAGCATCACGCAATTCGAGAAAGTTGACCCCCTTGACGACTCGGCCGCCAGTGACATCGAGGCAGGGAATGATGCGTTTGGCGAGCATGGTGTTTGCTGCGGGTTGACCCGCCCCCTTGTTTGAAGTGAGTACCGGGAAACGATAACGGAATTTCGTCACGGTTTAAAACGTAGTCTCAAGTGGGAAGCCCCAACGCCTCCATCGCTGTCCACTTTCCACTTTCAGGAGTACTTTGCAATGACCCGTCAATCCCTGCCACTGCTGGCCGCTGCCGGTGCACTGGCTGTCAGCTTGGCCGCGCCGGCCGCTGCCACCACTTTTCAGTTCGGTACGACCTTGTCCAGCCTTGGCGAACCGACGCCAACGTCGCTGGCTACCGGATCGGCCAGCGTCACCTTCGATGATGTTGCGTTTACCGTTGCCGTCGACGAGACGTTCAGCGGTATCGCCGCCAGCATGTCGGGCAACCACATTCATTGCTGTACCGCATCGCCCGGCACGGGCAGCGCCAGCGTTGCGCTCGGTTTCACAGGCCTTGCCACTGGAACCTCGGGTCAGTACACCAACACCTTCACGATGCCGGTCACCAACTTTTCCTCCCTGCTGGCGGGCGTACAGGCAGGCAAGGCTTATGTGAACATTCACACCCCAGGGGTCTATTCTGGCGGCGAGATTCGGGGCTTTCTGGTCCCGGTACCCGAGCCCAGTACCTACGCACTGATGCTGTGTGGCCTGGGCTTGATCGGCTGGGCCGCCAAGCGTCGTCAGTTGGCTTGATGGTCAGCCGCGGCCTGTGCGGCAAGGGGCGTAGGGCCTGCTGGCTGGCCGCTCACACCGCCAGTTCGTCTGCCCGCCGCTGGGCCGCGGCAAAGTCCAGCGCGCCGGAGTAAATGGACCGGCCGCAGATCACACCCGAGATACCCTCAAACTCGACCGCGCACAGGCGCTCGATGTCGGTGATGTCGGACAGCCCGCCCGAGGCGATCACCGGGATGGTGAGCGCTTGCGCCAGTTTGACGGTGGCCTCGATGTTGATGCCGGTGAGCATGCCGTCGCGGCCGATGTCGGTGTAGATCACGCCCTCGACACCGTAGTCCTGGAACTTCTTGGCCAGGTCGATCACCTCGTGGCCGGTGAGCTTGCTCCAGCCGTCGGTGGCGACCAGGCCGTTCTTGGCGTCCAGCCCGACGATGATGTGGCCGCCAAAAGCGGTGCAGGCGTCCCGCAGAAAGCCCGGGCTCTTGACCGCAGCGGTGCCGATGATGATGGTGCTGATGCCGTCGTCCAGGTAGCGCTCGATAGTGTCCAGGTCGCGGATGCCGCCGCACAGCTGCACCGGGATCTCGCTGCCCACTTCTTTCAGGATCGCGCGGATGGC